>CANGAW010000052.1 GCA_947451925.1 Burkholderiales bacterium | reverse complement strand
GGCACCGCGACTGGCGCTTACAGCTATTCGGTGGCCAACGCTGATGTCCAATATTTGGGGGCCAATGCGACCAAGGTCGACAGCTTCACGGTGCACAGCCTTGATGGCACCGCCAAGACCGTCAGCTTTACCATTCACGGCGTCAACGATGCCGCGACGATTACCGATGACCCGAATGCGGCGCATCATGACGTCACTGAAGACAGCAATGTCGACGGTAACGGCAAACTGGTGGCTGCCGGTACGCTCGCAGTCAGCGACGTGGATCAGGGTGAAGCCAAGTTTGTGGCAACGACTACGTCCGGCACCTATGGCGCATTCAGTGTGGACCAGAATGGGCAATACCAATATCTGGTGGATAACGCCAGCGTTCAAACCTTAACCAGCAGCGACACCCGCAGCGAAAGTTTTCATGTCACGTCTGTTGACGGCACCGGCAAGGATATCGCGTTTACCATTCACGGCGCCAACGATGCCGCAACGATTACCGATGATCCGAATGGGGCACATTATCAAGTCACTGAAGACAGCAATGTCGATAGCAATGGCAACTTGGTGGCCACTGGCACGCTCACCATCAGCGACGTTGATCAGGGCGAGAACCATAGTGTGGCCGTAACATCGGCTGGCACTTACGGCACATTTAACATTGACCAGGACGGGCATTTTACCTATGTGGCCAGCAACGCAAACCCCATCATTCAGGGCTTGAACACTGGCGCCAACTTGACCGACAGCTTCCATGTCACGTCCGTTGACGGCACCGGCAAAGACCTCACATTTACGATTCACGGTGTTGATGAGCCAGCCAGCCTCACCGTGGGTGCCGGTGGCTTTCATGCCAACGTCACCGAGTTCATCAACCTCTTTCATGGGAGCGCTGTAGCCAGCGAAAATGATCCTGACTATACCCACATCCGCAGCGGTAAATTCGCCCTGAGCGACTCCGACCCCACTGCCACCATCAATGCCGTCACCGTCGCTGCTGATTCTGGAAACAACGCAATGGGTAGCCTGGTCGCCTCTGTGGTGGATGCGCCCGGCGGTGGCAAGATGGTCCAATGGACTTTTCAGGTTAATGATAGCCAGCTTGATCCGCTGGCAGCGAATGCGGGCGCAGCCAGTCAGGTGCAAAATTTCACACTGACGATTGCTGACAATCATGGCCACACCACCAATACCAATGTCAGCATCAAACTGTTTGGCAACGACGAGATCAGCTATGGGCCGGACATAAACGGATCGGGAACCATATCCGGCACCGCAGGCAATGAACGTGCATTTGGTAGTGCTGGCAGTGACACCTATAGGCTTGGAAGCGGAAATGATATTGCCTATGGCAATGGTGGAGACTCTTTTATTGCGCAGGCAGGAGAAAGTCTGGTCGCATTCGGTGGTAACGGCAACAATACTTTTCTGGAATCAACTACGACTCAACACTTTATCGCATTTGGCGGAAGTAATAGCTCTGACGGCGCGAGTCTGAATGGTGGCATCACTGAGATATATGGCAATGGCGGCGGTGACCGTTTTGATTACCGTGGCGGTGAAAAAAATTACGTCTGGTGTGGGCAGGGCACAGACACGATCAATCTTTTTCAAACCTTAGCAGAGAACTGGCTGTTTAATTTTGATACCAGCGCACCGGCAAGCGGCGGCGACGTCATTAGTTTATTTAATAGTCTGGATCACAATTTACTGCACCTGGTTCAGCACACGACCGATGCCAACAATCCCTTCCTGGCCGAAGGCGAAACTTTCTATGACCTGAACTATGGCGCGCCGGGCAACGAAAGAACCTTATTGAAAATTGTTGGTGAAGGACTGGATCTGAACCACCTCATTGCGAATGGGAACTTCACGGGGACTTTCTGAAGTTTTGTGTTCGAGGCGCGGATAGACTTGTCTACCGCGCCGCTCGCCACCCATATCTCGGGCAAGAGCGAGCGGCGCGGTGGTCAAGTCGTTTTAATTTTTGTGGATCACGTTGTGGAAGCGTTTTTCTAACAAAATCGTAAACTGATTCATCGCCAGTTTTCCTTCATGCTCTCCGAAAAATTATACTGAACGCATAGTCACGCCGGCCGCTGCCTCTCGCACGCACGCACGCAAGTCGTATCATCACAACTAGTGCAATTGCACTATTGGCTACACAGTCATCCGCTCCCTACACTGAATACAGTTCAGCGCCATTTTTATGCGCTGACTTCCATTATTTTTTCGGGAGCTGCCATGGCCTTAATCAACGTCGTAGTCGATACCAGCAACACAGGCACCACCCTGACCGGCACGGCCGGGCGGGACATCCTGATTGGCCTCTCCGGTGGTGATCTGCTCGATGGCGGTGGCGGCAGCGACGCGCTGCTTGCCGGCTCTGGCAATGATGTACTGATCTACGATCAGGCAGACTGGTTAATCGATGGCGGATCAGGTTTCGATACCCTGCGCTTTCTGGGCAATGGGCAGACACTGGACCTGCGCAACAACAACCAGATCGTTTGCGGGATCGAACAGCTACAACTCTGGGGCGGTGGCAATCATCATGTCTTCCTCACCGCCGCCTCGATCAAAGGCGTATCCGATAACGACAAGATGGTCATCTGGGGCGATGGCACCAGTACGGTCGACATCGGCAGTGGCTGGACTTTTACCGGGCTCTCTGCCGATGGTCACTTCGAAAAATTTACCAATAACGGCATTGTTCTACAGACTGAACTGGCCGTCACCGTCGCCGGCTTTTCCAAGGACGCTGTCATCTCCTCGCCCTCGCTCAGCAATGTCAGCGAAGACAGCAACCCGACCACCCTCAGCATCAATGGGAGCATCGGTGTTAGTGACAACGATGCCGGCCAAGCCTATCTGCTGTCGGCTGTCGACTCTGCAGCTGGCAATTTCGGCCATCTGAGCCTGACCAACCCCGGGCCTTATACCGGCACCGCGACTGGCGCTTACAGCTATTCGGTGGCCAACGCTGATGTCCAATATTTGGGGGCCAATGCGACCAAGGTCGACAGCTTCACATTGCACAGCCTTGATGGCACTGCCAAGACCGTCAGTTTTACCATTCACGGCGTCAACGATGCTGCGACGATTACCGACGATCCGCTTGCGGCGCATCATGAAGTCACCGAAGACAGCAATGTCGACGGTAACGGCAAACTGCTGGCTGCCGGGTCGCTCGGCGTCAGCGACGTCGATCAGGGTGAAGCCAAGTTTGTGGCAACAACGACATCCGGCACCTATGGCACATTCAGCGTGGACCAGAACGGGCATTACCAATATCAGGTGGATAACGCCAGTATCCAAAGCATGACCGGCAGCGACGTCCGCCAAGAAAGCTTCCATGTCACGTCTGTTGATGGCACCGGCAAGGATCTGACGTTTACGGTTCATGGGGCGGATGAACAAGGCAGCCTCACCGTGGGTGCTGGTGGCTTTCATGCCAACGTCACCGAACTCATCAACCTCTTTCATCAACTGCCTGCATCCTTCGATACCGACAGTAATCCTTACAACAACAACGACCCTGACTTCACGCATAGCCGCAGCGGTACATTCGCCATCAGTGACTCTGACGCGACTGCCGCCATCACCGTCAACGTCGCGGCTGACTCACATAACGCAGCAAACATGGGCAGCCTGGTCGCCTCTGTGGTTGATGCACCCGGCGGCGGCAAGATGGTCCAATGGACTTTTCAGGTCAACGATAGCCAGCTTGATCCGCTGACAGCGAATGCGAGCGCAGCCAGTCAGGTGCAAAATTTCACCCTGACGATGACGGATAGTCATGGCGCCACCACCAGCACCAATGTCAGCATCAATTTGTTTGGCACCGATGAGGTAAGCCATGTTGGGATTACTACCGGATCGGGTTTAATCACTAGCCTTGGTGGCAACGATCGTGCATTCGGTAGTGCTGGTACTGACACCTATAAGCTTGGCAGCGGAAATGATATTGCCTTTGGCGAAGGCACGGACAATTTCATTGCCCAGGCAGGAGAAAAGCTGGTTTCATTTGGCGGCAATGGCGACAACAATGATTTTGACAGTGAGGCTGGTGCTGTCATGCAGATAGGATTTGGCGGATCTGGCAATGACAGTTTTTCCATGGACTACGGTGTCTCAGAGATGCATGGCAATGCCGGCGATGACAACTTTTATTTCAATGCCGGAGATAAAAATGTCGTCTGGGGCGGACAAGGCACAGATTATTTCAATGCGAATGGAAGCACAAGTGGAGAAAACTGGGTCATGGATTTTGACACCCGTTCATTGGCAAATGGCGGAGACGAAATATATTTTAATCTCGACATTAACAAGCCAGTGCAGCTTGTTGAGCACACTGCTGACGCCAACAACCCCTATCTCGCTGAAGGCCAGACTTACTATGACCTGACTTGCGGCGCAGCTGGCAGTGAAACAACGGTGTTGAAAATCGTTGGACAAAACCTCGATATGGACACGCTCATTTCCAATGGCAACCTGGTGCTACACAATATTTCACATGCCTGAAAACCTTGCGCGTTTGCTTGATACCTTGATACGTCAGGCAAGCAGAAAATCACTGACAGGCTCAAGCAGCGACCAACCGGTCGCTGCTATTTTTGCCTGCTAAAAACACACTGAGCAAACCCCTTAACGCATGGCCATGCCGGCTCCTGGTTTAGGCTTGAAGTGCTTGTCGCTGATCCTGAATTTACCGCGCCGGTCGCCCATCAGGCCGCGCAGTTCACCAATCGACAAGTCACTGACTTCATGCATGCGGATCAGCAAAGAAGCGGTGACGGGAAGCCGGCGATGCCGGATTTTGCTGATCACCGGCGGCGACACTTCCAGTGCCCGCGACAAGGCCGCATCGTTTTTCAACTTGAGCTTGCCGATCAGGGAAGCCAGTAATTGGTCAGGGTCATAGCGTTGCGCTGATTGCACGTTCTGATGTTCCATGTTGTCCTCATCTGATGGTTTGGATGCAAGCAAATTCTGCCAAGCTGCGCTATGGCTAGCTTGAGGACGAACAACGGTTTCCATCAACATCGCACGTTGTTTGCATGGCACTGTTTCAGCGCAAGCTTGCGGCAATCGGCAATGCTGTCTTGTACTTGACCTGCTTGAGCGCAAAACTGGATTTAATATTTTTGATCCCCGGTATCCGCGACAAATGGTCAAGAATAAAACGCTCCAGGGCCTGAATGTCGGCCACTACGATGCGCAATAAATAATCTTCATCGCCGGTCATCAGATACACCTCCATCACTTCATCAAAATCACTGACTGCCTGCTCGAAACGCTCAAGCGCGCCGGACTCCTGCTTTTCCAGCGAAATGCGCACAAAGACATTGACCTTCAGACCGAGCACATGCGGATCGACCAGCGCGACATAGCGATGAATAACGCCTTCGGCTTCGAGATTTTTCACCCGCGCCAAGGTAGGCGAAGCCGACAGGCTGACCTTGGCCGCCAGCTCCACATTGCTGAGGCTGGCGTCTTCTTGCAACTGGCGCAGTATCTTTAAATCTGTTTTATCGAGTTTTTCCATGATTAAAATCCGTTAATTTTATGATTGGCAAAATTTTATACTGAATATCAACCGTCCAATGAAGTTTTTCGGTAGCAAATTCTGAGCAAAACAGCGTAACTTAGCGCCATCAAACGCCGCACCCATTTTTTGTGAAAGCACGACCGTCATGAACGCACCCGAACCCGTTTTCCAGCAATTTGATATCGATACCGAAGAAACCGGCGAATGGCTCGCCGCTCTCCAATCTGTGTTGGATTCGGCCGGACCGGAACGCGCCCGTTTTCTGCTCTCGCAACTCTCGGCAGCAGCCCAGCAAGCAGGTTTGAAATGGCGCGACGCACGCAACACGCCTTACGTCAACACCATACGGCCAGCAGACGAGCCCACTTACCCCGGCGGCTCGGACGCGCTGGCTCTGGAAGAAAGCCTCTCGGGCATCATGCGCTGGAACGCGCTGGCCATGGTGGTGCGCGCCAACCGCGCCTATGGCGAACTCGGCGGCCATATCGCCAGCTATGCGTCGGCAGCCGATTTATTTGAAGTCGGCTTCAATCATTTTTTCCGCGCCCGCACCAGCGAGTTTGGCGGCGACCTGATTTATTTTCAGCCGCACTCCGCACCCGGCCTGTATGCACGCGCTTATCTTGAAGGCACGCTGAATGCTGAAAACCTCGGCTACTACCGACAGGAACTGAGCGCCAAAAAACAGGGTGTGCAAGGCTTGTCTTCGTATCCGCATCCGTGGCTGATGCCAAACTTCTGGCAATTCCCGACCGGCTCCATGGGCATAGGGCCAATTTCGGCGATTTATCAGGCGCGCTTCATGCGCTATCTGGAGCACCGCAATTTGCAGCAGGTGCAAGAACGCAAAGTCTGGGGTGTATTTGGCGACGGCGAGATGGATGAACCAGAATCACTGGCTGCGCTGTCTCTGGCCTCGCGCGAAAAACTCGACAATCTGGTCTTCGTCATCAACTGCAATTTGCAAAGGCTCGATGGCCCGGTGCGCGGCAATGGCCATATCGTCGACGAACTTGAAACCCTGTTTGCCGGCGCCGGCTGGAACGTGATCAAACTCTTGTGGGGCTCGGACTGGGACCCGCTGTTTGCCCGCGACGCCAATGGCGAACTGGTCGATGCGCTGAACCGTACCGTCGACGGACAATTGCAAACCTTTGCCGCCAATGACGGCCCGTTCAACCGCGAGCATTTTTTCGGACAAAGCCCCGGCATGCAAGCCATCGGCGCCACACTGACCGACGACGAAATTGATCGTTTAAAACGCGGCGGCCATGACATGCGCAAAATTTATGCGGCCTACCATGCTGCCAGCAATCACAGCGGCGCACCGACCGTGATTCTGGCGCAAACCAAAAAAGGCTTTGGCATGGGCACCGCCGGTCAGGGCAAGATGACCACCCACCAGCAGAAAAAACTGGAACGGCAAGACCTGATCGAATTCCGTGACCGTTTTCATTTGCCGTTGAGCGATGATCAGGTCGAGCATCTTGAATTTTACAAACCCGCCGACGACAGTCCGGCGATGCAGCATCTGCAGGCGCGTCGCGCTGCATTAGGTGGCTTCGTGCCACGCCGGATTGACCCGCGCACCCCGCTGGCGGTACCGGCACTGGCCAGCACCGCGCAGTTTGCCCTCGAAGCCGACGGCAAGGAAATGTCCTCCACCATGGCGCTGGTGCGCATGATGGGCAACTTGCTCAAAGACCCGACACTGGGCAAGTATGTCGTGCCTATTGTGGCTGACGAAGCCCGCACCTTCGGCATGGCCAACCTGTTTCGTCAGATCGGCATCTACTCGGCTCAGGGCCAGTTATACGAGCCCGAAGATATCGGCTCCATCCTCACCTATCGCGAAGCTAAGGATGGGCAGATTCTCGAAGAAGGCATTACCGAAGCCGGTGCGCTGTCTTCGTGGACAGCCGCGGCCACCAGTTATTCGGTGCATGGCTTGCCGATGCTGCCGTTTTATATTTACTACTCCATGTTCGGCTTTCAGCGCGTTGGCGATCTGATCTGGGCCGCTGCTGACCAGCGCGCCCGCGGCTTTCTGATCGGCGCCACATCCGGGCGCACCACGCTGGGCGGCGAAGGCTTGCAGCATCAGGATGGCAGCAGCCATCTGATGTCGGCCTCGATTCCGAATTGCGTCTCCTACGACCCGGCTTATGCGTATGAGCTGGCCGTGATCGTGCAAGACGGCATGCAGCGCATGCTGGAAAAAAATGAAGACGTGTTTTATTACATCACCGTCACCAATGAAAACGAAGCCCAGCCAAGCATGCCGGCGGATTCTGCCGAAGGCATCCTGCGCGGCATGCATTGTGTGTTGCCGGTTGAAGGCAATGAAACTGCCGATGTGCGCCTCTTGGCAGCCGGCCCGATACTGAAAGAAGCCACGGCAGCAGCGGCTCTGCTCAAAGACAATTTCGCCATCCAGGCCGAAGTCTGGAGCGTCACCAGTTTTTCTGAGCTGGCACGCGACGGCATTGCGGCTGAACGTGCGCAGCGTTTACAAATTGATGCACCACTGCCCTGGGTCACGCAGCAACTGCAAGGCAGTGATGCGCCAGTGATTGCCGTGTCAGATTATGTGCGCGCAGTACCGGAGAGTGTGCGTGCCTTCATTACTGCGCCGTATGTCACGCTGGGTACCGACGGCTTTGGCCGCAGCGATACACGGGCCAATTTGCGCGACTTCTTTGAAGTGGATGCCAAATGGATTGCCTACACGGCGCTGGTCGAAAAATTTGCCGGCCAAAAAACACCGGCAGAACTGCGTGAGATTGCAAACCAGCTCGGGCTGGATCTGAACCAGCCGCTGTCTACAACGGTGTAAATCAGCGGGCCGGGCGCGATGCTTGCTGCATGATGCGCTCGGCCTTCATGATCACGGGCCGGTCCACCATCTTGCCATCGACCGCAACTGCGGCACCCTTAGCCGCATCGGCAGCGGCCAGCACACGCTGCGCCCAGCTGACTTCCTCGGCCTGCGGCAGATAAGCCGCGTGCACACCGGCAAGCTGTTTGGGGTGAATGCACAATTTGCCACCAAAACCGAAGCGCTTGCCGCGCAGGCTTTCACTGTGCAACAGACTAGCGTCTTCAATGGCGGTGGTGACACCATCGACTGGCGATGCAATGCCGGCCAGCCTGGATACCAGCACCAGTTGCGAGCGAAAAAAATCCAGCTCGCGATCTTCTGCCTCGATGCCAAGGTCGACACAAAAATCAATACTGCCAAACAGCAGCCTCGTTACAGCAGGGGCACTGGCCAAGGCAGCCGCATTGGCAAAACCGGCGGCGCTTTCAATCAGGGGCAGCAAGGACTTCGCGCCCGCAGCACGCACCCGTGCCAGCTCTTCCACAGTGGCCGCTTTCGGCAGCACCACTGCCGATACGCCAGCGTGTGCACACAAGGCCAGGTCTGCTTCAAACCAGCTAGAGTCCGCGCTATTGATGCGTAATGCAACCGGCTTTGACTTGTCCAGCCAGTTTGCAATCGCTGCGCGGGCCGCGTCTTTTTCTTCTGGCGGCACCGCATCTTCGAGGTCGATGATGACGACATCGGCGCCGGCAGCGCAGGCTTTGTCAAAACGTTCGGGTCGGTTACCCGGCACGAACAAATAGGAAACCGCAGCAGTCATGGTCATTCAAATCGCCTTAGTCGCATGCAGCACCGCCAGTGCAGCCGTGTCGTAACCCAGCTCCGCCAAAATGGCATCGGTATGTTCACCCAGCGCAGGAATCGGGTCCATGCGCGCGGTCCAGGTATTCGGTACACCGGGCGGCAACAGCGCAGGGAGTGGTCCGACCGGCGAGGCCACTTCGGTCCAGCGCTGGCGCGCGCGCAATTGCGCATGCTGCCACAAGTCGTGCATGGTATTGAGCTGGGCGTTGGCTATTTGCGCCTGCTCCAGTCGTGCAATCACGTCGGCCGCCGTCATGGTTGAGAACACCTCTGTGATCATGGCAAACAATTCTGCGCGGGCTTGCGTGCGCAGGGTGTTGGAATGAAAACGCGGGTCCGTGGCCAATGCTGGTTGCAGCAAAACCTGCTCACAAAAAGCGACCCACTCTCGCTCGTTTTGCAAACCCAGCATCACGGTTTTACCGTCCCCTGCCGGAAACGGCCCGTAAGGGTAAATGGTGGCGTGCGCAGCCCCGGCGCGCATCGGCGGTGCGGCGCCGTCAAAGGCGTAATAGAGGGGGAAGTTCATCCATTCCACCATGCTCTCGAGCATGGAGACATCAATATGCGCGCCCTGACCGGTGCGGCCACGTTGAATAAGCGCGGCCAGAATATTGGAGTACGCATACATGCCCGCGGCAATATCGGCCACCGAGCAACCGGCCTTGGCCGGCTCGTCGGCGCTGCCGGTCACGGACAAAAAGCCGGCTTCGCTTTGTATGAGCAAGTCATAGGCCTTCTTGTCACGATAAGGGCCATCGGCGCCGTAGCCGGAAATATCACAGACAATCAGCGCCGGATATTTTTCATGCAAAGCCTCAAACGACAAACCCAGCCGCGCTGCCGCGCCGGGGGCCAGGTTTTGCACAAGCACGTCGGCCTTTGCCAGCAGCTTGTCCAGAATCTGCGCGGCCTCGTCATGCTTGACATCGAGGGTCAGGCTTTCCTTGGAACGATTGGTCCAGACAAAATGCGAAGCCATACCTTTGACCCTGTCATCATAAGCACGGGCAAAATCCCCCACGCCAGGACGTTCGACCTTGATCACCCGTGCGCCGAGATCAGCGAGCTGACGAGTGCAGAAAGGCGCGGCGATCGCGTGTTCAAGGGTGACAACGGTAATGCCGTCTAAGGGGCGCATGCGGATTCCTTGTTCATTTTTTTCTGATTACACAATTAGCTTAGGCCTAAGCTGGCCGTGGCCTGCATCGCCAGTTCACCACGCGCATTCGCCGCCCATAGCTTGATGGTGCGGCCGTCGGCATCCGGCTCGCCATGAATACTGAAGGGCTCGCTATCAAACAAGGGGCCAACTGCGCGAAATGAAAAGGCGGCGACCTGCGCCTGCGGCATCTGCTCGCGCACCAGTTCAAGCAAGAGCGTGGCAATCAGCGGGCCATGGACGATCAGACCCGGATAGCCCTCCACTTCGGTGACATAGCGGCGGTCGTAGTGTATGCGGTGGCCATTGAAGGTCAGCGCTGAATAGCGAAACAGCAGCACCGGATCGGGAACCATGGTTTTCGACCAGCTGGCCGTTGTAGGCGCCATGGCGGGTGCTGCTGCCGCTGCACCGGGCAAAGGATGGTCGCGATAGACGATGTCATGTTCTTCATAGATGGCCAGCTGCTGCGCAACCCGCAGTTCATGCGCCACCGTCACAAACGCCAGCGGTCCGCTTTTGCCTTGTTTGACATTCACGTCCAGTATGCGCGAGGTGCGGCTGGCTTGGGCACCCATTGGCAGCGGCGCATCGAAGCGCAAGCGCCCGCCTGCCCACATACGTCGTGGCAGCGGCACCGGCGGCAAGAAGCCGCCACGCTGTGGGTGGCCATCGGCACCGACTTGCTGTTGCTGACAGACGGTCCAGAAATACAGCCAGTGCCACAGCGGCGGCAAGGCACTGCCCTCAGTAAAATCTTGCGGCAAATTTAACGTGGCCGCAAAGGCATTGGCAATCCGCGGAGCAATCGTGTCGCTGTGGGTTTCGCTGCGGCCTAGCCATTGCTGGAGCAAGGCGCTTAATTCTGTTTGGGATGACATGAAATGGTTGAATTGATCGCCTGAAGTTGACAGCCGCATTTTCAGCTAGTGCCCCGAATCTGGCACTTTGCTTTTTTGGAAGGGGGAGATTGTCGGCGAAATTGGTTTTAGCAGATTTTTCGTATTCAACAAACTTCGTTTAATTTTCAAACAAACACCAAAACTTATCTTTTCACTATTTAAAAATTCAGCAATCAAAGCGAAAGCTGAAAAAACCACCGACGGCTCACTATATAATCTGCTCGCGCTTTTTTCCGTTCATGGCCCATTCAACACCGATTTAACCAAACCGCCCACGATGCCGCAAGCAAGCAAGTATTCCCTGATTCCGCACTGGTTACGCCAATTATTTGTTGGCCATGAAATCAAGCTCACCGCTTTGCTGATGCTGGCCTGGCTGCTGGGCACGATTGGCTTGCGCACGCTGGCTTTGCCAGACGAGGGTCGTTATGTTGGCGTGGCCTGGGAAATGCTGCGCACGGATCAATGGCTGACACCGACCTTGAATGGCCTGCCTTACTTTCACAAGCCGCCGCTGTTTTACTGGTTGACCGCAGCTTCGCTACAGGTCTTTGGCGCTGCAGACTGGGCGGCGCGGTTTGCGCCTTTATTTGGTGCCTGCGTCGCAGCGACCGCCATTTATGTGCTGACCCGGCGCTGGCTTTCCGCTACCAGCGCACGCTGGACGCTGGTAATTCTGGCCACTTGCCCGGTGTTTTACGGCGGTGCGCAATATGCCAACCATGACATGCTGGTCGCCGGCCTGATTACGGCCACCATTGCGTTTGCAGCAGACGCGGTTTTGGCGATGCAAAACAGTCGTCAATGGCGCGTCAGTTTATTGCTGGCGTGGGCGGCGGCAGCGTTGGGCTTGTTGTCCAAGGGACTGATCGGCATCGTACTGCCGGGCGGCGTGATAATTTTCTGGCTGCTGATTGCGCAGCAATGGCGTCTGATACCGCGACTGCTCTGGTGGCCGGCGCCACTGCTGTTCCTGCTCATTGCCGCGCCCTGGTTCGGACTGATGCAGTTGAAGTACCCGGGTTTTCTGCATTACTTTTTTATCGAGCAGCAGTTTCAGCGCTTTACGGCCAGCGGCTTTAATAATGTGCAGCCGTTCTGGTTTTATCCCACCGCCCTGTTCTTGTTAACCCTGCCCTGGGCACCATTGCTGTTCACGCGTTTGGCGCGCAGTGCCAGCAACAACCCTGTCCAGCGCAACGTGGTCTTGCTGCTTTGGGTCTGGCTGGTGTTTATTGTGCTGTTCTTTTCCATTCCAAAATCCAAACTGATCGGTTATGCCTTGCCGGTGCTGCCCGCACTGGCCGCGCTGATTGCCGACGGCGTCGTGCGTCACCGGTTCTGGGGCAAGGACAGTGGCAAGCCACGCGCTGTGATCGCTGTGCTGGCTGCCATTCTCTGCCTGTGCAGCGTGTGGGCGATTTCCAAAAGCGATGACACCACTT
The DNA here is from genome assembly GCA_947451925.1 of Burkholderiales bacterium. Classification (GTDB taxonomy): domain Bacteria; phylum Pseudomonadota; class Gammaproteobacteria; order Burkholderiales; family Burkholderiaceae_D; genus Pernthalerella. The sequence continues at coordinate 7,234 of CANGAW010000052.1, read as the reverse complement.
CCTATGCAATGACGCAGGCCTACCGGCAAAAAGCACAGCCGGGCGAGCCGCTTATTTTTGTCAATGTCTACCCTTTCGACTTTGCTTTTTACAGTCAGCTCAAGTCGCCAGTGCCGGTACTGGGCAACTGGGACCCTGCAATAGTTAATTTGCGCGATAGCTGGCGCAAGGAATTGCTCGATGCGAGTTACTTCGATGTGAGCATGGGACAGCAGGTTTTACTGGCAGATGCCGCACTGCCGGGTCTGCTCTGTCAATCCAGCGTTACCTGGCTGGTCACCGAAAACAAAGCCAAAGAAAAAAATCCCTTATTACTATCAGCCGAACGGGTCGCTGCGAGTGAAACCCGGGCCTTGCTCAGAGTGAGCAAAGACGCGGCTGCCTGCGCAGAAAAAAAATGAAAAAGTCATGCTGCGGGCATGCAGTTTGCATGGTTTCTGATAGAGTGTTTTCACCGCTGTGTTCACAATGTATGTATATCGCACCGCATCAGCCATAAATGGGACAATCATGCACCTGACTATTAGCCAACTCTTTGCCCGTATTACCGCCACCGGCTTGCTCGCAATGGCAAGCTTTAGCAGCTTGGCGCAAGATACCGCTCCCCAGACGATTGATCCTGGCTTGATGCAATCGACGCGGGCAATTGCCACCCAAATGCTGACCGAACTCGGACAAAAACTGAAAGCCGCCGTCAGCACCGACGGGCCACTGGCCGCTGTCAGCGTTTGCAAAGAAGTCGCCCCTTCGTTGGCCAGCACCCTGTCGGCACAGCATGGTCTGCAAATCACGCGGGTTGGTACCCGTGTTCGCAACAGCAAGATCGGCATCCCGAACGCCTGGCAAAAAGAAGCGCTGGCCAAATTTGAAGACCGTTTGCAACAGGGCGAAAAGCCCGCTGACCTCGAATACTGGCAAGTGGCAAAGAACAGCAGCGGTCAGCCTGAACTGCACTATGCGAAGGCCATTATGGTGCAGCCGCAATGCCTGGCATGCCACGGCACAGTGCAGGATATTTCCGCACCTATGGCTGAAAAAATCAAACAGGAATACCCTGAGGATCAGGCCACCGGCTACAGCGTGGGCAAGCTGCGCGGCGCGGTCGTCATTACCCGTCCTCTATAAATTACCCATGCTTACGGCTGATTAAAAAGCCTCTTTCAGGTTTCAACGCGAGGAATGCATTTTGTCGATCAGTAATCCGGAATTTTCTCAATCTTCACTGATGCAGCCTGTCAGTATTGAAGGCAGCGGCGCAGTTCACCACGGCAGCTTGCCGGTCCTCATACTCGCCGCCATCGGCGTGGTGTTTGGCGATATCGGTACTTCCCCCTTGTACGCACTGAAGGAATGCTTCAGCCCGGAACATGGCATTCCGTTTTCACTGGTTGCCGTGTTCGGCATCATCTCGCTGATTTTCTGGGCGCTGGTGCTGGTGGTGACGGTCAAATATGTGATCTTCGTTCTGCGCGCCGACAATAACGGCGAAGGTGGCGTGCTCTCTTTGATGGCGCTGGCGCTGCGCTCGGCACGTTCTGACCGGCGACGCTATTTGTTATTACTGATGCTGGGTGCGCTCGGTGCCTGCATGTTGCTGGGCGAATCGGTGATTACGCCGGCCATCTCGGTGCTGTCTGCAGTCGAAGGTCTGGAAGTCATACAGCCGGACCTGAAACACTTTGTGATTCCGATCACGCTCATCATCATCATTGCGCTGTTTATGGTGCAGCGCTACGGCACAGCAGCAGTCGGTACTTTCTTTGGCCCGGTGATGCTGTTGTGGTTTGGTGCGCTGGCGCTGATAGGCGGCCATCAGATCTGGCTCAACCCAGTGATTTTGCATGCCATCTCCCCGCTCTATGCGGTCGATTTTATTCGTGAACATGCGCTGCAGGCTTACATCGTCATGGGCTCGGTGGTGCTGGTGGTAACCGGGGTCGAAGCGCTGTATCTGGACATGGGCCACTTCGGTGCCAAGCCGGTACGACTGGCCTGGTTGCTGGTGGCCTTGCCGGCCTTGCTGATTAACTATTTCGGACAGGGCGCGTTGCTGATGTCGAATCCGGATGCGATCAGCAGTCCGTTTTTCATGATGGTGCCCGAGTGGGCCTTGTGGCCCATGATAGGCATGGCGACACTGGCTACCGTGATTGCGTCGCAAGCGGTGATCTCGGGCGCGTTCTCGCTGGCGAACCAGGCGATCCTGCTGGGCTTTTTGCCGCGCATGGCGATTCTGCATACCTCCGACACCGAGCGCGGACAAATCTATATGCCGACCGTGAACTGGGTGGTGCTGATTCTGGTTATTTTCACGGTGATCCAGTTCCGTGAATCGGGCAATCTGGCTGCCGCCTATGGTATCTCGGTGACCACCACCATGTTAATCACCACCACCATGCTGGCCGTGGTGATGGCCAATGAATGGAAAATCAAGCCAGCCTTGGTGGCCTTGCTGATCATTTCATTTTTCATTATTGATTTTTCGTTCTGGACTGCGAACCTGATCAAGGTTAAAGACGGCGGCTGGTATCCGATGATGCTGGGTGCAATCTGTTTCGTCATGCTGACCACCTGGTACAAGGGCAGAAAACTGCTGCGCGAGCGTATCGTTAACGACTCCATTCGCCTGCCAGAATTCGTGCAGGGTTTGCTGGCCCATCCACCGCATCGGGTGGAAGGTACGGCGGTGTTTTTAACTGCGCATATTGATTATGTGCCGGTCGCGCTGCTGCATAACTTGAAGCACAATCGGGTACTGCACAAGCGGGTGATTTTCCTGAAACTGTCGATCTGGGATGTGCCTTACGTGCGCAATGAAGACCGGCTGACCATCAACGATTTGGGCGGCAACGTTTATCTGGTGCGAGCCGTCCACGGCTTCAAGGAAACGCCTGACATCAACAAGGTGCTGGCCCTGATGGAAAGCCAGCATGACCTGAAACTGAATCTGGAAGACACGTCCTTTTTCCTGGCCCGCGACACCGTCGTGCCAAGCAAACTGCCGGGCATGGCCATCTGGCGTGAACGCCTGTTTGCATGGATGATGCAAAACGCTGCCAAGCCTTCGGACTTCTTTAAGATTCCGGCCAACCGGGTGGTGGAACTGGGCACCAAGATCGAAATCTGATGTCTGGTGTCTGGCGGCTTGTTTAGTGCGCGAGAATTTTCGATAAAAATTCTTGCGCACGCGGTGCACGCAAGTGACTCTCGCCAAAGAATTCGGCACTGCTGCAGTCTTCAACAATACGACCGGCATCCATGAACAACACGCGTTGTGCAACGCGCCGGGCAAAACCCATTTCGTGGGTCACGCACATCATGGTCATGCCCTCGCGTGCCAGTTGCACCATCACCTCCAGCACTTCGCCCACCATTTCCGGGTCCAGCGCAGAAGTCGGTTCATCAAACAACATCACCACCGGGTCCATGGCCAGCGCGCGGGCAATGGCCACCCGCTGCTGTTGGCCGCCAGACAATTGCGCCGGAAATTTATCGCGCTGATTCAATAAACCGACTCGGTCCAGCAAGGCGGTGGCGCGCTTTAGTGCCTCTTCTTTACTGCGGCCCAGCACCTTGATTTGCGCCAGCGTCAGATTTTCCAGCACCGACAGATGCGTAAACAATTCAAAGTGCTGAAACACCATGCCCACGCGCGCACGCAGCGCCGGCAAATTGGTCGCCTTGTCATGCACCGCTATGCCATCGACGAAAATAGTGCCCGAATCAATTGACTCCAGTGCATTGATGGTTTTGATCAGGCTGGACTTGCCCGAGCCGGACGGCCCGCACACCACCACCACTTCGCCCTGCTTGAGCGACAGCGAGCAATCATTTAAAACCTGAAAGCTGCCATACCATTTGGAGACTTTGTTCAAGCGAATCATCGTGACTTTCTTAATTTAGCGCCGGATTGCCAGCCGCTGCTGCAATTGTCGCGCTGCTTGCGACAGGGCGAAGCAAATGAAAAAATACACCACGGCCGCGGCCAGATAAGCTTCCACCGGACGTCCCAGATTTTTACCTGCTATCTCGAAGCCTTTGAGCAAATCATAAGCGCCGATGGCATACACCAGCGAGGTATCCTGAAACAGGATGATGGTTTGCGTCAGCAGCACCGGCAGCATATTGCGCAAGGCTTGCGGCAAAATTATCAGCTGCATGTTTTGCACGTAAGTCAGACCGAGCGCACGACCGGCATTGACCTGTCCGCGTGCAACCGATTGAATTCCCGAACGCATGATCTCAGAAAAAAAAGCGGCTTCAAAAGCGATGAAGCTGATCATCGCTGACAACTCTGCGCCCACTGAATGCCCAAGCACAAAGGGCATCACCAGAAAAAACCAGAGCAAGACCATCACCAGCGGAACCGAGCGCATCAGGTTGACATAAGCCGCAGCGGGCAAGGCCAGCCAGGCTTTGCCTGACAAGCGCAGCAGCGCCAGTACGGTGCCGGCAAGGACGCCACCTGCTGTCGCAATCAGGGTCAGCTGCAAGGAAAATTGCAGGCCTTGCAGCAGGTAAGTCTGCACCAGCTGCCAGCTATAAAAGGAAAAATCCAGATTCATCGCGCTGCCACCCGCGTCCAGTTTTCTATTGCCACCATCACACGGTTCACCAGCAAAGCCGTGCTCACATACAGCAGCGTCACACCCGCATAAATTTCCATACCGCGCGCCGTCTCTTCCTGCGCCTGCATCGCAAACAGGGTGAGTTCAGTGACCGACACGGCAAACGCGACCGAAGAATTTTTAACGATATTCATCGCCTCTGAAGTCAGTGTCGGCAAAATCAGGCGCAAGGCCTGCGGCAAAATCACCAGCCGGGTACGCTGCCACAGGGTCAAGCCCAGAGCGGTGGCGGCCTGCTGCTGACCAGCCGGCAAAGCGTTGATGCCGGCGCGTACCTGCTCGGCAATGCGCGCCGAAGTAAACAAGCCCAAAGCCACCGAAGCCAGCAAGAAGGAAGAGGCGCTTTTCAACGCAGGAATAAAAACCGGCAGCACGTGATACCAGAGAAAGACCTGCACCAGCACCGGAATATTACGAAACAACTCGGTCCAGCAGGCTGCCAGCGTGGCCAGCAGTCTGGAAGGGTGCGTGCGCAGGGTGCCCACGGTCAGCCCGCAGACCAGCGCAATGATCAAGGCCAGCAGCGCTACCGACACAGTCCAGCCCCAGGCCGAGATCATCCATTGCAAATAGCTCAGGTCGCCATCATGACCCAGACAGCCGTCAGTGACTTCAGCGGTGATGGTACTGGTGCAAAAAACTTGCCACTGCATTTAGCCCGCCGGCTGATCGGTGGGAGCGCGCAGATTTTCACGCAGGCGCGGACTCATCGGCAGATTGAGGTTTTTTCCACGGGGTGCAATCGGCGACATAAACCATTTTTTATACAGCCGTTCAAATTCGCCGGATTTCATCATGGTCACCAGTGTGTCATCGACCAGTTTTTTAAAAGCCGGATCGTCGCGACGCAGCATGCAGGCATAGGCTTCGGTTTGCAGCGAATCGCCAACGATTTCATAGTCGGCCGGATTTTTGGCATTGACCATTAAGCCGGCGAGCAAAATATCGTCCATTGCAAAAGCCTGCGCCCGCCCTGCTTCCAGCAACAGAAATGCATCCGCATGATCCTTGGCCGGCACCACAGTCATATCCAGATGTTTTTCCAGATTCAGTTTGCGTAACTGGCCAAAGGTGGTGGTACCAGTGGTAGTGGCCACAGGTTTTCCGGCGAGGTCGGCTAGTTGTTTGATCTTCGAAGATTTTTTTACCAGCAAGCGCGACTCGGCATAAAAATAATTCACCGCAAAGCTGACTTCTTTGGCGCGCGTTGCATTGTTGGTGGTGGAGCCGCATTCCAGGTCAACGGTGCCGTTGGCCACCAGCGCAATGCGGTTTTGTGAAGTCACGGCCTGATACGCGACACGCACATCTTTCTTGCCGCTTTTCTGCTTGATGGCTTCGACGACTTTATTGGCTACATCGACGCCAAAACCAATCGGCTGACTGGCGTCTTCCAGATAACTGAACGGGGCCGAAGACATGCGGTAGCCCAGCGTGATGCTGCCGCTGTCGGTAATTTTTTTCAAAGTGTCGGCATGACTGAAGGATGCCGTCAAACACAAGGCAAGCATCCATGCGCTGCGCAGTAGTGACAGGGGCTGGTAAGCGGTCAGGTTCATGAAAAAATTCTCTCTCATTTGATAGAACATTTAGTCGCCACTGGCATTGCCTTCACGGCGCGGATCCGCACCGCCGGTGATGCCTTGCTGGTCCAGCATGATAGCCTGCACGCCGCTGGGAAAAGGCATGATAGTGACGCGATGTCCCATCCGTTGCAAGTCCGGCTGCAGTTTTTCCAGCACGCTGCCACGTTCAAGCTCGGTCTGTTTATTGCGACTTCCCATATTGGCTAAATTGATCGCTTGCTGCACATCCATTTTCCAATCAAGTACGCCGATTAACGTCTTCGCTACATAGTTGATAATCGCACTCCCACCGGGAGAACCGACCAGTAGCATCAGCTTGCCGCGTTCAAGAACGATCATCGGCGCCATGGAACTGCGCGGTCGTTTGCCTGCTTCCACTCTGTTCGCCACCGGCCGGCCTTGGCCATCGGTTGGCGACAAAGAAAAATCGGTCAGCTGATTATTGAGCAAAAAACCATCAACAAAAATTTTGCTGCCAAACTCGGATTCAATCGTGCTCGTCATGCTGATCGCATTGCCGGCACGATCAACTGCCACCAGATGCGTGGTCGATGGCAAATCAGGCGCGTTGTCCTGCCCGCGTCTGGCCAGTTGCGCGGCGGGGTCCCCTGCCTGCGCGGTGCCCATGCTGAAGCGACTGTCTATCCATGCACCGCGTTGAAAGATATACGCGGGATCGAGCAAGGCTTGGGTCGGCACCCGAATGAAATCCGGGTCGGCCACATAACGGTCGCGATCGGCGAAAGCCAAGCGTCCGGCCTCGGCAAAATAATGCACGGCTTCGAGAGAATCAGGCTGCATGGCGGCCAGCCCATGCTGCTGCAAGCTGCCCAGTATTTGCAGCACCGCGATGCCTCCGGAAGAAGGCGGGCCCATGCCACAGAGCGTGCGCATCGCGATCACGCTGCAGACAGGTTCGCGCTCTCTGGCCGCATAATTTTTCAGGTCAGCCAGACTCAGGTCGCCCGCATGCGCATGGCTTTGCACGGCGTTGACGATATCAAAGGCAATGGGGCCGCG
>CANGAW010000051.1 GCA_947451925.1 Burkholderiales bacterium | reverse complement strand
CACCCGGGCGAAAATATGCGTGTATTCCCGATTTCAAACTGGACCGAGCTCTACGTGTGGCAATACATCGCCCGCGAAAAACTCGAACTGCCCCCGATCTACTTCGCCCATGAACGCGAAGTCATTCCACGCAATGGCTTGCTTGTGCCGCTGACGCCCCTTACACCACCGAAAGAAGGCGAAGTGGTGGAAACACAAATGGTGCGCTTCCGTACCGTTGGCGACATCTCCTGCACCTGCCCGGTTTCGTCGGATGCCACCACGGTTGAGGCGATTAATGCCGAGACCGCCGTGACCCAAATTACTGAACGAGGCGCAACCCGCATGGACGACCAGACCTCGGAAGCCTCGATGGAAAAACGTAAAAAAGAAGGATATTTCTGATGAACGCCGTACTGGCCCCCACCGCAAACACCAGCCGCGAACGCGGTCTGCTGCGCTTTATTACTGCCGGCTCGGTTGATGATGGCAAAAGCACCTTAATTGGTCGTCTGCTGTTTGACAGCAAAGGCATTTTTGCCGACCAGCTCGATGCCATTTCACGCGCACGCCACAAGCGCACCGTTGGCGACACGGTTGACCTCTCGCTACTCACCGACGGTCTGGAAGCCGAGCGCGAGCAAGGCATCACGATTGATGTGGCCTACCGCTACTTCGCCACACCGAAACGCAAATTCATCATCGCCGACACGCCGGGACACGAGCAATACACCCGCAACATGGTGACTGGCGCGTCCACCGCTGACGCCGTCATTATTCTGGTTGACGTCTCCAAGGTAAAGTTCGGTGACGATGGTAGCGTTGATTTGCTGATTCAGACCAAGCGCCATTCCACCATTGCCCACTTGCTGCAAATTGAGCATGTGATCGTGGCCGTCAACAAAATGGATCTGGTGAACTACGACCAGAGCGTGTACGACCGCATCGTCGGCGCCTATCAGGAATTTGCTGCGCAACTGGGTCTGAAAGACATACACCCGATTCCACTGTCAGCGCTGGCTGGCGACAATGTGGTGACGGCCGGCGACAAGATGCCCTGGTTCAAAGGCCCGACGCTGATCGAGTTGCTGGAATCCTTGTCCGTCTATGACGATGCCCATCATGCAGCGTTTCGTTTTCCGGTGCAGTTGGTAGCACGCCATAACGGCCATGAAGCCAATGACTTCCGCGGCTACATGGGCAGAATCGAAGCGGGCAAAGTCAGCAAGGGCGAAAAGCTGGTAGTCCAACCTGGCGGCCAGAGCGCCACCGTTAAAGACATCATCACGCTTGATGGCTCACTCGAGAGCGCCTCGGCCGGTCAGTCGGTGACGATTTTGCTCGATGAATATCTGGACATTTCGCGTGGCGACATGTTGTCGGCCGCAGACGCGCCCGCGCATCTGCTTAAAACCGTGCACGCCGACGTGTGCTGGCTGTCGGAAGAGCCGCTGGACTTGCGTCGCAAATACTGGCTCAAACACACCACGCGCCAGGTCGCTGCGCGCGTGACCAGTATTGAATCGCTGCTCGACATTAATACGCAAGAGCGTCAGACAGGTGGCGAATTAAAGTTGAACGGTATTGCACGCATTAGCCTCAACGTTCAGCAGCCACTGGCAGCTGACGCCTATGACGTAATGCGAACTACTGGTGCATTTATTCTGATTGATGAGGTATCGCATCAGACCGTTGCTGCCGGCATGATTCGTATCGACTGAGCGATTATTTCTCCCATGTCTGAACCCGCAGCCAGACCCCTGCTGCCACAAGCTGGCCGGGTCTGGCTGGTTGGCGCTGGCCCTGGCGCCGCCGATCTGATTACCCTGCGTGGCCAAGCTGTGTTGCGCGAGGCTGAACTGGTGCTGTATGACGCACTGGTGACACCCGCCATGCTGGCCCACTGTCCACAAGCAGTATTAGTCTCAGTGGGCAAACGCAGCGGCCAGCGCTCGACCGCACAAACGCTGATCAATCAACAACTCGTAGACGGCGCACGACGCTATGCACGTGTGGTGCGTTTGAAAGGCGGCGACCCTATGCTGTTCGGGCGCGCCGATGAAGAACTGACAGCACTGGAAGCTGCGGGCATCGCCTATGAAATTGTGCCGGGCATCAGCACGGCGTTTGCCGCAGCGGCAGCCGTTAAGCAGCCGCTGACCAAACGTGGCGTAGCACGCAGCGTGGCCTTTTTCACCTCGAGCACCGCCCCCGGTGAAGCCGAGCAGGTGAGCTTGCCCGGTTGCGATACGCTGGTGCAGTATATGGGCGGGCGCGAAGCCATGGCAACGGCCATGCGCTTAATGGAGCGCGGCAGGCCGGCCGCAACACCCGTGATCGCCATCGAGAACGTCAGCCGCAGCGACCAGCGCATCATGCGCATGAGTCTGGAAGAGTTGGGACAGGGCCTGCCCGAGTGCAGCGGGCCGGTGCTGGTCATGATCGGCGAGGCGCTGCGAGAGCGCTCTTAACTCTTACGTATTTCTTATTTTTTTCTTACATGTTTGTGTGCAGGGTTTGCACGCAGTAGTCAGCAATCGCCGTCAGCACAGCAGGACTTTCGCCCACCGCATCGCTGACCTTCACAGACAAGCCGGGATAGGCGACACGCAATTCGTCCAGAATGAGCGGCAGATCCCGCAGCACATGCCCGCCCTGCCCCAAAAATACCGGCACAATATGCATTTGTTCGCAGCCTGCCGCAACCAGCTCAGCGGTCAGCGCTGGCAGGCGCGGCTCCATCAGCTCCAGGAAAGCCAGACGGACCGTGATGTCTGGTTGCTGAGCTTGCGCCAGTGTTTGCAAACGTTCAAATGGTTGCGCCCAGCGCGGGTCCCGCGCGCCATGCGCAAACAAGACCAGTACTTTTTGATTATTCATTAATGTCTTTCTACCCAGCGCAATGCCCAGATGGCAGCGATCAGGAATAAGGTACTGGGCATCATCGCCGTGGCAAATGGTGGCCAGGCGTTTAACAGCCCAAGATGAGTGAAGAGGCTATTGATCAGCTGAAAGGACACGCCAATCATGATGCCGGCAAAAATTTTCAGTGAGAGCCCGCCGCTTCTGACGTGCAAATACGCAAACGGCAAAGCCAGCGCCATCATCACGAACACCGCAAACGGATACAAAACTTTCGACCAGAAAGCGATTTCATAGCGCTCCGAGCGCTGCTTGTTTTCTGCCAGATAGCGACTAAATGAGGCCAGATCAAAGGCTGACATTTTATCGGGATTGGTCACTAGAACTGCCATGATCGCAGGTGTTATCTCGGAACTCATCAGGCTGGTAGCCATTTTACGATTGACGACTTTCGGACGGCTGATGACCTCAGGATTTTGCTTGTAGATTTCATCGAAACGAATCTCTTCAACCTGACGCAGTTCCCATTTTCCTTCGGACAGAAAGCGACCTTCATCGGCTGTGATGAGCGCCAACATGCGCATGTCCGGATCGAACTCAAACAATCGGACCGACTTGAGCACACCATCCGCATTGATCTTGCGCGCATTGATAAAACGCGAACCGATCGCTGTCTTGCCATCCGGCCCGCGCACCACATCCTTGGCCCACAGGCCGGAACGAAATTCGGCAGAGACGGCTGCCCCCATTAATTTGCGCTTGAAGTTTTCCGCAAAGTCACTGGCTTTAGGCACCAGAAATTCTCCCAGCACAAAAGTGATCAGCGCAAAAATGATGGCCAGTCTGAGCAGCAGAGCAATAGCTCCGGTCATCGACAATGAAGAGGCACGCATCACGGTAAATTCCGAACGCGCAGCAAATTGCGACATCACGTAAATGGTACCGATCAAGACCGCAATCGGCATCAGCTGATAGGCATACGCCGGCAAGCCCAGCGAGACATACAAGAAAGCATGCTCGAGTCGATAAGGCCCCTGCCCAACCCAGCGCACTTCACTCATCATGTCGAAGAAGGCGAACAGCGCAAGAAACGCAATCAGCACAAAAACGACGGCCTGAATAATCTCAGTTGCAAAGTAACGTTGCAGGACTCTCATGCGCGCTCCCGTTTACGCGTACTCAACAATTGTCGGGCCAGCACGATCAAGGCAACCGGATGCCAGCGGCTATTGGTGTTATTTCGCCAGGCGAACAGCAAGGCAATAGTCAGCAGCGCAAACAAGTGCAAAGGCCACCATGCAGTGGCCCATTCCAGTCTGTCTTGCGCCACTGCCGCCTGCAAGATACCGATGGCGTTGCTATAGGAAACAGCCAGCAGCAAGGCAATCATCAGATTGAGTGTGCGGCCACGGCGCGGGTTGACAAATCCCAAAGGAATCGCAAGCAGCATCAAAGAAAAACTCATCAGCGGCAAACCAACCCGCCATAACAATTCACCCATATTGGCCGGCGTTGGATCAAGCCACAACTGCGCAGTTGGCAGCGCACTGCGCGATTTATTGCCACTCAATTGTTGTGCGCCACTGGCCATCAGCACGCCATAGCGCTCGAAATCCATCAGCCGGAATTCTGGCGCACCGGGGCTACCGTCATAGCGATGACCTTTGCCCAACACCAGAAATTTATTTCCCTCTGCGTCAAACACAATCTCGCCGACTCGCGCAGCGACCACGCTATTTTTGCCACCTGAAGACTGGCTGACAAACACGTTCTTGACTTTACTGGTGTCGGTCGACAGACCTTCGACAAAAAATATACGGTCGGCCGACGCCGACTCCTGAAATTTGCCGGGCGAGACCCGGGCTATATCTTCGCGATTGCGAAAGCGCTCCTTGAATTCAGCGCTCTTATCATTGGCCCACGGTGTCAGCAACAAGGACAGCACCGCCGTAAGCAACACGATAGGCAAGCCAATGATGAGTACCGGCCGAATCCACTGCATCAGTGATACTCCCGAGGCAAACCAGACCACCATTTCGGAATCCTGATAACTGCGTGCCACCACCAGCAGTACGGAAATGAACGTGGTCAGGGTCAGAATCACAGGTAAGTAATTGAGTGCGGAAAAACTGAGCAAGGCCAGCAAATCGCCCGTGCCGGCATTGCCGGCGGCGGCGTCACCGAGAATGCGGATCAGCATCACGGTGAGAACAATAGAGAACAGCGTGGTGAACACCGCGCCTGCAGTGCTCAGCAGTTCGCGGCGTATGGCGCGCTGAAAAATCATTCGGAGCTTATAATCTGAGGAATTAAAGGAGAGATCATGGACTTTAGCATAAAAACTTTCGATTCAAAGACTACAATCGCCCAGGTCAAAACAGGCTGCATTATCGTCGGTATTTTCGAGAACAAGAAATTATCGGCAGCAGCCAAATCTCTCGATACAAAAGCGGCTATCACCACCGCCATCAACAGCGGCGACGTGTCCGGCAAGGCCGGCTCTACCTTATTGTTGCATGCGCCAGCCGGCGTGATGGCAGAGCGGGTTTTGTTAGTGGGACTGGGCGCCGAAGGGGCTGTCACGGACCGTAATTTCATCAGTGCCGTGCAAGCAGTCGCACGCACGCTGACCACGCTCGGTACCAGTGATGCGCTGCTGGCCTTACCACTGGAGCTGACTGTCGGTCGCGACAGCAGCTGGGCTATTCGCACCGCCGTGCTCTCCCTGCGTGAAAATCTGTATCGCACGGATGAGCTGAAAAGCAAAAAAGATCCGGTCAAGGGCGGCGTCAAAAAACTCGCCCTCGCAGTCGATGCAGCAGGGGCTGCGGCAGCAAAAGTTTCAATTGCTCAGAGCGTGGCTCTGGCCAACGGCATGGACTTGGCAAAGACGCTGGGCAATCTGCCACCGAATATTTGCACGCCGACTTATCTGGCGACCACGGCTAAAAAACTGGCAAAAGATTTTAAGCTCGGCATAGAAGTATTAGACCGCAAGCAGCTCGAAGCGCTGAAGATGGGCAGCTTCCTGTCAGTGACCAATGGCAGCGTTGAGCCACCAAAATTCATCGTCCTGAAACACATGGGCGGCAAAGCCAAGGCAGCACCCGTGGTTTTAGTTGGCAAGGGCATTACCTTTGACACCGGCGGCATTTCACTCAAGCCCGGCTCCGGCATGGACGAGATGAAATACGACATGTGCGGTGCGGCATCGGTGCTGGGCACCTTCCTCGCCATCGCTGAGATGCAGTTGAAACTCAACGTCATTGCCGTCATTCCGACCTGCGAAAATATGCCTTCGGGCAGCGCCACCCGTCCTGGTGACATTGTGACCTCGATGTCCGGGCAAACCATCGAAGTGTTGAATACCGATGCCGAAGGCCGCCTGATTCTGTGCGATGCACTTACCTATGTCGAGCGTTTCAAACCGGCTGTCGTGGTTGACATTGCCACCCTGACCGGCGCTTGCGTAACAGCACTCGGCCATCACAATTCAGGCTTGTTCACCCGTCACGACGATACCCACGATGCGCTGGCCAATGAGTTGCTGGCTGCAGGAAAAAATGCCAATGACACCGCCTGGCGCATGCCGATCGAAGAGGTATATCAGGAACAGTTGAAATCCAATTTTGCCGATATCGCCAATATCGGCGGGCCACCGGGTGGCAGCATCACCGCCGCCTGTTTCCTTGAGCGCTTTACCCGCAACTACACGTGGGCGCATCTCGATATCGCTGGTACTGCATGGAAAAGTGGTGCTGCAAAAGGCTCCACGGGTCGCCCCGTGCCTTTGCTGACGCAGTTTTTGATGGGTCGTGCGCAAAAATAAAGCAGTTTATTTTTGTCTCTGGAACGGAAGCTTCGGCTTCCGTTTTTGATTTGCGCAGGCATTTTTGAGAAAATGCCGCTACTCTCGATTGGCTTTTATAAAAAGGCTGCGATAGCGTTCATTTTGCTCACTGTTTTTCCTGCATTGCCATCCGCTGAGCAACTCGATACGGTATAAGATAATTCATCACCGCCCATTTCCTCAGTGCGGGAAAAAGGATATCTCATGGAGCGAAAAGAACATTCCACCATTTCGCCTTCAATCGATTTCAAGTATCTGTTTGAAGGTTTGCCAGATCTCTATCTGATCTTGGATACAGAATTCAAAATTCTCGCTGTCAGCCATTCGTATGCACAGGCAACACTGACCCAAAGCGACGCTATTATGGGGAAAGGTTTGTTTGAAGTTTTCCCTGACAATCCAGATGACCCGACTGCCGAGGGCGTGCGTAATCTGCATGCATCTTTGCGAAGAGTTTTACAAACACGCACGGCAGATTCGATGCCCATCCAAAAATACGATATCCGGATTCCGGAAGATCAGGGTGGCGGATTTCAGGAAAAATACTGGAGTCCGGCCAATACGCCCGTTTTAAATGGCGACGGTGAAATCATGTACATCATCCATAAAGTGGAAGATGTCACCGAATTCGTTCAACTCAAAAAACAAGACCTGGAAAAAAACAAGCTTAACGAGGCGTTGAAAGAAAAATCTCTGCGCATGGAGACTGAAGTATTTGCGCGCTCACGAGAAGTCGCTGCCACCAGCGCTCAACTTAAAAATGCCAACGAAGAACTCAAGTGCTTGTATGAAAAAACCCGTGAACTTGATGAATTAAAAACGCGTTTTTTCGCCAATATGAGTCATGAAATCCGCACACCTCTGAATGCGATCGTCGGACTGACCAAGCTTCTCAAGCGCAGTAAACTATCACCAGAACAAACCGAACGGCTCGACAAAATTTCAACAGCCAGTCATCACTTACTATCGATCATCAACGACATCCTTGATTTTTCCAAAATTGAAGCAGGAAAATTGCGCCTGGAAGAGGTAGATTTCCCGGTGAGCGCCACCCTCGATCAGGTACGGTCGATCATGGTTGATGCTGCGCAAGCCAAAGGTTTGACGATTGAGGTGGATTATGACCATGTGCCAATCTGGTTGTGCGGCGACCAGACCCGCATCCGGCAAGCGCTGATCAACTATCTCAGCAATGCCATCAAGTTTACGGAAAATGGCACCATCAATCTCCGCGCCCGCCTGCTAGAAGACCATGGTGAAAATATTTTGCTGCACTTCGAGGTTGAAGACACAGGTAGTGGCATCCCACTGGTCAAACAATCAGATCTGTTTCATCCGTTTATACAAGGCGATGCATCAACGACCCGTAAGTTCGGAGGGACCGGACTCGGTTTGGCAATCACGCAAAAACTGGCCCAGCTGATGGGCGGTGACGCAGGACTACGTAGTGAAGTCGGACGCGGCAGCACTTTCTGGTTCACGACCTGGGTTAAACGTGGCAAGCCGGTACTGCCGATCGCCACGGCGGAATCAGAGACATTACTGCGCAAGCATCACACAGGAACGCGGTTACTTCTGGCCGAAGATGATCCTACCAATCGAGAAGTTGCCATCTCTTTGCTGACCGAAGCAGGTTTGACGGTCGATTGGGCTGGCAATGGACAAGAAGCCGTCGAAATGGCCATGCACAAAGCTTACGATCTGATTCTGATGGACATCCAGATGCCCGTTCTCGATGGTATCGATGCGACGCGAAAAATTCGGGTCATCCCGGGAAGGGAATGGACACCGATCCTGGCGCTGACTGCCAATGTTTTCGAAGATTACAAGCAGCGTTGTACTGATGCGGGAATGAACGATTTTGTAGCCAAGCCCGTTGATCCAGACTTGCTGTATTCTGCGATCTTGAAATGGCTGCCAGATACCAGCGTGCTGGCTACTGATGCTTCAATTGGCAAAATCGAAAACACCCAAGAAGAAAAAGCGCAATATGAAAAATTGCGCGCACAATTCGCCGACATTACTGGCGTTGATCTCGATCTCGGCTTGCAAAGACTGATGGGGCGGATCAGCAAATATCTTCCGCTTCTTTTAGATTTCGTTGAACGGCATGCGCAGGATATTTCCCGCATCCGGCAGCTAAATGAACAAGGTGATCGAAGTCACGGGGAATTGATCGCGCATACGCTCAAAGGTTCCGCAGGCACGCTCGGCCTGATCCAGCTGCAAGAGCTGGCTGCCAGACTGGAAGCTGTTCTCAGGTCGCACAACAACGATCCTGAAGAAGCGATGAGCGCTGTTTCAAGCGAACTGCAAAAAATTCGCTCGGCAGTGGCTAATCTGGCCAAAGATGAACAACTGATCGGTGAACCCGATGGCGCAAAAGCGCTGGCCACTTTGCAGGAAATGGAAGTCATGCTGGAGGCGGGCGATTTTTCTGTGATCAAACTATTCAAAAACAATGTCGCACTGCTGACCGCGAGTACCGAGATTTTGCCTATGACTGAACTAAAAAGAAAAATAGGCGAATATGATTTCATAGCAGCATGGAGCCTTGTGCGAGAAATAAAAGCCAAGCTGATCGCAAGCCTTAACCGGACATAAAGCAAATCAATGACTGATAGGGAGCATGCTTTCTTGAATACCGCGACAACTATTTTGATCGTTGAAGATGATCCTGACAGTGTCACTGTCATCGCGGAATTGCTCGCCCCACTCTACAACGTGCGGATTGCCAACTCAGGTCCGCGGGCATTGGAATTGGTACAACAGACACCGCAACCGGACTTGATACTGCTCGACATCATGATGCCGGAAATGGATGGCTTTGCTGTCACAGGTCACCTCAAAGCAGATTCACGGACGCAGCATATTCCCATCATTTTTCTGACAGCGATGGATTCAATTGGTGATGAAACCAAGGGACTTGCACTCGGTGCCGTTGATTACATCACCAAGCCGATTCGTCCCGCTATCGTTCTGGCCCGCATTGAAGCACAACTGGAACTCAAGCGTGCACGCGATTGGCTCAAAGATCAAAATACGCATCTGGAAGCTGAAATCAGCCGACGCATGGCAGAAAACGAAATGGTCCAGGATGTCACCATCCGGACCCTGGCGCGACTGGCAGAAATGCGTGACAGCGATACCGGTCAACATATTCTGCGCACGTCGCTTTATGTCAAAAATCTGGCACTGCTGCTGCAAAAAAATTCTGCCTATTCTCATCTTCTCGCTGATCGCGACATCGTCTTGCTTGGTAAATCAGCGCCATTACATGACATCGGAAAAGTGGGGATACCTGATCGTATCCTGATGAAGCCTAGCCGCCTGACTGAAGAAGAATGGACGATCATGAAAACCCATCCCCTCATCGGTGCGCAATCGATTGAATCTGCAGAAAAAGACATCAATACAAAAATTGACTTCCTTACCTACGCCAAGGAAATCGCTCATTGGCATCATGAAAAATGGGACGGCAGCGGATATCCTGATGGTCTGGCTGGTCAACAAATTCCTTTGTCTGCCAGATTGATGGCGCTGGCCGATGTGTTTGATGCCTTGATGTTCAAGCGCGTCTATAAACCTGCGTTTAACAAAGAAGACGTGCGTGCCATCATTGCGGAAGGCCGGGAACGGCACTTCGATCCCGTCATTGCCGATATTTTTTTGGAAAACTACGATCTGTTTGTTGCCATCGCCGATAGCCACCTCGAATAAGCAGACATCAGTGGGATGGAGCCTGAGTTGGCTGCTGTGTCATCTTTGGCGTTGCGGAATTTGGCAAAATTTTGCCCTTAATTTTATTGAAAATTTACCGATATGAAGATCGCCACCTGGAACGTCAACTCGCTCAAAGTCCGCCTGCCTCAGGTGCTGCAATGGCTGGAATCGAGTCCGGTAGACATCCTCTGTCTGCAGGAAACCAAACTGACCGATGACAAATTTCCGGTCGCCGAAATTGACGCGGCCGGCTATCAGGTAGCGTTCAGTGGCCAGAAAACCTATAACGGCGTAGCGATTTTGTCGCGTCACCCGATGACGGATGTGGTCAAAAATAATCCTTTGTTTGACGACCCCCAGCAACGCATCATTGCCGCCACCATTGAAGGCATGCGTATCGTTTGCGCATATGTACCAAACGGGCAGGAGGTCGGCTCGGAAAAATATGCGTACAAACTAAGCTGGCTGGAAGCGCTGCTGCAATGGCTGGAGGCAGAGATGCAGCAACACACTAAGCTGGCACTGCTTGGCGATTACAACATCGCTCCGGCTGACGCCGATGTGCATGATCCGCTGGCATGGCAGGGACAAATATTGGTGTCGGATGCCGAGCGCGCAATGTTTCAACGTCTGTGCGGCCTCAATCTGGCCGATGCCTTTCGCCTGTTTCCGCAGGCAGAAAAACTCTATAGCTGGTGGGATTACCGGCAAATGGCATTTCGTCGCAATCGCGGACTGCGCATCGACCATATTTTGCTCTCAGCACCACTTGCCGAACGCTGCACAGGCTGCGAAATCGACAAGCTGCCGCGCAAGTGGGAGCAACCTTCCGACCATACGCCGGTGATTGCCACGCTGACTGAAGGTATTTGAGAACGGCTAACTCTTTTTCGGCGGTGCGGGAATGTAATCTGGCGCACGCATTTTCTTGTTTTTCACTTCGGGTTTTGCATCCGTGTGCGTGATGGTGTCGAGTACTTGCTGAAGATTGGCGATAAGGTGTTCTGCGTCGTCTCCATCGAAATCATCGCCGATGGCATCACCACAGGCATCTCTTAAAACATCGATCAGTCTTTGTTTCAGTCCTGGCAAGGACTGCACCCCATCAGAAGGTGCACTTGATTTAGGCAAAATAGACAAGCCTGCAATCATATTCATCAATACCTTCATCTCGTGATGCTTGTCTGCCATGGCATCAAACAGAGGTTGAGCCTGTTTGATTTTTGTCGGATTTTTTGTATCGAGTTTGATCACCAATTGTTTAAATGGCACAGCCTTGGTCATTGTCTCCAGCAAGGATTTTTTTTGCGCTGCAACGCGGTCAGAGTCTGCGATGCGAGAACGGGCCGCAGCGGCATTCGCCTCTGCTGCGGCGGACGATGCCGGCTTCTTCAAAGGACGTTTGATTGCACCGGCTGATACGGATCTGCGTATATTGCCTGTGTCTTTTTCTGGCACCGATTTTTTTGCCTTTTTAATGTTTTCGTCATCTTGTCCAAGCTGACGTTTAGTCTTGTCGGCAGATTTTTTTATCGACTTTTCATCGCGCGAGAAAATCTTACTGGGTGATTCTTGTGCCGTTTTTTTTTCATTTTTTCCGACACCTTCATTGGAGACATCGCGCATCGACTTAGAAGTAATTTTGGCCATTTTTCACTCGCAGGAAGAATTTAAAAAAGGGGGAGCTTCTTTCCATCGGTAAATAAGTGAGTTTTGTTGGTTTTTTGTTCCAAAAACATCTTTTCTATGGCCAAAATACAAAATAGCCATGATTTACATGGCTATTTCCCAATGTGGAATTCTTTAATGAAGTAGTCGCAATAATTTTTGCTACGGGTAATGTTGATCAGTTAAGAGGAACTTTCCGTTTGCATGGAAAGACACTGGGTCCCGATTTTCATCGGGACCCAGTGTCTTTCGTTGTGATCTCGAAAAAAATTTCGCTGGCGGACAATAGTGTGCGAAGGCCGGGATCCAGTGTCTTCGCTTAACTGACTGGCATTGAATGCGGGAAGGACTATTTTCGACGAACTACGATCAGAAGCCTGACGCAGACTCCATGATCGCTTTGAGCTGATTCAGATCAGCCTGAACCATACGCAGGTCCGTTTGAAATTGCGCTTCGTCCACGTCTGCCGGGCGAAACAGCGTCAACAATACTTCACTTCCATAGCCATTGGGCACAACACGCATAGGCACATACACGTCGAGTTCAGGTGAAACGCTGACGATATGATCGAGCACACCATGCTCAAGCGATGCCTGAAAACGAAAACCCATTTCACCCTGCTCTGTCTGGACGCGCCAGACGTCACCGACCTGCCGCACGGATTGACAAAATGCGGTTGCCCAGCGCGGCAGGTTCATCGGGTTGGCAACGAATTCAGCAAGCCTGCGGCTTGGGCAGGCAATCGACACAGCGAGTGTCACAGAGGAATTCATCGCAGCGTTCAGCTCTTCAAGGCTTCCCGGATTTGCACCAGCGATTGCGGATCTTCAATGGTCGTCAAATCACCGGCATCACGTCCCTCGCATAATGCCTGAATCGAACGACGCAGTAGTTTGCCTGAACGGGTTTTCGGCAGCAGGTTAACGCAATGCACACGGGACGGACGCGCCACTGCACCCAACTGCCTGTCAACCAGCGCAAACACTTCTTTTTCCAATTGCAGTCTGGCTTCTGGCGTTGCCACGGTTTCTGCATGTTTGGGAATGACGAAAGCAACCGCAACCTGGCCTTTGAGTTTGTCTTCCACACCCACCACCGCTACCTCGGAAACATTCGGGTGACTGGAAATGCTTTCTTCAATTTCGCGTGTGCCAAGCCTATGACCAGCGACGTTAATCACGTCGTCGGTGCGACCCAGAATGAAATAGTAGCCATCGTCATTGCGTATGCCCCAGTCAAAGGTCGAGTAGACCTGCTCGGTCGAAAAATTGGACCAGTAAGTTTTAACGAAGCGTTCGTCATCACCAAAAATCGTTTGCATACAACCTGGTGGCAAGGGGCCATCAATCACCACCACACCTTTTTCATTGTTGCCGCATAGTTCACCGGTGTTTTCATTCAACAGCTTCAAGCGATAACCCGGCATCGGCACGCCAGGACTACCCAGCACAGTTGGTTTGTCTTCAATGCCTTTGGCAATGGACAGCACTGGCCAGCCGGTTTCGGTCTGCCAGTAGTTGTCGATGATGGACACATTGAGCTCGGACGCAATCCATGCCGAGGTCGTTTCATCCAGCGGTTCACCGGCCAGATACAAGGCTTTCAGTGAAGAGACATCATATTTTTTCATGAGTTCGGGCGGCTGTTTTTTCAGCACCCGGACCGCAGTCGGCGCGGAGAACATGCGCGTGACTTTGTATTTTTCAACGATCTGCCACCAGATGCCGGCGTCAGGCCGCAGCGGTGTGCCTTCGTACATGATGGTCGCCATACCGGCAATCAGCGGACCATAAACGATGTAGGAATGGCCGACAACCCAGCCAATATCCGAAGTCGCAAAATAGGTCTCACCCGGATTGGCGCAAAAAATATGCTGCATCGAAGACGCCAGCGCCACGGCATAGCCGCCAACATCGCGTTGCACGCCTTTGGGCTTGCCGGTGGTACCGGAGGTGTAGAGGATGTAAGAGATGTCATCCGAATTGAGCCAGGTGACAGGCACGCGGGCGTCAATATATTTTTCACGCAAACTCGTATAGTCCACATCACGACCGGCTGTCATTGCCATGCTGACCAGACCACGGTTGACCAGCAAGACATGCGCGGGCTTGTGACTGGCCAGCGCAATGGCTTCATCCAGCAAAGGCTTATACGGAATCGGCTTGCCGCCGCGCGAACCGGCGTCGGCAGAAATGATCAGCTTAGGCTTAGCGTCATCAATGCGGGTGGCCAGACTATTGGAGGCAAAACCACCAAACACCACCGAATGAATCGCGCCGATACGGGCGCAAGCCAGCATCGCAAAAGTGGCTTCGGCAATCATCGGCATATAGATCAGCACCAGGTCGCCCTTGCCAACGCCAAGCGAAATCAGAATCGCTGCCGTACGCTCGACTTCGGCTTGCAGTTCGCGAAAGCTCCAGCTTTTTTCTGTTGGTGTACCGTCTGCAGTTTCCGTCGAGATCGCAATCAGCGCCGTCGTGTCTCCCTGTTTTCTGGCCCAGCGGTCGACTGCGTTATGGCACAGGTTAGTCTGACCACCGACGAACCAATTGGCAAAAGGGGGCCGGGAATAATCCACCACCTTGGTGAAGGGAGTGTGCCAGTCTATACGCTGCGCTTCCTTGCTCCAGTAGCCTTCTGGATCGTCGATGGAATATTGGTAGTGAGCAGCGTAATTCATGGCAGTCCCTGTTTTGAATAGTTTGTTTTTATATCTGATTAAAACGCGTCGCCGGGGATGCGTACCCAGCCTTCCATCAGCACGCGCGCGCTGCGGCTCATGCTGGCTTTCAGCACACACCATTCGCCATTGACGTACGTGGCTTCTGCACCAACCCGCAAGGTGCCTGAAGGATGACCAAAACGCACCGCGCTGCGGTCGCCGCCACCAGCGGCAAGATTGACCAGCGTGCCCGGAATCGCAGCGGCCGTACCAATGGCCACAGCAGCCGTACCCATCATCGCGTGATGCAGCTTACCCATCGACATGGCGCGCACAAGAAGATCGACATCGGCGGCATGGACCGGCTTGCCGCTGGAAGAAACATAGGCTGCCGGTTTGGCAACGATGGCCACCTTGGGCGTGTGCTGACGTTTGGCTGCTTCGTCAATATGCTTGATCAGGCCCATGCGCACAGCACCGTGGGCACGAATGGTTTCGAACAGCGCCAGCGCCTTGGGATCACTGTTGATGTCGTCCTGCAGTTCTGTACCTTTGTAGCCAATGGCTTCGGCGTTGATGAAAATGGTCGGGATACCCGCATTAATCATCGTTGCCTTCAGCGTGCCAACACCGGGCACCTCAAGATCATCCACCAGCTGGCCGGTCGGGAACATGGCGCCACCACCGCCCTCTTCCTCCGCAGCCGGGTCCATGAATTCCAGCTGCACTTCGGCCGCAGGAAAGGTCACGCCGTCCAGTTCAAAGTCACCGGTTTCCTGCACTTCGCCATTGGTCATCGGCACGTGCGCAATGATGGTCTTGGCGATGTTGGCTTGCCAGACACGCACAGTAGCAATGCCATTGTGGGGAATACGGCTGGGGTCAACCAGCCCGCCACTGATGGCGAAAGCGCCAACGGCCGCAGACAGATTGCCGCAGTTGCCGCTCCAGTCGACAAAGGCTTTGTCGATGGCGACCTGACCGAACAGGTAATCCACATCGTGATCCGGCACGCTGCTCTTTGAAAGAATGACTGTCTTGCTGGTGCTCGACGTTGCGCCACCCATGCCGTCAGTTTGTTTGCCGTATGGGTCAGGGCTGCCGATTACACGCAGCAGCAGCGCGTCGCGTGCTGCACCGGGTACCTGAGCGGAAGCCGGCAAGTCCTGCAGGCGAAAGAACACACCCTTGCTGGTGCCGCCACGCATGTAGGTGGCGGGGATTTTGATTTGAGGTGCAGATGACATAGATCACTTTCAATAACTAATTACCTGTCATTCCGGCGAAGGCCGGAATCCAGTGACTTTTTTAGACTAACAACGAAAGTCACTAGGTTCCAGCTTTCGCTGGAACGACGACTCGAGACATTTGATTTACGTAGCTTTCGTCGATTCGAGGAAGTCCTGCGCAAAACGCTGCAGCACACCGCCGGCTTCGTAGATCGCCACTTCTTCCGCGGTATCAAGGCGGCAGGTGACGGGTACTTCGATGCGCTCGCCGTTCTTGCGGTTGATCGCCAGCGTCAATGTCGCGCGCGGAGTCCGGGTGCCAGTCACATCAAAAGTTTCGGTGCCATCGAGTTGCAGGGTCAGGCGGTTTACGCCAGCCTTGAATTCCAGCGGCATCACACCCATGCCAACCAGATTGGTACGGTGGATGCGCTCGAAGCCTTCGGCAACAATCGCTTCCACGCCAGCCAGACGCACGCCTTTGGCTGCCCAGTCACGCGAAGAGCCCTGGCCGTAGTCGGCACCGGCGATGATGATCAATGGCTGCTTGCGCTCCATATACACTTCAATCGCTTCCCACATACGCGAGACTTTGCCTTCGGGCTCGATGCGGGCCAGTGATCCGGCTTTGACTTTGCCATCAGCGACCACCATTTCATTTTTCAGAGTCGGGTTGGCGAAGGTGGCGCGCTGCGCGGTCAGATGGTCGCCACGATGCGTTGCGTAGGAATTGAAGTCTTCTTCCGGCAAACCCATTTTGGCCAGATACGCGCCGGCTGCGCTGTCGAGCATGATGGCGTTGGATGGCGACAGATGGTCAGTGGTGATGTTGTCGCCCAAAATTGCCAGCGGCCGCATGCCCTTCATCGTGCGCTCGCCAGCGAGCGCGCCTTCCCAGTAGGGCGGACGGCGAATGTAGGTGGTCTGTGGACGCCAGTCATACAGCGGGCTGACCTTGTCACCTTTGTCGGCCTGCACCGCAAACATCGGCGTATAGACCTTGCGGAATTGTTCAGGCTTGACGCTTGCTGCAACCACGGCATCGATCTCTTCATCGCTTGGCCACAGGTCTTTGAGCATGATGGCTTTGCCATTGGCGTCGGTACCGAGCACATCTTTTTCGATATCAAAACGGATGGTGCCGGCAATCGCGTAAGCCACCACCAAAGGCGGCGAAGCGAGGAAGGCTTGCTTGGCGTAGGGATGAATCCGGCCGTCGAAGTTGCGGTTACCGGATAGAACAGCAGTCGCATACAAATCACGGTCCACGACTTCTTTCTGGATCACCGGGTCCAGCGCACCGCTCATGCCATTGCAGGTGGTGCAGGCAAAGGCGACAACACCAAAGCCCAGTTTTTCCAGCTCCGACATCAGACCGGCTTCTTCCAGATACAGCGCCACGGTTTTCGAACCAGGAGCGAGTGAACTCTTGACCCAGGGCTTGCGGGTCAGGCCCAGCTTGTTGGCGTTGCGCGCGATCAGTCCGGCAGCGATCATGTTGCGCGGGTTGTTGGTGTTGGTGCAGCTGGTAATAGCAGCAATGATGACGGCGCCGTCTGGCATTAAGCCCGGTTCGTTTTCCACGACGCCGCTGATACCGCGTGCTGCCAAATCGGACGTCGATACGCGGTTGTGTGGATTAGATGGGCCAGCAATGCTGCGCACAACAGTAGACAGATCAAACTTCAACACCCGCTCGTACTCGGCGTGTTTCAAAGTATCAGCCCACAGACCGGTGTGCTTGGCATAGGTTTCGACCAGCTTCACCAGCTCATCTTCACGACCGGTGAGTTTGAGATACTTGATGGTTTGCTCGTCGATGTAAAACATCGCGGCAGTCGCACCAAACTCCGGCGCCATATTGGAGATGGTGGCACGGTCACCCAGCGTCAGCGCCGCAGCACCTTCGCCATAAAACTCCAGATAGGAAGACACCACTTTTTGCTTGCGCAGAAACTCAGTCAGCGCCAGCACGATGTCGGTGGCAGTAATGCCCGGCTGCGGTTTGCCTGACAGCTCCACACCAATGATGTCCGGCAGGCGCATCCACGAAGCGCGGCCCAGCATCACGGTTTCGGCTTCAAGGCCACCTACGCCAATGGCGATCACGCCCAGCGCATCCACCATCGGGGTGTGGCTATCCGTACCAACCAGGGTATCGGGAAAGGCCACGCCATCTTTCACCTGGATCACCGGGCTCATGCGTTCCAGATTGATCTGATGCAGGATGCCGTTACCGGGCGGGATCACGTCCACATTCTTGAAGGCCTTCTTGGTCCATTCAATAAAATGGAAACGGTCTTCATTGCGACGGTCTTCAATCGCGCGGTTTTTAGTAAAAGCGTCAGGATCAAAACCACCACACTCAACGGCCAGCGAATGATCGACCACTAACTGCGTAGGCACCACGGGATTGACCAGCGCCGGATCTCCACCCTGCTCGGCAATCGCGTCACGCAGACCAGCCAAATCCACCAGGGCGGTCTGACCCAGAATGTCATGGCAAACCACACGTGCCGGAAACCACGGGAAGTCGAGGTCGCGACGGCGCTCGATGAACTGCTTCAGAGAATCGGTGAGCGTAGCGGGATCGCAGCGACGCACCAGATTTTCGGCCAGCACACGCGAGGTGTAGGGCAGCTTGTCATAGGCGCCTGGCTCGATTGCATCGACCGCTGAACGTGTGTCAAAGTAATCAAGTTTGGTACCGGGCAGTGGTTTGCGGTTTGCGTTGTTCATGGCAGAGTCAAAATAAGAGGAATGGATTGATGTCGCTGAAAAACCAACGCCACTGGATCCCGGCCTGCGCCGGGATGACGGTAGTGGTTGAGACATACGCCACTTTGTTACCGTCGTCCCGGCGCAGGCCGGGACCCAGGGACGTTGCCTGGTTTTACTTGCGATCCTTGATCGGCACAAACTGCAGATCTTCCGGACCCACATAGTTTGCGCTAGGGCGGATGATCTTATTGTCGATACGCTGCTCGATAATGTGCGCCGCCCAGCCGGATGTGCGAGCGATCACGAACAGGGGCGTGAACATGGCCGTCGGCACGCCCATCATGTGATACGACACGGCCGAAAACCAGTCCAGGTTCGGGAACATTTTTTTAATATCCCACATCACTGTTTCCAGACGTTCAGCGATATCAAACATCTTGGTTGAACCGGCTTCTCTGGATAAATTGTGAGCGACTTCCTTGATGACTTTATTACGCGGATCCGAGATCGTGTAAACAGGGTGACCGAAGCCAATCACCACTTCTTTGTTCTCAACACGTTTCTTGATGTCGGCTTCTGCTTCGTCAGGATTGTCGTAGCGCTTCTGGATTTCAAACGCAACTTCATTGGCACCACCATGCTTGGGACCACGCAGTGCGCCGATCGCGCCAGTGATGGCGGAGTGCATGTCGGAGCCCGTGCCGGCGATGACGCGACCAGCAAAGGTCGATGCATTGAATTCGTGCTCTGCATACAAAATCAGTGACACGTGCATGGCTTTTTCCCACAGGCCGGACGGCTTTTTGCCATGCAGCAGATGCAGGAAGTGTCCGCCAATGGACTCGTCGTCGGTTTCCACCACGATGCGTTTGCCGTTATGGCTGAAGTGATACCAGTACAGCAGCATCGAACCAAAAGACGCCATCAGACGGTCGGCGATATCGCGCGCGCCCGGTGTGTTGTGATCATCTTTTTCCGGCAGCACGCAACCCAGCGCCGAGACGCCGCTACGCATCACGTCCATAGGATGCGACGATGCTGGCAGTGCTTCGAGTACGGCTTTGACATTGGCGGGCAAGCCGCGCAGGGCCAGCAGTTTTTGCTTGTAGGCTTTGAGTTCATCGGCAGTTGGCAGTTTGCCGTGCACCAGCAAATGCGCGATCTCTTCGAATTCGCAGCTTTGCGCAATGTCGAGGATGTCATAGCCGCGGTAATGCAAATCATTGCCAGTCTTGCCAACGGTGCACAGTGCGGTGTTACCTGCGGTGACGCCGGACAGGGCGACGGATTTTTTTGGCTTGAAGCCGGCTGCTTGTTGCTCGCTCATGTAATTCTCCTGAAAATTATTTTGATTTTTGTTGGGCAAACAGAGCGTCGAGTTTTTGCTCGAAGTCGTGATAGCCGATTCGGTCGTAGAGTTCCATGCGGGTTTGCATGGTGTCGACGACATTTTTTTGTGTGCCGTCACGACGCACTGCCATGTATACATTTTCGGCGGCTTTATTCATCGCGCGGAAGGCTGACAGCGGATACAAGATCAGGCCGCAATCGGCATCGCGCAATTCTTCTACCGTAAATAAGGGTGTGGCGCCAAATTCGGTGATGTTGGCAAGCACAGGCACTTTGACTGCAGCGGCGAATTGCTTGTACATCGCCAGCTCCGTAATCGCTTCCGGAAAAATCATGTCGGCACCGGCTTCAACGCAAGCGATTGCACGCTCCAGCGCCGACTCCAGACCTTCAACCGCCAGCGCATCGGTGCGCGCCATGATGACGAAATTTTCGTCTGTGCGGGCGTCGACTGCCGCCTTGATGCGGTCAACCATTTCCTGCTTGGTGACGATTTCTTTGTTAGGACGATGGCCGCAACGCTTGGCACCTACCTGATCTTCGATATGGATCGCTGCGGCGCCGAACTTGATCATCGACTTCACGGTGCGGGCGACGTTAAATGCCGAGGACCCAAAGCCGGTATCGACATCAACCAGCAACGGCAGATCGCAGACATCGGTTATACGGCGCACGTCGGTTAATACATCGTCGAGATTGGAGATGCCCAGATCAGGCAAACCCAGCGAGCCGGCAGCGACACCGCCACCGGACAAGTAGATGGCTTTGAAGCCGGCGCGCTTGGCCAGCAGCGCATGGTTGGCATTGATGGCACCGATGACCTGCAGAGGGGATTCCTCTTGCATGGCCTGCCGAAATTTTGCGCCTGCGGATTGCATGCTCATGATGGATCCTGTGGTGAGAATTGTTTCAGGGGGTTAACTTGTTGAACGTAATTGCAATCACTGTGCCATGAACAAATTAAATGGTCATGACAAGTCAATCATTGAGACGAGAAAAAAATTATTCGATAAAACAGTGATTTAGGGACGACCAAAAACTTCTCCCGAAAGCCCTGCTTGCCATTACGTTTCAATTTATGTTTCAATGTTCACTCAT
>CANGAW010000050.1 GCA_947451925.1 Burkholderiales bacterium | reverse complement strand
TGTCCCTGGCTGCGCGGAGAAACCAGCAACTTACCAGATGGCTTTGCCTTCTGCGTCTTTCAGTTTAGCTTTCCATGCCTCGTTGACCAGTTTCACAACCGGTTCAGGCATTGGCACATAGTCTAGGTCACTGGCCATGGTGGCGCCATTTTTATAGGCCCAGTTGAAGAACTTCAGCACAGCGCGACCTGTTAAGCCTTCTGCCTGGGTTTTGTGCATCAGGATGAAAGAAGCACCGGTTGCAGGCCAGCTGTTTTTGCCCGGCTGGTCAGTCAGCACCACGGCCATGCCCGGGGTTTTTGCCCAGTCACCATTAGCGGCGGCTGCCTTGAAGGTTTCGTCGTCTGGCTGAACGAAGACGCCATCATGATTTTTCAGCTGGGTGTGCGCGATCTTG
Source organism: Burkholderiales bacterium (assembly GCA_947451925.1). Classification (GTDB taxonomy): domain Bacteria; phylum Pseudomonadota; class Gammaproteobacteria; order Burkholderiales; family Burkholderiaceae_D; genus Pernthalerella. The sequence goes on along the minus strand of CANGAW010000050.1, from coordinate 20,886 downwards.
TTTTTCTTGGCATACGCATATTCGATATAACCGAATGCGCCCTTGATACGTTGCACGTTTGCAGCCACACCTTCATTGCCTTTACCGCCCACGCCGGTTGGCCATTTAACAGCCGTGCCGGAACCGACGGTTGCCTTGAACTCTGCGTTGGTCTTGGACAGGAAGTCAGTCCACAGGAAAGTGGTGCCCGAGCCGTCAGCGCGATGCACCACGGTGATGGCCAGGTTAGGCAGGGTCACGCCAGGATTCAGTGCCGTGATTTCGGCTGCATTCCATTTGGTGATTTTACCTAGATGAATGCCGGTGATGACGTCGGAAGTCAGTTTCAATTGACCTGGAGCGATGCCATCAATATTGACCACAGGGACCACGCCGCCCATGATGGCCGGGAATTGCATCAGGCCTTCTTTCTCCAGCTCATCAGCTTTCAAAGGCATGTCGGAGGCGCCGAAGTCCACGGTTTTGGCTTTGATCTGTTTAATGCCGCCGCCGGAGCCGATTGACTGATAATTGAGACCAATACCGGTCGCTGCTTTATAGGCCTCAGCCCATTTGGAATAAATCGGATAAGGAAAAGTCGCGCCGGCACCGGTAAGATCGGCTGCATGGGCAGACATTGCCATCAAAATACCGGTTGCTGCAGTTGCAACACCCTTTAAAATTTGTTTGCTACGCATCGCTGCTCCTTAGTGTTGAACAATTATTACGATTCGAACTGTAGCCGCCCAATGTTTCAAGCTTATGACAGTACAGCACAGACAAATTCAGTACTTTGTCATCAGAATGTCACTGCGCTTGCTTAAACTTTCGCCATTATGACAAATTCACAAAAAAATCCGTCTGCTTCCGTCGTCAAGCTAGCAGCAAGCCTTGTCAAAAACGAGCGAATTCCTGTTGTGCTGGCAGCCGATGAGTCCCGTTTTCTGAGTCGCGAGCTGTCACAGCTTGCCTTCAACCGACGCGTGCTGGCACAGGCTGAAGACCCGAACATTCCGCTCCTGGAGCGTTTGCGCTACTTATGCATTGTATCGAGCAACCTGGATGAATTTTTTGAGGTGCGTATTGCCAGTTTGCTGGCACGCGATCGTGCCGGGGGCGACGATAAACAAGTCAGCCTGAAAAAAAGTCTGGAAGGCACCAGTCCGGAATGTCATGCCTTAGTCAGAGAGCAGTACAAGGTGCTCAATGAACAGGTCTTGCCGGCTTTGGCCAAAAATGGTGTGCACCTGCTGCGTCACGAAGATAGAAATCCTGTGCAAAGAGCCTGGGTTAAACATTATTTCGAAAATGAAGTCCGGCCTTTGCTGACACCGATTGTTCTTGATCCGTCTCACCCTTTTCCGCAGGTGATGAACAAAAGTCTCAACTTCATTGTCGAGCTTGCCGGCAAAGATGCGTTTGGGCGCGGTACCTCAATTGCGGTGATGAAAGCGCCGCGGGTATTACCGCGCATCGTACGTTTGCCTGATGAGGTCGCTGGTAATGGCGCCGTATTTTGTCTGTTGTCGTCGATCATACATGCGCATATTGCCGACCTGTTTCCCGGCCGTGATGTGCTGGGGTATTCCCAGTTCCGCGTCACGCGCGACAGCGATTTGTGGGTCGATGAAGACGAAGTAAAAAACCTGCGACAAGCCTTGAAGGGGGAATTGCAGACTCGCCAGTTTGGTTTTGCCGTGCGCATCGAAGTGGCGCGTAATTGTCCACCCAATCTCTCGCAGTTCTTAATGGATCAGTTCAACATCGCGCCCGAGTTTTTATATGCAGTGAACGGTCCGGTCAATATGGTGCGATTGAATGAATTGGTGGATTACGCATCCAAACCTGCATTGCGCTTTGCGCCATTCATGCAAAAATTTTCCGTGAACACGGCAACTCAAGACATCTTTCATTTGATTTCGCAGCAAGATATTTTGCTGCATCATCCCTATGAATCATTTCAGCCAGTGGTGGAGTTTATTCATGCAGCCGCGCATGATCCGAACGTGGTGGCCATCAAGCAAACGATTTACCGCACCGGCATGAATTCTGCACTGATGGAAGCGCTGATCGCTGCGGCGCAAAACGGCAAGGAAGTCATCGTCATCGTGGAATTGATGGCGCGCTTTGATGAAGAAGCCAATATCAACTGGGCCGACAGACTGGAAAGAGTCGGCGCCCAGGTTGTCTATGGCGTGGTCGGCTTGAAGACCCATGCCAAAATGGCGCTGGTTATCCGGCGTGAAGAAGGCAAGCTGCGCTTTTATGCCCACCTTGGTACCGGCAACTATCACCCGACCACGACCAAGTTTTATACGGACTTTGGCTTGTTGACTGCCAATGTCGGGATGACCCATGACGTCAATGAAGTCTTCATCAATCTCACCAGTCTGACCAAGCCCAAGCGCCTGAATCACTTGTGGGTGGCACCCTTTGATTTGCAAAAAGAACTGGTCAAAGCCATTCGTAACGAAGCTCGCTTAGCACGCCTGGGCAGGCCGGGTCAGATCATCGCCAAAATGAATGGCCTGCATGATGAATCCATCATGGAAGCCTTGTATGACGCGTCGCAAGCTGGCGTCAAAATTGACCTGATCGTGCGCGGTGCCTGTGCACTGCGTCCCGGTGTGCCGGGTTTGTCCGAGAACATTAAAGTGCGCTCTATCATTGGTCGCTTTCTGGAGCATAGCCGGATTTTTTATTTCCGCAACGACTTAGCGCATGACCTTTATCTGGCCAGTGCCGACTGGATGAACCGTAATCTGTTTCGCCGGGTTGAAATCGCTTTCCCGGTACTGGACAAGCGCCTCAAAAAACGCGTGATGCAGGAAGGCTTGCAACCGTATTTGAAAGACAACCTCAACGCCTGGGAGCTGGATAAACATGGCAGCTACCATCGAAAGAAATTGCGTAGCAGTCAGGCCCCTTTCAGTGCACAGCTTTACTTGATGAATGCCGTAGGCAATTAAATGGACCTGATCTTGTGGCGCCATGCGCAGGCGGAAGATGCTGAACCTGATCTGGCGCGCCCACTGACACCACTAGGCCGCAAGCAAGCGGCCAAAATGGCACACTGGCTGGATCGCAGCCTGCCCAGTGGATGCCGCATTTTGTGCAGCCCGGCAGTGCGCTGTGTGCAAACGGCTGAAGCACTGGGAAGAAAATTCAAGACTGTTCCCGAGATCGGACCAGGCGCTTCCGCTGAAGGCGTGTTGCAGGCAGCAGGCTGGCCTGATGTACGGGGGCCGATCATGCTTGTTGGCCATCAGCCCTGGTTGGGGCAGGTCGCTGCCTATTTACTCTGTGGACAAGAACAGGCGTGGGTCATCAAAAAAGCCAATGCCTGGTGGATTACCCGTCGTCAGCGCGAAGAAGGCAATGAGCTGTTTTTGCGCGCTGTGCTGGCGCCGGAGTTTTTTCTGGATTGAGTGCACCTGTTTCAAAACATCTTCGATAGCCTGGCTTGAATATAAGAGCCCGACATCGCGTTGCGCGATTCCAGCGTTTTCATATAAGACAAGTTCAGAGCGGCACCGATCGGACTGATTGGTGCGGTAAAAAACAAACCTGCGCCATTGGAGACGAAGCGATTCCCATCTGTTATCGGCGCATTGACAATGGTTTTGGCGCCAAGGTCATTGGTGTATTGTTCTACGCGGACAAATTGCGTACCGAGCACGCCAAACGGTGTGGTGTATCCGGCTGCTACATCAAGGGCGTAAAAATCGCCACTTTGCCAATTGTTGTCACGGTTTTTGGTGTTGAAGCCCAGGCTAAGCCGGGAGCCGATGGTCAGCTTTTCTGTGGCCTGGCAGGCAATCGCGGCACCGGTGCGCAGCGTATAAAAATTACCATAACCGACGTTAATCCCCGAGGCATTGCCGTGGTCGCCAGTTGGCGAACTCAAGCTCATGCCCAGAACTAATTTGAGACGCTCTGTTTTTTGTGACCATGCAGCGGTGACTTCCAGATCGCCCAAGCCTTTGACCTGTCCTGAAGTTTGCTGTGCCAATGTATTGGCTAAGTTTTGAAAGAAGCCAGGCAGTGAGCTCGTTGCAGTGATGCTTCTGTCTATCGTTGAATAAGGCAGATTGACGATCAGGCTCAGGTGGCCATCGGCATATTTTTCAGTGGTGGTGTAGCCAAGGATCAGGTTATAAATGCTTTGTTGGAGATCAATGCCGACGTCCACTGTAGCAGGGGGCAAAGCGGACAAGGCAGTGCGATAAGGCGCCCCTGCATTGTCGGTTAACTTGTTGACGCTGATTTGTGTCGCCACCAGACTGCCAAATATTCCCGGCGTAATTGGCGCGAGCATTTCCCCGCCCAAGGTTCCGGCCAGCGGGAAACGAACGCGAAATCCCTCAGCTGCCAAAGCGGCATTGCTTGTAAAAATCAAACCGGTCAAAGCTAAAAAACCAGAAAAATTTTGTAAGCGATTGCTTGAAATTTTAAACTTCGTTATTTTTAACATATTTATTTTTGTTGATTTATTTTTGAATAAGTTAATTTTTCAATGCAGCTCTTATCGCTTATCGTAAACGATTCGCCTGAATCATTCTCGCGTTACATTTAAAATGTAAAAAACAGTTTCACGCATCGTCATTTTTTCACTGAAAGAAACCATGGCCAGCTTTAATGCGCATCTGATGAGTTTCATAATTCGCAATACCTTAAAGCGCAAGCTGGTAAAAGTAAAAACACTGGAAGAAGGCCGCGCCTTGATGGGTAGCAGTTTGCCGCGCACGCATCGCGGGCTCGATATCACGCCCTGGCAGATCAATGGCATGGCCGGCGAGCGTATTGTGCAGCAGGGTGCAATGCCGCGTGACACGCTGCTGTATCTGCATGGCGGCGGATTTTTTGCCTGCTCGCCGCTGACCCATCGCCCAATCACCACTGCCTTTGCACGTCTGGGCTTTGCGGTGTTTGTACCGGATTACCGGCTCGCGCCTGAGCACCCTTTCCCGGCCGGTTTGCAGGATGTCGTCGACGCTTACCATGCGCTGCGCAGCATGACAGCTGACCCGGGCCGCATCGTGTTGGCCGGGGATTCGGCTGGTGGTGGTCTGGTGGCCTCTCTGCTGCTGGCATTGAAAAAAGAAGGCGCGGCCATGCCGGCGGCAGCCGCATTGTTTTCGCCTTTTGTCGATATGAGTTTGTCGGGCGCGACGATGCAAACCAATGCCCAAAGTTGTGCGATGTTCTATCCGCAGATTTTTCAGCCCGTGGTGGACGGCTACTTGCAAGGGGCCGATGTGCATGATCCGCTGGCCTCCCCCTTGTTTGGCGAACTGGATGGCTTGCCGCCTTTGCTCATTCATGTCGGTGCCGATGAAACCTTGCTCGATGATGCGCGCCGTTTTGCGCAGCGCGCACAAGCTGCCGGCACTGACGTTGTGCTGCAAGTGTGGCCGGTGGTGCCGCATGTCTGGCAGTTGCTTCACAAAGTGATCCCTGAAGGGCAGCAGTCGCTGGAATTGGCCGCAAAGTTTTTGCATGCGAAAGCAGAAGCGGCGGCGGATTTAGCCCTGATATGAGCGCCACATCAGTGCCAGCCCCAAGGGCGTAAATATCCAATACTCAACGGGCGCACCGCCTATCCAATTTTTGTGCCAGTGCGCATGCAGTCGGGTAAAGCGGCGCAGCCCGAAAGCCGGGTTCAGCACAAACCATAAAAAATCTTCGGTCACCCAAAACAGCATGTTGGAAGCCAGTGCACGCTGCTCGGCAGCCCAAGAAAAATCGGCGCTGAAAAATAGCGGGAAATGAAAAAACAGCGCAACGAGTGTAAAGGCCCAGGCGTGGTAGCCCGTCATCGCGCGCCCGCCCCAGAACCAATCCAGCGCCCAGTGTTTTTCAATGCGCCAGGTGGGCAAGCTTGCAGCCCAGCCGTCTGAACCTTCAATGGCGATTTCAAGTTTGGCGAACACCAGGCCCAGCAGCAGAACAAAACCTATCGTGATCAGCATATTGTTTTCATTGTTGTTTCTATTGTTTTTTGATGTGCCGACATAGCCTGGCTCATGATCTGCAATACCTCAGTGGCAGCTTTTGGTTTAGCCAGCGCGAGGGCGCGCGTGCGCATGCTCTGGCGTTGCAGTGGATCTGCCAGTAAGCGCTGCAGCCGGTAAGTCAGTGTGGCGGCGTCATCGGCGCGCACGGCTACCCCCTCTTGCAGTAGAAAACCGGCATTGCGTTCTTCCTGTCCCGGAATGGGATTCACCAGCACCATAGGCAAACCCATGACCAGACATTCCGAGGTACTGAGCCCACCAGGCTTGGTAATGGCAATGTCGGCGCAAGCCATCAAGGCTGGTACTTCCGAGGTAAAACCGATGGCTAGCAAGCGTTGCGGAAACAAGGCCGCCATTGACTGCAGTGCAGTCAGCAGCGCTTGATTTTTTCCGGCCATGATAATGAGTTGACTGTTTGCGTCGAGTTTTAGCAGACGCTGCGCCAGTGCCGCCATGTTGCCTATCCCGCCACCACCACCCATGATCAGAATGGTCGTTCGCTCAGGATCTAGGCCGAAGTATTTGGCGCAGGCGCGGCGCGATAGCGGGGCGATGAAATCAGGCATGACCGGAATGCCGGCAACAACCAGATGCGCGCGCGGTACACCCTGAGCCTGCAAGCGGTAGGCCAATTCTTCATTGGCGACGAAATACCCACTGATGCCTTCATGGACCCACATTTGATGCAAGTCGAAGTCAGTCACTTGTACCCACAGTGGGCAGGACAAACGGCCAAGGCGTTTATGGTTCGCCAAAATTTCGGCCGGCAGAAAATGAGTGCAGAGTATGGCGTGTGGCGCGAACTGTGCAATGTCCGCCAGCATGCGGCGGGTGCAGATTTGCTGCAGTAATTTGCGCGTGGCATCCAGCCAGCCAGGACGATGCCTGCCTTCGGAGGGACAATCTGTTTTACGGTATAGCCAGCCCCAGGCTTCGGGCAGGCGGGAAGCCAGCGCCATATACCAGTCGGTATAGATTTTACGAAAGGCAAGCGGCACGCATTGCATTATGTCGAGATGTTGCACCTGCATTGCCGGAAAACTGAGTCTGGCTTGTGCTTCAATCGCTTGCGCAGCACGCACATGGCCGCTGCCTGCCGAGACGCTCAGAATCAATAATCTTGGCGCCGTCATGACCCTCGATGATCTGTTGCGATCAAAAATGCGGCTTAATTCAAAGTTGCCAAAAATTTGTTGATCCCAGCGTTGCCGCAGCCGCAATCCACCAATGAAATTCAGGCTGGTACTGCGCATATATCTTCGTGTTCGGCGATAAAGTGCGACTGTTCCCAGCGCAGCATGATCTCTTGCCAGTAAACGAGTTTGAGTTCGCCGGCGGCATCTTCAACCAGTGCCGACAGACTTTCTACCCAATCACCATCGTTGCAATACAGGATGCCGTCAATGTCGCAAATTTCGGGTTTGTGAATATGGCCGCAGATGACGCCGTCGAGATTTTGTTTGCGTGCTTCAGCCGCCAGTGCGTTTTCAAATGAGCTGATGTAGCTGACGGCATTTTTGACTTTCAGTTTCAGATATTGCGACAGCGACCAATATGGCAAACCCGCACGTGCGCGCCAGCCATTAAAAATCTGATTGAATTTCAGGATCATCGTGTACAGCGAGTCGCCAACATAAGCCAGCCACTTGGCGCAGGCAATCACGCCGTCAAAGCGGTCACCGTGCAAGACCAGCAGGCGCTTGCCTGCGGCGGTGGTGTGAATCAGTTCGTCACGGATTTTGATACCGCCAAAATCAAGACCGATGAATTGGCGTACCGACTCATCATGATTGCCGGGGACAAAAATAACCTTGGTGCCTTTTTTGGCTTTTTTCATCACCAGTTGCACCACATCGTTGTGGGCTTGCGGCCAGTACCAGCGCCGCTTGAGTTGCCAGCCGTCGACAATATCGCCAACCAGATAGAGCTTATCGGACTCGGTGGCTTTTAAAAATTCAAGCAGACGTTTGGCCTGACAACCGCTGGTACCCAAGTGAATGTCAGAAATCCAGATGGTGCGAAAGCGCAGTGGTTTGGGTTTTTTTCCGTTACCGAGAAAAGCATCCGGCGCATTCATGCTGCCTCCTTGTCTTTCAGGTAGTGACGCGCATAGCGGCTGTCCAGACGTTCGAGCGGCAGCATCATGAACAAATCGGCGCTATGGAAGTCAGGGTCCCATGCCGGCTCGCCGCAGACCCAGGCACCGCTTTTCAGATAGCCCTTGATCAAGGGCGGCACGGTCCATTTTTCAGGCAAGGCGTCCTCGTGCAGCGGGAAGGGCAGGTGAGGTGTCACGCGATATTCGGGTGGTGCAATTTGTTCGGCAGCGAGCTTGCGATACACGGCGTTAATCGTGTTGCCGTTGTCGGCCAGGCTGACGCTGGCACAGCCAATCAGGAAATCGGATTTTTCTTTGCGCATGCAGGCAGCCAGTCCGGCCCACAACATCATGATCACGCCGCCGCTGCGGTAATCAGGGTGGATACAGGCCCGGCCGGCTTCGGTGATGCGTGAGCGCAGATGGCCGAGGCGGCCCATGTCGAATTCTTTTTCTGAATAAAACCCGCCGGTTTTCTCAACACTGCGCGGCGATAAAACGCGATAAGTGCCGACGACTTTAAGGCTACGGGTATCACGCACAATCAGGTGATCGCAATACTCATCGTATTCATCCTGGTCCAGACCATCTGCGTTGGCCAGGGCGGACAAGCCCATCGCTTCGACAAACACTTTGTAACGAAGGCGTTGTACCTCGCGGACTTCTTTGGGCGTACTGGCCAAGCTAAGGCTGAGTTTGGAAAAACTGGGTGTGGCGTCTGCTGCAACCGTCATCAAGCGCATGATGCTTACCGGTAGTTGGAATGACGATAGCTTAGCGATCCATTGCTGCGGCAAGATGACGGTTGTGTGTCGGTTTGATGACTGGCAGAGAAAATGGCTGTGCAAAACGAACCAAAATTGGTACACTCCGTCGAATGAATACTCACCTTACCGTGTGTTTTTATTCAACGGACACTGGCACGGAACCAGTGCGAGAGTGGTTGAAGTCACTGTCCAATTGCGACCGAAAGACAATTGGCGAAGACATTAAGACGGTTCAGTTTGGTTGGCCGATTGGCATGCCTTTGGTTCGGGCCTTGGGAGGTGGGCTCTGGGAAGTTCGTATCCGTCTTGATAATCGGATTGCTCGTGTAATTTTTTGTGTGGAAAAATCAAGCATCGTGCTGCTGCATGGCTTTATCAAGAAACAGCAATCAACACCAATAACAGAACTAGATTTGGCAAAACAACGCCTGAGACAAATCAAAAGGAGTACGCAATGAAAACGAAACACATCGGTAGTGATTTTGATGACTTCTTAAAAGAAGAAGCGATTCTTGAAACGTCTACTGCTGTTGCGCTTAAAAGAGTGATTGCCTGGCAAATCGCGCAAGAAATGAAGATTCAAAACATGACGAAAACCACTTTGGCAAAAAAAATGCACACCAGTCGCGCAGCCTTGAATCGCCTGCTTGACGAAGAGGATGCCAGCCTTACTTTGACTACCTTGGCAGGAGCGGCTGATGCATTGGGAAAAAAAATTCACTTTCAGCTTGAAGTCAATTAATGGTGTTTATAAAAGCTAATTGAAGTTTTTAAATAACTCGGACGATCAAATAAAACGGGGACTTGTTTTTTCAAGCCCCCGATTCATGTCATGCTTATAAAGTTCAAGCCAGATCCGCCCCCACCATCCCGCCGTCATCCCGTGTAATGACAATCGTCGCCGAGCGTGGTCTGGCCATCCCGCTATCGGGCCAATGACTCAGATAAGTTGTCGGATCGTTGATCCGAAAACTGGCGCCATTAGTGGTTTCACCCGGATGCTGAATATTGACGAATAGCGCGCGTCCGTCTGGTGATTCGGTCAATCCTGTAATTTCACAATCGACCGGGCCGACTAAAAACCGGCGCAAACGCTCCTCGCCGGGGGCCGCACCGACGGGTGTATTGATGCGTTTGAGTTGCTCTTTGTCGGCGTTCAGAATGCTGGCGACATGACCGTCACCGACGGTGCCGGGAATCGCAGCCAGCAGCATGCAGTTACTGACATCGGTGTAGGCATGGTCATCGGTTTCTATCCACAGCAGGCCGCTTTTGGCAAACCACAAACCGTCGGGGCTGGAAAAATCATTGGCTGCAGTGAGTGCAGACAAATTGACGTTGGCCGCGTCGGCGCTTGAGCGGGCGGCAAACAGGAAAATATCCCAGGCAAAGTGGGTGGCGTCATTACGGCTGCTGGCTTCAGTCCAGCGGATGATATGACCGTTGGCATTGCCTTTTTGTGGCTCACCAAGCCTTGGATCGTTGTAGTAGCGCGGGTTGGCAGCGTCCACTTTGTCGAACGCTCGTGAGGGGTTGCCAGTGAGGGTCATGTAGACCTCGCCATTACGTGGGTTGACGGCGCCCCATTCAGGTCTGTCCATTTTGGTCGCGCCCGCAGCGTCGGCGGCCAGTCGCGCATGAATCAGCACGTCGGCCTGATCGATGAAGGCAAAAGGGGTTGCTTCTGCAGTAATTCCATTCTGACCGAATTGCAGCGCCAGCCATTCACCGCTGCCGTCGGCATTAAAGCGCGCCACATACAGCTGGCCATCATTAAGATATTTGTCGCCGGCGGCTAATCCGCGATGCGCGTCGGCGGGGTCCCAACGTGCAGTGGAAACATATTTGTAAATATATTCATGGCGTGAATCGCAGCCCATATACCAGACCAGCGGCTGTCCTGGTACCACCTGGCCTGGCCACGCACCTTCATGGGCGAAGCGGCCCAGAGCCGTGCGCTTTTTTGGTGTCGAGTCCGGGTTGAAGGGATCAATCTCGACGACCCAGCCAAAGGTGTTGGCGACGTGGCGATAATCATCGCTGCCATTATTGGACGTGCCATTGCGTGCGACATGCCAGCGACCGTAATCTTTGGCAGCGGTGTCGGGCTGCACGGTGGCCCATAATTCCTTACCTTTGCCGCCTATGCCATAGCGTTTGAAAGCCGCCAGTTCGCGTGGGCTGCGCTGGCTTTCGTCGCTGGCTGTGCATCGGAAAAATCCGGCCCAGTTTTCTTCACAGGTCAGATAAGTGCCCCAGGGCGTATGTCCATTGGCGCAATTGGCGACTGTGCCGCGGGTACGGGTGCCGGTGTGCGAGTAGTGGGTGACCAGCTGCGGACTGCGTGCTGCCGGGCCAGTGATTTCGCTATCGGTAAAGGTGGTGATGCGGCGGTTTTTGGGTGAATTGCGCACCAGCGTAAAACTATTTCCGCTGCGTTTTACTTCGACGACGCTCACACCATGGGCCAGCATTTCTTTGATGACTTCTGCTTCCACGCTGCGCTTGCCATCAACAATGGTCTGACCTTGCGGATGCAGATAGGCGGCACTGACGGCTTCGTGATTGATGCACAACAGGCCACGATCAGTTGCATAAGGGTCCCATTGGCCGCTGGCATTCATGCCAAAAAACTGCATGCCGTCGTGATGGTCGCCGGCGCGTTGCGCAAATGTTTTTGCGCTGTCGCTGCCATCGTTGGCATAGTCGGGCGTAATGTCGTTGAGCGGGTCGCCGGTGGCAAGCAGCACAGACCATGAATAGCCCGCTGCCAGCGTCAGCTTGTCTTCCAGAGTTTTGGCAACGGCTTGAAAGTGCAGGCTGAGTTTGTTGTTTTCGGCCAGGGCTTGCTTGCTGCCGAAAAGCAGTGAGGCAGCGGTGCCCATCGAACCTTTGAGAATGGTGCGGCGCGATATATGCGCCTGCAGCACTTGTTCAAAATGGGGGTTGTTTGCGTGGTTTTCGTTCAGACTTGTAAAATTATTCAGGGATGCCATCGTGCTCTCCGTCTGTAGTAACAGACGATATGAGAGCACGATTATGTGAACCGATCATGACAGCGCTGAGTGTGTGGCTGTCTTTTTTGGCTTATTTGCTTGGCCGGCCCGCTTTGAGCGGTGACAGACTGGCTTGGGCTGCCTGTATCTTTTTGCTGTCGAGTTGTTTGATCAGGGCCACGCCAATGCGCAGTAATTCGCTTTTCTTGATCTCGAAGCCGGCTGCGATACAGGATTTCTTGACCTCTGCAAGGACATCATACTCAGCCTGAGGCATGGTGAAGCTGTCGCGTACGAGCTTGGGTTTTTTCTGCTTGGGTGCTTTGTCGACGGCGGGTTTGGCAGGCGCTTTGGCAGCCTTGGTCTGCTTGAGTACCTTGACAAGCGGTGATTTCCTGGCGACTGGCTTTGCCGTGGTGACTTTGGTGGCAATGACTTTTTTTACAGCTTTGGCAGCAGGCGTTTTCTTGGCGGTGACCATATTATTTTCCCCGTTTCAGACACCAACCGCCTTTCTGCGGATGCAGCAGGGATGGCTTGGTGTTTAATTGTGTAAATAATATAAATCATTTTTTTAAAAACAGCAAATTACTGTTTTTAACGCTATCTGAAAAGTGAAGGCAAAAAATTAGGATTACGCTCAGGCGACGACTGCTATAAGTAGGCGATGGGAATGGCTGTCACTTCTTCAGATAGCGGTATATCCCGTTCGGCGAAGCACATTACCGCACCTGGCCCCACCGATTTTCCGAGCTTGTTGAGTACATTAAATTGGCGTCTTGCGTGCTGCGATGGCGAAGCAGTTTTCTTTATTTCTACTGGATACAAAGTGTCACCTTGCTCAATCAGTAGGTCGATTTCCTGTTGATTGGTGTCTCGATAAAAATAGAGGTGCGCTTCTTTGCCGTTGTGCCAATAGCTTTTGATGATTTCACTGACGACCCAAGTTTCGAGCATGGCACCCGACATGCTTCCTGCTTCAAGGGAAGCGGCATTGGGCCATTTAGTTAAATAGGCTGCCAGGCCTGTGTCGAGAAAATAGAGCTTGGGTGTTTTGACCATACGTTTGGTCAGGTTCGTATGATAAGGCTGCAGCAGATAGACCAGTCCTGAAGTCTCCAATACTGATAACCAGGATTTCGCCGTTTTGTTGTCGATATCGACATCACGCGCCAGACTCGCATAGTTAAGCAGTTGCCCTGTACGGGCAGCGACGGTACTCAGAAAACGATTGAACATCATTTGATCAGTAATTTTCAACACATCTTGTACATCCCGCTGAATATAGGTTTGGATGTAAGAGCGGTAGAACAGGTCGCGTGCTTTAGGGCCTTGCTGATTGAGTCTCGGATAGGAACCCAGCCAAATCTGTTCGAAGGCGGGTATGAGTGCCATTGGGTGGGCCTGCGCCCGTGCTTTCGTGATCCATTCAGCGCTTGGTACAAATGGTTCGGACAGATAGGCACGGTCTGTCAATTCAGCTCTTGATAAGCCCTGCAAATCGATGATGGCAACTCGCCCTGCCAGACTTTCAGTCAGGCCACGCATCAGTTGGAATTTTTGCGAACCTGTCAGCCAGAATTGTCCATTTTCCTGCTTGCGGTCAACCAGGATTTTAATCGCGGAAAATAACTGCGGCGCATATTGAATTTCGTCGATGATCAGGGGCGGTGGCCAGGTTTGCAGAAATAACGCGGGATCATTTTGTGCCAAAGTTCGCGCATCCAAATCGTCAAGCGTGACATAGCCGCGAGGCGTGGAGGCATCTTCGGTGCACATTTTCAGTAACGTGGTTTTACCTACCTGCCTTGGGCCGGTAAGCATCAACACCGGAAAAGCCTCACTGATTGTGCGGATAGCATTGCTGAGTGTTCGAAGGTACATGGTAGTTTATGTTGGAGTGCGGTTCCAATATAAACTAAATATGAGTCCTTGAAAACATCAGCTGGCAAAGCCAGTTTTGAAGCTAATATTGAAAGACGCTGGGCCCCAGCCTGCGCTGGGGCGACGGTAGCTGCTGTTGCGACATCACCTGCATGCAATGAAGCTGCGTAGGTACATTATTGCGTTTTCTACGCCATACTTAATCATGTGAGAAGGGTATGGCCCTTATGCGATGGTCTTGATAATAAAATCGACGCCGATTTCTTCCCACGCAGCTTGCTCTTTGGCCAGCCAGTAAGACAGGGTAGGGTGTTCGTTCATCGATTGCGTTGAAATTTCCAGTTCAATTCGGTTTTTCATCCGCAGTCGCATGCGTTGCGCACCAGGGTCGAGACGGGCATGCATCAAGATGACGCCAAGTCGCAGCGCAAGAATCGCTTTGGCAAAATCCAGCTCGTTCATGGTCTGGTTAACTTTGCGCAGATTGCCTTTGTGCGCCATGATCAGCGTGCTGAGAATTTGCTGCTCGTGCGTGGTAAAGCCCGGCAAATCAGCGTGTTCGGCCAGATAAGCACCGTGCTTATGAAAGCCGGTGTGAGAGACAGCCAGACCAACTTCATGCAATTGCGCGCTCCAGCCAAGCAGCCGATCCAACTCGTTGGATTCGGGCTTCATCTGCGCATACAAGCCCAGGCTATTCGCAGCTGCCTGATTGGCGCGCAGCGCATCAACTTCGAAACGCTGCATGAAATGGGCAACTGATTCATCGCGCCGGTCTTTGTGACTAGCGCGCAGGTGCAAGTCCCACAGCACGCCCATGCGCAGACCGGCGTCAATCGGCTGCAGGCTGCGCAGGCCCAGTTCTTCGAAAATACCCAATAGCACAGGCAGGCCGCCAAGAATGACGCCAACCCGTTCTGGCCGCATGCCGGCCAGATCAATTTTGCTGAATTTGCCGCAGCTGATCAAACGTTCCTTCAGTGCTTTCAAACTCTTTAAAGACAGTGTGCCATCGCCGAGCGCATTTTTTTCAATAATCTCGGCCATGGTGCGCATCGTGCCCGAAGAGCCGTAGCCCACGTCCCAATATTGCGGATGAAAGCCGGCGATGCCATCTTCAAAGTGGCTGCGCGCCGACAGCACGGCGGCTTCAAACGAAATCGCATTGATGCGTTCATCACTAAAAAAATTAGCGCAGGTACGGACAGTGCCGATGCCGAAGGATTCCACTCTTTCGATGTCAGAGCCATGTCCGAGGATGACCTCGGTCGAGCCGCCGCCAATGTCAATGACCAGACGGCGTTCACTGGCTTTGTTGAGAAAGCCGGCCACACCCATATAAATGAGCCGGCCTTCTTCTTCGCCCGAAATGATTTCGATAGGATGGCCAATGGCTTTTTCTGCCAGCGGCAAAAAGGCCGCGCCATTGCGTGCAATGCGCATGGTGTTGGTGGCGACTACACGCACTTTGTGCAGTGAGGTCGATTTCAAAATCTCGGAAAAGCGCGACAAACAAGCCAGCGCAGATTGCATGGCCTGGGCAGTCAGGTTGCCGTTGCTGTCGAGACCTGCGCCAAGGCGAATAGGTTCGCGGGCGCTCTTGATGATACGAATACCCTCGCCATCAAAGCTGCCGATGTGAAGACGGAAGCTGTTTGATCCGAGGTCGACTGCTGCCAGCATGATTCTGTATTCCTTAGGGTGAAGCTCTTTCTAATCGGCCAACATAGAAAGCAAATGTGACGCCTTGATGACGTCTGCCAAATAATAAAAAGACTGTTGTTTTTTTACTTCAGTCCGCATTATCAACCAATCATTTCACTCATGTCATCAACTTGAAAAATTTGCTGCCAATAATCCGTTCTCAGTAATTAAGTGGGTCAGCAAGGCTGTTGACCATGACTGCACCTTGATTGCATTTGAGATATCTAACGGAGAGAAACGAATGAAAAAATCCCCAACCAACTTGATCGCAGCCAAGCGCATCGCAGTGGCCGTTGCCACCGTATTCGCCACTATGTCTGTGCCTGCCTTTGCGGCTGACGACTTGAAAGGTCTGATGGACCTGTTGCTGAAAAAGGGTGTGATCACCCAGCAAGAATACGATGCGAACGTGCAAGCAGCACAAGACGCAGCTGAAAACAAAGCATTCAAAGAAAAGCGCATCGATCAAGATGTGTCTAAAGCAAATCAGTATGTTGAGAAACATGCCAAAGATGGCAGTGTCAAGCCAAGTGGCTTGGGTTTTGTTTCGGCTGACGGTAAAAATGAGATCAACCTGACTGGCCGCGTTCACTTTGATTCGCGCATGTTCGACAATAATTTTGGCACAACGGCTGACCGTGATTCAGGTTCAATGGGCGATCGTTTCCAGGCCCGTCGCGCACGTATCGGTGTAACCGGTATTTTGAACAAAGACATCAGCTATGAGTTGATCACTAATCTGGTCGGTTCAAATGCAAACCTGGTTGATACGGCTTGGATGAAATACGGTTTTGATTCCGCCTTCAATATCAGCATGGGTAAAATGAAGCAGCCGTTTGGTATGGAAACACTGACCAGCTCCAATAACATTGATTTCATGGAGCGCTCTTACCTTGATCAGATGGCACCGGGCAAACAGTTAGGCGCAATGATCAGCGGTAGTCTGGCTGATGATGCCTACACATATGGCGTGTCTGTATACCAGACTGGTATGGACCCATCATCCAATCAAAATAATGTCGGTCCTGAAGCAGGTGGCCGCCTGACCGCCAACTTGGCTAAAGTGATGAATTTAGGTGCTGATACCATTGTTCACTTCGGCGCTGCTGGTACATCCGGTAAGTCACAAGTTGTTCCGACAACGAGTAGCCAGAATGGCAGTTTCTTTGAAACGAAAGGGGCATTTGTATCCTTCCGTGATGAAAATAACGGTTTGAACAATGTCTACCGTAACCGTATTTACGGTACGCCACCATGCGGTACAAACTCTGCATTCAGTGGTTGTGCTATCGGTGCCTTCAGTGCAGCAGCGTCGGAAGCGGCAACCGTCACCAAAGAAATGGCGGGTTTAGAGTTTGCCGTTGCTTCCGGCCCATTTAAATTTCAGGCTGAAGGTGCTGTAGCTGATTTCAATGCGACTTCACATGCATTTTCCAGAACCAAGCAAAATGCAGATGGTACCCCCTTTACTGCATTGAGCGGCCACAAACAAATCGATGTTAATGGTTCGAATTTTATTGATGTAGTTACTGCTACTGGCGTTACCACGACTGGTAAATACGTTTATACGGCTTATGATGCTCAATCAAAAGGCACTGCAAAAACTTCATACATGCAAGCAGTATTCAATCTGACCGGTGAGAGCTGGGCAGGTACCTATAAAAACGGCGTCTTCGGTTCGATCAAGCCAAATTCACCTTTCAGTTTCAAAAATATGTCTGGTACGGGTGCCTGGCAAGTCGCGGTCAGATACTCCAAATACGATGCATCTGACTTTGGCGCAGTTGTGGGTGGTGCTGAGACCAAAATCACAAGCGGCGGCAACAACATGAATGCACTGGAAGGCAGTCCAAAAGGCAATACCATTACTTATGGTTTGACTTGGATTCCAAATGCGAATGCGCGTGTGATGTTGAATTACTCGATGTCTAAATTCGATTCTTCATTTTTTCCAGTTGATGTTGGTACATCCACAAGCGCATCAAGCCTTGGTAATAAAGAAAACGTCATTTCACTTCGCACACAGTTCAATTTCTAATTGTTGAGTTGTAGTGTGTAATTCAAACGCCCCTTCGGGGGCGTTTTTTCTTCTTCATAAAATTATTCACGCATGTCAGCCAATCACATCCAGGATTACGCCGCCGATCAAAATGGTCTGGTCTGGGGTTATCGTTTGCATGCCGATGCGCCGGCTGAGCTGATTGACTCTGCCCGGCTTGCTGCGGAAATTTTGCATGCCGGTGCAACTGAAACCACCGGGTTTTTATGGCTGCACTTCAATCTCAGCCAGGCTGCTACAGAAAAATGGTTGCGCCAGCATGCAAATTTGTCACCTGAGTTTTTCGAGGCCTTGCATCAGGGTTCGCGCTCGACCCGTATTGAACTGGCAGACGATGCGCTGATTGCCGTAGTCAATGACGTGCTGCACGGATTTTCGTTTGACCCTTCCCAGCTGTCGACTTTATGGGCCAGTGTGACGCCACGGCTGATGATCAGTGCGCGTAAAAAACCGCTGAAGTCGGTCGATCGCCTGCGCCATGCTGTGCAAAACGGCGCACGCATGCATAGTCCGCTTGAACTGCTCATTCACTTGCTGCGGGATCAGGCTGATGTCTTGATTGGCATTGTGCGCGATGCCGTCGAGAAGGCCGATCAGATTGAAGATGATCTGCTAGCTGGCCGTTTAAATCACAAACGGATGAATCTGGGTTCCCTGCGCCGCGTGCTGGTGCGTTTGCAGCGACTGATGGCGCCCGAGCCTGCTGCTTTGTTCCGGCTTCTGCAGCGCCCGCCGGTCTGGATTTCCGAGGCTGATATTCAGGATCTGCGGCAATCCAGCGAAGAGTTCTCCGCAGTCTTGGTTGACATGGCCTCACTGCAGGAAAGGATCAAGCTGTTGCAGGAAGAGATTGCAGCGATGATTAATGAGCGTAACAGCCGCAGCCTGTATACCCTGACCATTGTGACGGTGCTGGCCTTGCCGATCAATATTATTGCCGGCCTGTTTGGCATGAATGTCGGGGGTATTCCACTGGCCAGTAACGAGCATGGTTTTTGGATCATCGTCTTAATCGTTGCGAGCTTTACCTCGCTGGCTGTATGGCTGTTGAAGCGCCAGCCCAATGAATGAAGATTTTTTTATTCAACATTCGCTACAATCTGCCACTCTGATGCCAGCCTGTGTTGCTGGTGGCTTCTTTTTTTACGGTGTGCCCTCCTAATGCGTAAATTATTGCCCCTGGCTTTTTCGCTGTTGATGTTGTCTGCCTGTCAGACACCAATGCAATCTGTCACGCAACCCGTGTCAACTGCGCCGACCTTGCCCGAATCGCCTGTTGTCGTTTCTCCTACATCGCCGGCTCCAATTAGTGCGGCCAATCCGCGTGTGATCAAAATTGCGCTGGTGCTCGGTGGTGGCGCAGCGCGCGGGTTTGCGCATATTGGTGTGATCAAAGTTCTCGAGTCCCAGGGCATCGTGCCCGATATTGTGGTCGGCACCAGCGCCGGCAGTCTGGTTGGTGCGCTGTACGCCGCCGGTAATGATGGCTACGCCTTGCAAAAATTAGCGCTGGCGATGGATGAGGCGGCAATTTCTGATTGGTCGGTGCCGTTTTTTTCGCAATCAACCGGCGTCTTGAAAGGAGAAGCGATTCAGCAGTATGTCAACAAGGCGGTACACAATGTGCCGATTGAAAAGCTGAAAATGAATTTCGCGGCAGTGGCCACTGACTTGCGTAGCGGCCAGCCTATTCTTTTCAGGCGCGGTAATACGGGTGCCGCGGTGCGGGCATCTTCGGCTGTGCCCGGCGTGTTTCAGCCGGTGCGTATCGGTAGCTCTGATTATGTCGATGGGGGATTGGTGTCACCGGTGCCGGTGAGTTTTGCGCGCAAGATGGGGGCCGATTTTATTATTGCGGTCAATATTTCTGCGCAACCTGACGGGCAAGCAGCCGGCAATACACTGGAAGTGCTGTTACAGACCTTTGCCATCATGGGAAAAACGATTAATCAATATGAATTGAAGCAGGCCGAAGTGGTGATTTTCCCCGAGCTGGGTGGCATGAAGGGGAATGATTTCAATGGTAAAAATCTGGCGATTCTGGCCGGCGAAAAAGCCACCATGGCGGCGATGGCCGAGATTAAGCAAAAGCTCAAATTGAAGCGCGAGCAGCCCTGATTTTAGGGGCTGATTTTCAGCAAGGCCTGATTCTCAGTTTCATTTTTCAATGTATTTCAACGAGATTTTTTTAGGAACACAACGAAAGACGCTGGGCCCCAGCCTGCGCTGGGGCGACGGTAGAGGTTGAGGCGCATTCCAATTTCCAACCGTCGTCCCGATGAAAATCGGGACCCAGTGTCTTTCGTTAATCACGAAATATGTTCTTCGTCGACGTCGAACGATTCCAGACAGTACTGGCTTTTTTGGGGATCACAACCAAAGACGCTGGGCCCCAGCCTGCGCTGGGGCGACGGTAGAGGTTGAGGCGCATTCCAATTTCCTACCGTCGTCCCGATGAAAATCGGGACCCAGTGTCTTTCATTAATAACGAAATATTTTTTTCGTCGACGTCAAACGATTCCAGACAGTACTGGCTTAACGCGCTGCCTGCTCGCCTTCGCCAATGCGGCGGGCGCCGTTGAAGCGATTTTTCCAATACGATAAATCCAGATTGTCTATCCGTACCGCACCGCCCTCGGAGGGCGCGTGGATGAAGCGGTTATTGCCCAGATAAATACCGACATGCGAAAACGCCTGTCTGAGTGTGTTGAAAAACACCAGGTCACCTGGTTGAAGATCACGCTGGTCAATGTTTTCACCGAGCTTGCTGATTTCGGCCGCCGTGCGTGGCAAGTCAGCGCCACGCGCTTCCTTGAATACGTAGCGCACCAGCCCGCTGCAGTCTAGTCCCTGATCGGGCGAGTTGCCACCGAACTGATAATGAATGCCAATCAGCGACATTGCGCCAATGGCCAGGCTGGCGGCGCGGTCGGTGAAGCCACCGATGCTGGTCAGGGGTTTGCGGTTTTCGGTTTCTGCGTCGGCCGCTGTCGCTGTCAGGCAGTGGCATGCGCTGACCATGGCGAACGCAGCAATGAGCGCTGTCGGTCGGGGCAAAGCAGGGCGGCGGTAATGTAAAAATGGGTTCAAATGCAGTGCCAATAGATTAATATTTCAGGTACAGAGTTCGGCGCAATGTAAGCGATGACTGCAATCTTGTCAAAAATTTACGCATTAATTAAGTATTAACGTAGTGCGATTCACGATAAAAAAACTTGACGTACAATCTCGCCTTTCGAATTGAGGAGAACCACATGCAGTCCAAACCCATGATGATGCTGGAAGATGTTAAAAAAATTGCGGCTGCCGCAGAAGCCGAAGCCCTGGCCAACAAATGGGCCGTGACGATTACCATCGTTGACGATGGCGGCAATACATTGTG
>CANGAW010000049.1 GCA_947451925.1 Burkholderiales bacterium | reverse complement strand
AGTAACACGCCCTTTAAACGATGGCATGCCTTGCCCCTCACCTTTAAGGACCGCCTCGCTGACATCATCTCCCTCATCCCGGATGCTGCGGGCCATGCCGCCCTCGTCGTGGGCTCCATGGCAACCAGCACAATTGAGCCTAAGCCATAGCTTGCGACCTTCGGCTGCAGCTCCTGTTGTCGGCCCCAGATCCAGCACTTGACCTCCACCAGGACCGACCGCGGCAAGACTCACCCGTGAGGCATCACTTATCCACAGCCCAGCGACGAGGACAACAGCGGCTGCAATCATTACTACGTTCTTATAATTCATTTTCGTACTCCTTCTGATTCCGTCCATTTGTGGTCAGTCTGTGCATCAAGGCAACACAAACACATGTATGCGGCCCGAAGAAGACTGATTCTGACTCACAGACTCATCATCATCATTGCCGGAGACGGCAGGACAGGAACCGCCAGAAAAGGCGCCGGGGAGCCAACCAATGCCGGTGTAGACGGCTACTCGCTGCTTACCGTCGGAACCAAGGTAGGTGATTGGATTGCCGACAATTCCGCATTCCAACGTAATATCGAAAAGCGAAGCACCTGTGACCGCATCACGAGCCTTGAAGTGCTTGTCAAGCGTTCCGTAGAATACAACATTACCTGCTGTGGCAAGGACCCCTCCCCAAAGCGGAAATGCTTCTCCAATCGACCATTCCTTGGCACCCGTCACAGGATTCCAAGCTATAAATTCGCCCATTTCGCGTCCGGTAAGAACCCCACCGTAACTTGTAGTTGGTGCAGTTGGCAAAGACAAAATATCAAAGTCAGGCGTGAAGGAAAGTTCAGCACCAACATAAGGGGTGCTGGGGATATAAGCTACCTTAAGTGGCTCCAGTGATGTGCAGAAGTTAATCGCAGGGATATAAAAAAGCCCTGTCACATCCGAATACGCAGCGGGCGAGAATTCCTTGCCACCCAGCGGAGACGGACAAATATTGTTGGTGATTTGGTTTTCATGGGGATTCATACCCGGATTCACGCTCGGCGCACCCGTCGACAAATTAACGCCGCTCGCCCATGTGGTATGAACAAAAGGTGGTGCACTAATTACTTGCCCGGTCCATGCATCAAGCATGTAAGCAAAGCCGTTTTTATTGAAATGCTGCAGAACCTTGCCTTTATTGCTTGGAACCGTCACGCCCGAAGGAGCAGGAATGACGGTTACCTCGTTCATGGCGTCGTAATCCCAGCCGTCATGGGGCGTCATTTGGTAAGCCCACTTCGCTACCCCAGTATCCGGATTGCGTGCAAATATTGTTGCGCTCCATTTATTGTCGCCGAGTCGCTGATCGGGATTCCATGCACCAGGATTGGCGGTGCCATAATATATGAGGTTGAGGTCAGGATCATAGGTGAACCACCCCCACACGGTTGAACCGCCCTGCTTCCAGATATCGACGGTCGAACTTGTACCCAGTGGAGATTGGGTGGGCGGCGTCCAAGTAGAAGAGCCAAGATTTACCCCTCGGTCTTTGGCGTAAAAATTTGTGCCAGCATTTATTTTGACGTCAATATCGGGGCCGGTGTTATAAGCTTTCCACAACAATTTTCCGTTACTGAGGTTAAGTGCCGCCACCCAGCCACGGACACCAAGCTCAGCGCCAGCATTGCCGACGATGACTTTACCATTGACGATGATCGGTGCACCGGTGAGCGTCTCGCCTTTGGTTACCGCACCAACCCCGACTTTCCAAATTTGAGCGCCGCTTACGGCATTGACTGCCACTACAGAGCCGTCCAGAAGCGTATAAACCACCTTTCCACCTGAGTATGCAGCACCCCGATTCACCACATCGCAACAAGCGACACCTTGAGAATAAGTGTTCACGCTCGGCTTGAAAGTCCACAGTAGTGCTCCGGTCGTCGCGTTCAGGGCAATCAGCCTGTTGGGATAAGGGGTGACTACAAACATCCGTGGAGCGCCATTGATATTAACAACCAGCGGCTGCCCCTGATGACCCTTGGGTACGCCCGTAGCAATGGAAAACTGCTCTACTAATGTATTTACGTTATCTTTGGTAATCTGATTCAAACTGCTGTAACGAGTGCCCTGGAGTGTACCCATAGCAGTACTCCATTCGTTGCCGGATGCTGCAGCAGAATCTGCGGCAGCGTCACCCAACCCAGCCAAAAGCCCTGGAAAAAATAGAATAACTCGGAGAATCCTGTAAATCTGATCGCTTTTTGTGACATTGAACTGACGCATAAAAATTTCTCCCAAGAGCCCAATCAGAAGACATGGGCTTAAACGCTTCCCATGCAAACAAAAATACCCACCGTTTCGATGCGGTAAACACGCATTTTTCATTTTTAATTTGAACCAATCTTTCAGAATCTCTAAAAGACTTGATTAATTAAAACACTTAATTTTGAGAAATTATAGATATCAAAGGTGAACAGAATCTGAATAATTAATTTTTATTTAGACAACATTTTTAACTTACCGCTAAAAGAAAGTGGTAAGCGTGCTCGCAAGCACAACATTTATCCTAGATTCGGCAGTACTTGATATAGTCTTAATAAACAACGAAAGACTGAATGAGAACACTGCTCCTCGAAGATGAAATCCTAATGGCTGAGGCAATCGCTAGCCGCCTACATATCGATGGCATCACCGTCGATATTGTGACAACCATCTCTGACGCTGAAGTGGCGCTAAAGACTACGGCATTCGATGCAGCCATTTTCGACTTACTCCTTCCTGACGGTAACGCGATGGCACTATTAAAGCAGTTACGTGCCCGCAACGTTAAGCTGCCAGTGCTAATTGTTACCGCGCGTGACCAAATCAGTGACCGCATCGCTGGTCTGGAAGCTGGCGCAGACGATTATATTGTCAAGCCCTTTGACCTCGATGAACTAGTGGCCCGACTGCATGCCGTCGTCCGCCGCAGCGAAGGCAATCCCAGTCCGGTTCTGCGTTATGGTAAGTATGAGATAAATTGCTTCGCACACTGGATGCGCATTGATGGCGAGATGATCAACTTGACGGCGAAAGAATGGGCTGTCATCAGTAAACTAGTTGCCCGGCCGGACAGTATCGCCACCAGAGAATCGCTCGAAACTGCGCTCTATAGTTTTGACGATGACATCGGCAGCAACACGGTCGAAGTCTACATCAGCCGAATACGGAAGAAAATCGGCAAGGACGCAATAGAAACCGTACGCGGCATCGGCTACCGCTTCACTGGACAACAAGATGGCTGCACATAGCATCAATCGCAGGCTGTACTACCGCATTGTCACGGTAGTGACTGTGCTGTGGCTGCTCGTGGTAGTAGGCGTAACCTGGGTCGTAAAAAAAGAAAGCGACGAGGTATTCGACAGTAGCCTGCAGGAACTCGGCCAGCGCGTTCTCGCGCTGTCAACATTACAGATAGAGCGAGACGACCATCCTGAGCAGGAAAGGTTACAGCCGGTTAAGCACGACGAATATCTGACCTATCAGGTGTTCGACCGCAATGGTCGCCTTCGGCTACGCTCGCATAATGCGCCTGCCGAGCCTTTTGGCGCACCACGCACACCAGGCTTTCACGACTTCGGTAGTCGACGCTTCTACGTGGATGCCAGCAGCGACCATAACTACCTGATCCAGGTCACCGAGCCGATCGAGCATCGAAAACATACGATTACCCATGTCTTGGACTTCCTGCTGTTACCGCTACTGCTTTTGTGGCCTGTATGCGTCGGCGTGATCTACCTGAGCGTGCGCGATGCACGGAATTCCTTTGCCTTATTCACAGCGAAAATCGCCGAGCGACGCAGCGCTGACTTGAGGCCACTCGATAAAGACCAGCTACCAGTTGAACTGCATCAGATCAGCAATGCAGTGAACGCGCTAATGGCAAGATTGAAGCAGGCGCTGGATGCAGAGCGCAGCTTAGCCGCCAACAGCGCACATGAGTTGCGCACGCCAATCGCCATTGCGATTAATCAACTTGATCTACTACGCTCGACCGGCCTGCCTCCGACTGCGATACAGCGCGTTAATGCGGCACTCGATAAGCTGCGTGGGCTCCAGGCAACCGCAATCAAGTTGCTACAACTGACGCGCGCCGAGTCGGGTGTGGCGCTCAACATGCAGCCGGTAAACCTGACACAGATACTTGAGCTCTTAGCTGGCGAATTGCACTACCAGACACGCGCACGTTATCAATTCAGTCTGCCCGACAAATTGGTATGGGTGCACGGCGACCTAGATGTGATCGGTATCGCAATACAAAACCTTCTGGAGAACGCGGGCAAATATGCGACGGTGGGCACTAATATCGAGATTGAGCTCAAGCACAACGGCACACTTACAATCAAGAACGACTGTGATGTAATCTCACCTGAGCGGTTAGGCGATCTGACGCGACCGTTCATGCGGGCCAGCCAAGGCCCTCAAGGATCCGGGATAGGGCTTGCGATCGTCGCCACGATTGCCAGTCACTGCAACGCTGACCTGCACTTTTCCTCACCCTGCTTTGCGAACGGCCGTGGCTTCGAAGTATCGCTGGCATTTCAACTTTCCCCACAAAAATTAATCAGTTCGGAAACTTAAAATCCTACTTCCGAAATTCTATGTGTGACGATCAAGTTGTAAGCAGCGTTTGGTATTGATAGAAGCATGGTGTGAATTTTTCATCAATCTGTGTGAAGACCAGGAGCAATTCATGACAAAAATGCCCGGCCTCTATCAACTCAAACATCGTATGGCAGACCTGGTACTGCACGCAGCAAGCAGCGACGACACCGTAAATGAAAGATAGCAATGCAAGCCTCATTCATTAACCTGGCCTCAGACCAGGAAGCTTTAGTCAGCATGCTCACGCGCATGAACATGCTGGCAGCTGGCGAAGTACCGCAGGTGCATCAACTCAAAGGCGGGGTGTCTTCCGACATTGTCCGCATTGATGTCGGGCCTGCATCGTTTTGTCTGAAGCAGGCGCTGCCGACCTTGAAAGTGGCCAAGGAATGGCAGGCGCCGGTTGAGCGGGTGTTTGAAGAAATCGCCTGGCTACGGCAAGCAGCCGCTATCGTGCCAATGCATGTGCCCAAGATATTGGGTGTGGATAGCGAAACCGGTTCTTTTTTAATGGAATACCTGCCGGAACAGCAGTTCCAAAACTGGAAAGAGGCCTTGTTACGGGGTGAAGTGACGACTGGCGTCGCCAGCGAGCTTGGCCGCATCCTGAACCAGATACATTCGCAAACTGCAGACAACGCTGCCATCATTGACGCCTTCGACAAGCCGTTTAATGCGCAAAACATCATGGCGATCCGGCTTGATCCGTATTTGCGTGAAACCGGCCGGCAGCATCCGGCGCGGGCAGCGTATTTCGAGATGCTGGTGCAATCCTTCCTGGCCAACAAATTGTGTCTGGTCCATGGCGACGTCAGCCCGAAAAATATTTTAATCGGCCCCAACGGGCCCGTTATTCTTGACGCCGAATGTGCCTGTTATGGAGACCCGGCCTTTGATGTCGCGTTTCTGTTAAATCATCTGCTGCTGAAAGCTGCCTTCCGTCCGCAAAGCGCCAGCGCTTATGGCTCTGCATTTAGCGGCTTCGTTACTGCTTATTTTGCTGATGTCTGTTGGGAATCCAAAAGCGCATTAGAGACACGCGTTGCGCAGCTGCTGCCGGCCTTGCTGCTGGCACGGGTGGACGGCAAATCACCGGTTGAATATCTGACAGAAGATCAACGCAGTAAAACCAGACAGCGGGCCTTGCAATTACTCGACCGGCAAACCACATCATTAACAGACATTCAATCGTTTTGGTTTGACCAGGAGACAAAATGAGTCGCATCAAAAATATCGTCGCCCGAAGAATTTGGGACTCGCGCGGCATGCCTACCGTTGAAGTGGAGGTGCTGCTTGAAAATGGCACAACAGGACGCGGCATTGCACCGGCCGGCGCTTCACGGGGTGCAAACGAAGGATGGGAATTGCGCGACGGCGGCACAAGCTTCGGCGGCAAAGATGTGTTGAATGCGGTTGCTGGTGTCAACACCGACATCGCGCAAGCACTCAAAGGCATGGACGTTACTGATCAACAGGCAGCCGACTTGCGACTGATTGAGTTGGACGGCACGCCGAACAAATCACGGCTCGGTGCCAATGCCTTGATTGCCACCTCGATGGCTGTCTTGCATGCAGCAGCAAACAACGCCCACATGCCGCTGTGGCGTTATCTGGCCAGAGGCAACAGCGTGCAATTACCAATTCCGCAAATTCAGATATTCGGCGGCGGCGCTCATGCGGGGCGGCGCGTTGATGTGCAGGATTTCATGGTCATTGCCACCGGTGCGGCTTCATTCCAGCAAGCGCTGGAAATGACAGCCGAAGTCTATCGGCATGCCGGGCTCATCATGCAACGCAGAGGCACACTGATGGGCGTGGCCGACGAAGGGGGCTGGTGGCCCGCATTTGCCAAAAATGAAGACGCACTCGACACACTGGTCGAAGCGATTGAAGCAGCCGGTTATGTGCCGGGGCAAGATGTCAGCATTGCGCTCGACATTGCCGCGTCAGAGTTTTATGCCGACGGCAAGTATAAACTGGCGCTCGATGAAACCACGCTTGATTCAGACGGTTTTGCCGCGTTGCTGCTGCAATGGCTTGATCAGTATCCGATTGTCTCCATCGAAGATCCGCTGGCGGAAGATGATGAGCAAGGCCTGATTGCTTTCACGCGTCAGGCAGGTAAAAAAGTACAAATCGTCGGTGACGATTATCTGGTGACAGACGCTGCACGCATCAAAAGAGCCGCAGCGCTGGGCGCTTGCAACGCGGTACTGATCAAACCCAATCAGATCGGCACCATTACCGAGACGCACGCGGCTGTTGTCGCCGCTCAGGAAGCGGGCTTTCGCACTATTGTGTCAGCCCGGTCAGGAGAAACCGAAGACACCACCATCGTCCATCTGGCAACTGGCTGGAATGCGGGTCAGCTCAAAGTGGGTTCATTCGCCCGCTCGGAACGCATGGCCAAATGGAACGAAGGCATACGTCTGGAAACCGCCAGCGATTACGCACTGACGTTTGCCGGCAAAGCGGTACTGGCAGGCCGTCGGGGCCATTAAAACAGCGTCACGATCTCCACATACACTTTGTTGTTGCGGTTGAGGTCGTGTGTATCGATCGCTTGCTGGACTGTGGCCAGCCGCAAATCAACTTGCGTTTTACTGGCGAGTTGAAAACGCACACCGGCTGACATCGAACTGATCGAAGCACTGCTCGCGGCCACCGATGACGACGCCAGAACACGGGTGCCAGCCCAGTCGCGCGACACATAGAGTTGCGGGTTGCTGATGACGGCGTTCTGCGCAATCGGTAAGTCGTAGCGCAATTCCAGCAAACCGCCCAGTCCCCTGTCGCCCGAAATAATGGCCGGCGTAAAACCACGGCCCAGTGTTGATGAACCAAAGGTGATTTGTTCGCCCACCAATAATTTGTCGGGCGTGGTTTGTCCTAAAGCCTGCAAGCGCAAGCTGAAGTTTTTCGGCAATGCCTGGGTGCGGTTAAACGACAGGGTGTATTTGATAAATTGCGGCTCGAAACCGCTTACCGATGGCAAGGCAGCATTCGCACCCATGGCGCCAAAAACGCCTACGCCCTGAGACACACCCAGGCCAAGAGTCTGCACGCCGTCAAGCCAGCCGTTCAAAGTCCAGTTTGCGGTGAAGTCGGCAACGGTGGATTTGTCTGCAGTCAGTGGCGCACCCGCTATGGTGGTTTCGCTGCTGTTAACGGTCAGCCCTGCATCGAGGTAAATCGAACTGGCTCGCGAGCGCTGCAGCGGGTAGCGCAGCTTGGGCCCATACGTATAGGCATTGCTGACCAGGTCGAGACTGGCCAGATAGTCCCCCGGCTTGGCAAGACTGCGAGTAGCGCCAAAACTGGCGATCAGGCCGCGGCTGCCAACAGCCTGTGTGTAACGCGCATTGAGGCTGCGTACGCCCTCAAAATTTGTCTGTGGTGTGCCGGTTGCGGTGACACCAAAACTCAGCTGGCCCATGGTGTCGGCGATTTGCTGGAAGGTGCCGATATAGCTCATCGAATAAGGGCCTGTCGTGACTGAACCGGTGTTGTTGATCAGCGCCACATGAGAGTTCGCCTGAGCAGCCACCGTAATCATCAGCTCAGACGACCCCAGCTCGGCACCCGGCCGCAGCACTGCGGTGCCGCCAATGCCCGGAATATCATTAATGAGCAACAGCACACGTTCAAGGCTGCCCAAGTCCAGAGGTCGTACCGCACTCAGCCGGCTGGCATAGGACTCGACCAAGGCGTTGACTCTCGCGTCTTGTCCTTCCACCAGAACCTGTGACACGTAACCTTCAACCACCCTGATTTTGAAGACCCCATTTTTGACCTGTTGCGGCGGGATGAATACGCGCGCCAGAAAAAACCCGCGTTCGCGATATTTTTCTTCGAGGGCGGCAGCAGCTTCGCGAATCGTCGACAAGCTGACTTTTTTATTGACCAGCGGCGCAAAAAGTTCATTGGCCACTTTATGGGAAAAATAAATCAGGCCTGTAATGTCGACGCCATTGAAATCAAATTCGATTTCATCCACAGCCCTGGGTATGGCCGCCTTCTCAGGCGAGAGAATGCGCAAATCAATCTTGGGTACCGATGACGGCAAGGGCTGCAGATTGCGCTCGCGCGCCGAATTGGTCTGCTGCTCCACTTGCCGGATCTGATCTGCTGTCAAAGCCTGGCCCTGCGCGATCAAAGGCAGCGCCGTCAGACACAGCAATCCCTGGGCAATCTGTCTCACTTGTCCTCCATCACGACACGGTTGGTATTGAGTCCTGCCTGCACACGTTCGTAATGAAAGCGCACCAGTGAATCTTCGGGGTAATCGGCATAGAGCTGTCGCACGGCATCCGGCGCTTGAGGATCTTCATTTTTCAGCAGCGCATACACGTCCAGATAACGGCGCACCAGCTCGGACGCAGCATGTTTTGCGTCAACCGGATTATAGAGGCCGACACCGGTTAATTTACCTTTCAACACCACATCACCAATCGGCAGAAATTGTACGTCTTTGCATTGATCCACCACACTTTGCGTGCAGCAGATGCGGGTACCAAAATATTTGTTCACGCCTTCAGTCCGTGCAGCCGTATTCACGGTGTCGCCCAGCGCGGTGAAATCCATACGCGAGCTGGAACCGAAGTTGCCAATGACGGCCTGCCCGGAGTGCACACCAATGCGAGTCTCTCCGATGGGAATATCGAGTGCATTGTATTTTTTACGAAAGTCTTCGGCGTAGGCATCCAGCTCCAGCGCACAACGCACCGCGCGGCTGACGTGATCTGCCTGCAATACCGGCGCATTAAAAATCGACATGATCGCGTCGCCAATAAATTTATCGACCGTACCCTCGTAGCGCAAAATAATTGCGCACGCACCATCCAGATACGCATTGAGCGTATCGGAGAGTTTTTCCGAAGTGAGTTTTTCAGACAGCGTCGTGAAACCGGCAATGTCGGTAAAAATAAAAGTCAGTTCGCGGCGCTGTCCAGACACATTCAGGTTTTCCGGCGACTCGAGCAAATGCTCCACCACCGCTGGCGACACATAGCGTGAAAACGCGCCCTGCACAAACTGGCGCTGCTTGCGCTCTGCACTGCCCTGCAGCACATCAATCATCCAGATCGTTAACGCCAGCGACAGTGTGGGTGCCACCAGCGGCAGTAAGGGCAAGCCATAAGTAAAACCGCCCATGCCGCCAAGCCAGAACAACACAATAATGATGGCCGCAGCAACGCCGTTAAAGACAATGCCTTTTTTGAATAGCGAGATCATCCAGCCCACTAGCGACATGGCCAGACAAGTGAGCAAGACCCAGGCAAAACCCAAGCGCGGCGACGCCCGTCCTTCCAGATATTGCGCAATCGAGTGAGCCTGAACAATCACCCCCGGCATGCTGCCGCGGTCATCGTCATACACCACCGCCATCGGCGTGCGA
Source organism: Burkholderiales bacterium (assembly GCA_947451925.1). Taxonomy (GTDB): domain Bacteria; phylum Pseudomonadota; class Gammaproteobacteria; order Burkholderiales; family Burkholderiaceae_D; genus Pernthalerella. The sequence goes on along the minus strand of CANGAW010000049.1, from coordinate 11,745 downwards.
TGTCGGTCCGTAATCGATAGCACGGCGCCGATCAATACAATTTTATTGGCGAACCAGGCGTCGGGCAGCATCGCCAGCGCATGGGCCGGATAGATGGGAAATGGCTGCGTATCAGCGTCCGGTTGCGGCTTCCAGTTGATTTCGGTTTGCACAGCCGGCTGCGGCTTGCCCAACATGGCCAAGGCCTTGCGGGCAAAGCCCATCGGCAAGCCGGGCTTGTCTGCACCGGGCAAGGTCCAGCGCACCGTTCCATCAAAAGCGTCTGAGCCTAAATGCGCACTGGCGCGCAGTGGCTCCGGCACAAAGGCGTTCATGTAGGCCAGCTGATCTTCGTTCACAATCGCCGGGTCGTTACTGTACGAGACAAAGGTAGGCACCTTCATCGTATTGAGCACTTTTTGCAGCGCGTCGTCTTTGGTTTTTTCAGTCGGCTGATCAAACAAGATATCGACGCCGATTAACTTCGCGCCTTTTTTTTCCAGCGCGTGCAGCAAGTCAGCGAGAAACTTTCTATCTACCGGCGAGCGATAAGCAAACTGCGTTACCGTTTCCTCCGTGATGGCAGCAATGACGATTTCTTTTGACTGCGGCTGCGGTGCCTGTAGCGCTGCGATACGAATGTCGCCGGCCGTATTTTCCAGACCAGCCAAAAATGAAATCGTATCTGTCGCATAGGCCGCAAGCAGCGTTGCCACGACGACGGCGATGAGCGAAGTGGAGAGCCGTTTGAACAGCTTGGCGTTCATCTTCACTTTGCAGAATCCCGCAGTGAAGCCAACAGCGCATCGGCCTGTTGCAGGCAGCCTTTTTCCAGCAACCATGAAGACAAGATCAGGTCATTTTCCAGACCTTTGGGAATGATGTTGATGCTGATCGCAAACTCCTGCTCACCCTGCCGGATAAAAAATACGCTGCTCTCGTCAAATCGTGACAAGGCAGGTGCGGCCTGCCGCTCTTGCCCGGCTTGCCAGACAAAATCGGCACGCCAGGAACGGTCTACAGGGAATACGGTGAATTCTCCCGCCTTGGCCACGTCGGGGCGCCACCAGACCGGACGCTCACCTTGCATCAGGCAACGCGGCCCCGGCCGGCTGACATCAATTAACCAGGTATCAGGAATGCGCACCACATCGGTACCGGCGCGAATCACACCGACTGTTTTGGAGCGGGCGTCGCGGGTGGCCACCAGAGCGGACAAAGCCTTGCCGGTGTCTGCTGAAGCAGCCGCTTTGGGCATGGGTGGACCACTGAAGGGCCCTTTGATGGTGGCACTGCTGCCATCGGGTCCGATGACGGTCACGCGCTCGCCTTCTTTCAGCGCCAGCGGCGTGTTGCTGTCAATGCTCATGCCGGATTTGAGGCCACCGCCACGCGCATCCAGCACAATCAGTTTGGCAGCGCTGCTTACCTGCGCGGACAGCAGCAGGCAGACCAGTATTCCCAGCCGCATCAGGCCAGCTTTCATTGCGCTACTCCGTTCTGCGTCACTTGCATTGCGGCCGTCTGTGCCAGGCCGTCGCCTACGACGACAAACGCTGCCCAGAAAAAAGGATGCGCGGTGCTACTGTCAGCAATCAGTTTGGCCTGCGCCGCTCTCAACGCCGGGCTGACGCCACCAACGAAGTCAGGACCCAGGGTGCTGAACATGGCCGACATCAGTTTCGTGGTGGCCGCCGACGGTACTTGCCAGTGACTGACAACCAGACTGCGTGCGCCGGCAAAGAAAAAAGATTCGGCCAGACCCGACAAGGCCTCGCCGCCAAACTTGACGCCGCTGCCGGCTGTGTTACAGGCGGACAGCACCACCAGATCGGCGTTGAGTTTCAGTGCCGAGATTTCACTGGCTGCCAGCAAGCCGTCCTGCCCTTTGCTTTGCGCCTGTTGCCGTGGTGGCGTTAACACCAGACCCGGTTCGGCCTGACATTTCAGCTCGCCCGGCAATAAGCCGTGGGTGGCGAAATACAGAATCCGGAAATCCTGCAAAGGCTGCTGCATAAAATTGGTTTCGGTTGCCTGTTCGCGCAACATCAGCGTGGACGAAGACGCACCCATTATGCTGGCGACATTTTTTACTTCGGTAGCCGTGTCCGGCAGCGGTGCCAGCATGCGCAAGGTGCTGCTGTTCATCGGGCCGTCACGCAGGCAAGGCTGTGTCGTTGGTTGTGCAGCAGCTTTCCCGTCCAGCACCGGGTCGGCAAAGGCCAGCATCATTTTGGCGGGCAAGATTCTTGGTGTGTCGGTTCGCAAAGTGTAGAAGGCTTGCAGCGAAGGCGTATGCGAAATCGCCACTTGCTGGCCCAGCCAATGCGCATGGCTGTAGTCCTTCGCCACCGGCGTTTGCGTCACCAGCAAACCAAACGGCAAACTGGCCAATGGACCAACCGCAGCCACGATCAGATGGTTGACTCCTTGCAGTTGATTTTCTACTGCGCCAAACAAGTTCTTGTACAAGGCGTGGGATGCGGCCAGATCAAACTCATTGACCGAGGTGCCCTGAATTTCCAGCGCACGACGCAATCGCTTCACCGTCTCGCGCAGTTCCTCTTCACCAGCATTGATTTTGGCGACCAGATTGCCTTGGCGCCTGGTGACCTGAATGAAGGATTGTTTTTTGCCGATGATGAAAGAGATCAGCGCTTCATGGTCACCCAGACGCTTGCGCATTTCAATCAGGGTAATCGGCTTGGGATTGCTGAGCTGGTTATAAGATGGAAACTGCGTCGCCAGTTTCTGATTCAGTTTGGCGACGGCCGTCCGCTGATCACTGATTTCTTTTTGCAGGCGCGACTCCACAATGGCGCTGCGTTCCTGATCCGACAAAGCCTGCTCGCTCGACAAATCAGCGCGAGCCACATCCATCTGCCGCTGCCGGCTTTGCAGTTCTTCAACCAATGCCGTAATTTGCGGATCAGTCAGACTCAGACGGGCTTGCGCCTTGGCGATGGTTTTATCGATCAGGCTGGAACGGCTCAGTTGAAACGCATCAAAGGCTTCGGCATACAAACCCTGTCTGGCATTGTCGTCCGTGAGGGTGGCAGCAAAGTCGGCCACTGCTGCGCCAAAGGGCACCAGTTGTTCATTGCTGAGGCTGATTGAGGACGAGGGAAATTTGCGCGCCAGTTGAAACACGCTGCGATAGGTAATGATGGCAGAGGAATTCATGCCTTCACGCTGATAGGCTTTACCCAGTGCAGCCAATACCGGCATCGTCATCGGGCCGTCGCCAAACGCTTGCTTGCGAATCGCCAGCGCCGAGTTGAAGTACGTTTCCGACGCCGACAAGCGCCCTTGCAAGATACTCAGCTCACCCAGGGTAGCAAGCACGTCGGCTTTCCACCAAACCGGTATGCCTTCGAGCTGAGACAAACTCAGCAATGACTCGCTGGCCAGGGCACCGGCAGATGTCACGTCGTCGTTACGCAGGGCCATCTGCGCTTCAAAATTCAATGCCATCGCCAGCTCTGCCCGTTCGGCACTGTTGTTGGCCGCGTTCCCTGCCAGCACGCCAGAGGCTGTGCCGCCGCTGACCAGTTTGCGCCAGGCGCTGCTTGCTGCGCGCGCATATTTCAATGCAGCTTCATAGTCGGCACGATTGGCGGCTTCATAACCTTGATAAGCAAGCAGCCGGGCGCGATCGGCTTCAAACGGTGACTTTTGCACGATGGCTTCGGCACGACGAAACAAAGCTTGCGCTTCTTCGTCCCTGTGCTGATTGCTGACATTCAAGGCGATGTCCATCAAGGTGTCGGCAATGGAGGGATCGTTCTCGGACAATAATTTGATTTGCAAATCCAGCGCCTGCCGCAAGCTGTCTTCTGCCTGCGCAAAATTTCCCTGCGTGCTGGCGCTGCGTCCCTCCCGCGCAGACTGTCGAAACTGCGCTAGATCTGCAGAAGAAGCCAGCACCACCGGCTTGCTCCACAAGGACTGCAAATAAGCTTTGTCAGAAGCCCTGGCAATACCCTCTGGACTCATGCCCGCTGCTTTCAGCATCACCGGCAACAAGGCCGGTGGACCATCGGCCACTGACAAAATCTCTTTACTGCTACTGATCAATACCAGATGCGGCCAGCCACCTGACTTCAGCTGACAAGGCAACAAGGCCAACACCCGACCCGATGCATCATCCAGCCATTTGGGCTCAGCACAGTTCGCCTTGACTGCAATCAGACGCTGCGCCCGGCTACGTGTGTATTGCGTTGTCAGCACCGTTTTGGCCGTTGCTGCATCCACCTTGCCACTGGCAATGATGCGGTCATAAAGCAGCTGACCGGCCAATTTATCGCCGCAGAAAACCAATTGATCCATCGGTAAACCCGGGCTCTGCAACAGGTCTTCACGCTCGCGCAATACACAGGTTTCACCGGACAGGTTTTCCCCTGCCGCTATGCTGGCAGGCTCCGCAGCGAACGCTGCTTGCATCAGCATCATCAGGCTCAGTACCACCCCAGATAGCAGATCAGTTCGCAGGGTGTAGATCAAGCGGATGCCGTTCACAGGTACAGATTTCATTTGAATCATTGCCATGACGCGCTATTGCCGCCTAAAGAGAAACGCTGTTCGCTACCGGCAGCAGCAGGCGTCGGCGCTTGCGCCACGGTTTGGACGTCAACCATACCAACTTTCACTGTCGCAGCCGGCGTAGCGCTACGTTTTGGCTGAGATGCGCTTGCGGGGGGCGGCGGTGGCGGTGCAGCAGCCAAGGTCTTGTCACCACTGTCTGCAGCGTCCTTAGGCGTAGGCGGCTTGACCGTTCCCACTGGCGAAGGAGGTGGTGGCGCCACCGGCGCGGTAGCTACCGATGAAGGATTGCCGGGCGCCACGGGAGCCGAACCGGTACGTGGAGCAGGAGCGGCACCGGTTGCGGGTGCCGGAGCTGCTCCCTGAACTGGGGCTGGTCCCGGGGCTGGTCCCGCTGCTGGTGCCTGGGCTGGGGCAGGTCCGGGTGCTGGTCCTGAAGCGGGCGCCGGAGCCGGCCCCGGCGCTGGCCCATTACCCGGTGCTGGCGCAGGAGCAGGTTCTGATCCCGGCGGGGGTGCGGGTGCGGGTCCAGGTGCGGGTCCGCCAGCACCTGTATCACCACCGCCTTCGGGCACAGGCCCCGGTGCTGGTGCTGGTGCTGGCCCATTGCTATTGGCAGGCGGTGGACTCGATCCCGCAGGTGGAGGCGGTGGTTGATTAGACGATGGTGGCGGTGGCGGCGGTGGTGGTGGCAGATTCGTTGCCGCGGCAAGCTGTGCTGCGACGGAACCTCCTGCGCCATTTACTGCCAGTGTGCCATTCACATAATTGATCTCATAGTTTGCAGGATCAAAGCCGACACTGGCTGAGACAGCACTGGGAACAATCGCATAGTTGCCGACTGCTGCAGAAGTCGGTGAACCTGCGCTTGTGAGCGTAACGCCGGTCACAGTGTCACCGACCTTCAATCCAAACTGAGAAAACTGTGTAGGGGTAAACAGTTGACCAAAGGTTTTACTGGCGCTGATCGCAGTTATCGTCAGTGGCGCAGGATTCACATTGAGCGTGCCATTCACATAAGTGATGCTGTAGTTCACGGGGTCAAAAGTACCTGCCGCGGTCGCAGCACCCGGCACAATCGAATAGGCGCCAACATGGGCATTAGCTACTGAACCAGTGCTGGCCAAGTTAACGCCTCCCACCTGCTCGCCGAGCAAGAGACCCGTGCTTGTAAATTGAGTCAGATTAACTGAATTGCCATAGGTTTTATTGGCATTGGATGCGGTAATCGTCAGTGCGGCAGGAATCACATTCATCGTGCCGTTCACATATGTGATGGTGTAGTCTGCGGGTGAAAAGGCGCTTGCAGGCGACGCAGCACCAGGCACAATCGAATAAGTACCAACGTGGGCAGTAGATGGCGCACCAGTACTTGCAAAAGCAACGTCACCCATGACGTCGCCCGCGACAAGACCCACGTTTGAAAATTGAGTCAAATTAGCTGTAATGCCATAGGTTTTATTGACCTCCAATGCGGTCACTGTCAATGCTGCAGGATTCACATTGAGGGTGCCATTAACATAAGTGATGGTGTAGTTCGCCGGATCAAAAGCACCCGCAGCGGACGCAGCACTTGGCACAATCGAATAAGTGCCAACGTGGGCAGAAGTTGCTGCACCAGCGCTGGTCAACGTAACACCACCTATGTCCTCGCCTGACACCAATCCAACGCTGGAAAATTCTGTCAGATTAATCCCGGCACCATAAGTTTTACTAGTGCCAACAGCAGTAATGGACAGCAAAGCCGGATCAATTTTCAAACTACCGTTCGCATTACCCGTAGAGTTCAGGCTGAATTCCGACGACAAAAGTGCAATGCTGATGTCGCTGTATTTGCCGACATTTTTAAAGCCTGTCACATTTTCGCTGTTCCTGACGTAACTAAAATCTCCCGCATTCAAGCCGCTAAGTAAAGTATCGTTTTCATCCTTAAAAACTGGCACGATCAGGTCAGACAAATTTTGCGTCGTACCCGAATAGGTTGTTGTAGCCGATGCTAAGGCATAAGTGATTTTTGAAGTTGCTTCCTTGATGCCGGCGAATAATGTCGAAGCTGAAAATAAAGCTGAAAAATCACTCGATCCGGATGGAACAGCCGGCACAGGAAGTGCCTCGGCGCCGAAATATGTAACGAGCTTCACGCTCTTGCCGACGGCCAGGTTATCTAAAGTTGTAAAAAGCCCGTAGGAAGCATCAGTACTGTTGACATGCGTCGGAGAAGTTGTCGGGTTCGTCGACATGATTCTGTCTGAAAAGGGACCAAAACTCGGGCCGATGACGCCATCGATATTGGGTGCTCTGGAGTAAAGCAAAGCAACTGCCGAAGGCGGCGTTGTCGCACTGAGGGGATTCGTCACCAGGATGGCATTGCCTTTAGTCGCCCCATTGTCAAGGGGGGAAAAAATACCGTTTTTAAATATTCCCTCAGTTTTATCTGTTGCGTCTGAGGCCACAATAAAATCATCCGATATGCCAGCCCACAAACGGATGTTCGACAGTTCAGTGGTTCCAGTATTAAACAGAACCGACTCCGTTTTCAAGAAGCGATCAGTAGAACCAAGGCTGTAGGTATTGCGAAGCGTCGCTTTGCCAAAAGTTGAATCGATTTCATAAATAGCTGCAATTGATCCTGTTCCCTCTTTATAACCTGCGATATCAATTTTCGGACTAGCTGGCGACGTCGGTGTTGAATAGATATCGCTGGTTTTTAAAATAGTGCCATTCGTATTCCAAGTCCCTGTGCCGGAATCACCAAAACCGATTGCATAAGAAAGTGGTGTGGTTGTAAAGGAAAGCTGGCACCACCCGCTAGAGCAAGTGTTATCACGATAAAACGGTGCAGCCGGCGCACCATCGGCATTTAACGAAGCTTGAAAACCATCACCAAATTTTAAAAATTCATTTTGCAACACTAAATTGTTGAGCCTGCCAAATTCTCCTTTTCCCCACTGAAAAGCCTGCGGTGAAGGGATCAGAATCTCCACACCAGCGGCGACATTAACAGTACTACCCACCCCTGTTACAGTTCCCCGGCCATATTGAAATACCAGCGACCCATTCTCGCCAGCATCCATCTTGGCATTCACATTGATGTTGTTATGCGCCTGCAAAACAAGCGAATTTGCGTTCCAGCTAAGCGGTGCATTGACATTGATATTGCCTTCGCCGCTACCGCTGCTTGACGTTGCAACAACGACGTTTGAAGAACTCAACGCAGCTTTAATCGTATCGGCGCTGATGCTGCTGTCATTGAAAGTGGTTTGTGGAAAAGTTGTTGAACCATTGGATATGCCTGATGGCGCATCTGCCGCATTTGCAGTAATCGTAATATCGGTCGGGTCCAGCAACCACAAACCCGTTTGTCCCTTTGGCGCGCTCGTATTAATGCGCGCCGCATTGTCAATGCGAAGAATGCTGGCCGAGGTCTCGATGAAACCACCATTACCGCCAGCCTGCCCTGCCTTCGCAGACAAACTGCCCCCGATACTGGCCTTGCTGCTCAGGTTCGCCAGCTCTGCAATCAGCTTGACCGAACCACCATTGCCCGAACCATCGCTTGATGCATCCGCACTGATGCTGCCGGTATTGACGATGCTCTTGGTCGCCAGCAGTTTGACTTCACCACCACTGGTGCTTGTGCCATCCGCACTGATGCGCCCGCTCTGATTAATTGCAGCGCCGCTGATCGTGACCTGTCCGCCGCTGCGACCATTGGCCGTAATACTGCCGCTATTGGTGACGGTGCCGACGCTTCCGCCATCCAGTACCACCACGCCGTTAACCAAGCTGGCGCTGTTGGCCTGCACCAGACCCGACGTATTGATGACATTGCTAATCACATCGCTTGCAGCGCGAGCCGACAACTGCACACGGCCACCATCGGCTTGCAGCGTACCGCTGTTTTGCACTAAGCCTTGTCCCGTTGCCGGCTGCAGGCTGACTGGTGAGGTCACCGCAAATGACAACAACTTGTCACCGGTCAAATCCAGTGTAAAGGTCTGCGCGCCACCCAACACCACACTGCCGAGATTGGCCTGAATCAGTCCTTCGTTATTGACCTGCTGCCCGGCCATTACCGCATAGCCACCGGGCGCACTGATGATGCTGCCGCGGTTGATGACTCGCCCGCCGTTGACAGCAGGGGCAGTAAATTGATAACGGCCGGCCAGAAAGTCCGGGTCAGACAAAGCTCGCGAGGTGGCTAAAAAGCCGCCGGTATTAATCTGCCCGCCGCCACCGATCAGTACACCGTTTGGATTCAACACCCAAACCTGACCATTGGCCAGCAAATTGCCATCGATTTGTGAGAGCGCACCGCCGGTTACGCGATTGACTACAATCGCACTGCTATTGGGTTGAATGAAGTTAACCGAGTTACCGCTGCCAATAGAAAAGTTGGTCCAGTTGATGACTGCTTTTTGCGAAGACTGCGTAATAGTCGTAGCCGTCGCTGACTGGGTGATGCTGACGGCTCCTTGACCTACCGAAGGGTTCTGCGGCAGCACGACTTGTGCAGCAGAGGGAATCAGTGAACTCAATACAAATCCACAAGCGCCTGCAAGCACAGGCGAGTAAGACGGTTTTCTAACTGATCCTGCTCTAGCCATTTTTTTTTGCGCCATCGGTTGGTACTAGAATTTACACACAGCAAGACTACTTACGTAATATTTTCATAGAAGAAGATTTCTAAATAGAAATATCTTTTTGATTGTGGCGATTAGCGACCTCCTTAGTCAAGGAAAAAATCTGTGTGTATTGATGCGTTTTTAGCCCTAATTGCATTAAATTACAAAATAGAAACTCTGTAGATTCTTGAGTGCCCCGATGTTTGAATCTTATAAAAAAACCAAATAGGACAATGAACCATGGCCCACGCACATTTTGATTTCAGTTAGACAACAACTGTTATTACAGTCGGCGCCAGCGGCATCGGCTTTACTTGCGCCGAACTCGTCGCTCGTTGCGGTGGCAATGTGGTGATTTCGGCAAGTCGCCGGCCGGATAACAAGGGAAAAAGCCATCGCTGATTTGAAGCGTGCCAACCCCGGCATTGCCGTACACGCTTTCCCTTACGAAGTCGGCTCGGAAAAATCGGTGAAAGGTTTTTTTGCGGCCATTTAGGCGACCGGCGCATTTCTGGTGACGAAGTACGCTGCACTGGCCATGAAGAGCAATGCGCTAGTCGATGACTTCCGCGGGAAAATTGTGCTGATCACCTCTACCAACGGTATCAATAGTCAAGACCCGGTATCGGCGCACTATGACTCCTCCAAAGCGGCAGCCAATATGCTGGTGCGTACCGCGGCCGAGCATTTGTCGGAGCATCAGATTTGCGTCAATACGCTGGCAACGGGCTGGATCGATACGGACCTCAACAATACTTTGCCACCGGATGTACGGGAAAAGGAAAACATCAAAAATGCGCGGTGTGCGGCGCACATTCTGGCCATGCCTTACTGCATGGGTCAGGTCATCTTGGCTGATTGCGGTTATCGCTAAGAGTAGCTTTTGAAATTCAAACATTTTTTGTTGATTGATGAAAGACGCTGGGTTCCGGCCTGCGCCGGAACGACGATGGGGGTTGAGGCGCACGCCAATTACCTACCGTCGTCCCGATGAAAATCGGGACCCAGTGTCTTTTCTCGCTTTCCCAAAAAGATTCTCAGTAGAGAGATCCGTTAAAGCCAGCCCAAAAAAACGCTGTGTGCCGATTCACATCGGGACACAGCGTTTTGTTAAGGTTCCAGCTTTAAGCGTCAGGCATCCAGCGCCAGCACTACCCCGGCCTTAGGCACGGCGACGCAGGCCAGACAGCAGCCTTTTTCGATGCCGTAACCTGGTTTGCCACTAGGGTAATCAACCTCGCCTTCACGGATGGTGGTCAGGCATGTACCGCAGTTACCGGCGCGGCAACCCGAGTCGATCTTGATGCCATTGGCTTCCGCCAGCTCCAACAAGGAGCTGCTGCCGCCTGTCCAGCCCACGGTCTTGTTCGAGTTAACGAACTTGACATCAATGGCTGCAGCGCCACTCACTACGGCTTCGGGCTTGGCCACTTTCTTAACAGTTGCCGGGCCAAACGCTTCGTAGTGAATACGGGTTTCAGGCACCCCCCATTCGGTCAGGCCTTTGGTGATCGACTCCATCATCGGTGGCGGTCCGCAGGTGTAGAAATCGAAGTTATTGACTTGCAGTTCACGTTTGAACAGATCAACGCTGACGCGCTCAGCAAACTGGAAGTCTTTACCTGGCTCTTCGCCTTCAACCGGGTCCGAGTAGCAGACGTTGATGCGCACGTTCGAATGATTTTTGGCGATCACATTCAAGTGGTCTTTTTGAATATGCTCAGCACCATTACGCACACCATAAAAGAACCAGATCTCGCGTTTGACCGGTGCCGTGATCAGATAATTCAACATACTCATGACAGGAGTCAGACCAACACCACCGCCAATCAAGACCACCGGCGAACGCGCTTCTACATCCAGATGGAAATTGCCGCCCGGTGCTTTGACGTCCAGAATATCGCCGATTTCCACATTGTCATGGAAGTGATTCGAACTCACGCCCGGTGGCAATTCCGGTGACTTTGGTGGTGGCGGCACGCGCTTGATTGTGACGCGGTAGTACTCAGGATTCGGACTATCTGACAAAGAGTAGCAACGGGTCACATCCCGTGCCTGGCCCGGCACCTTCAGCTTGAAGGTCAGGTACTGGCCGGGTAAAAATGAAGGCAAAGGACGGCCGTCATGCGGTGCGAGATAAAAGGAACAGCAACCGCCGCCTTCCATCTCTTTGCGCGCAACGCGAAATTTGCGAAAGCCAGACCAGGCTGCTGTTTCCTGATCGTTGGCGACTTTAACAATCGGGCTGGTCAACAATTCAAGTCGTGCTTTGAACAGAGCGTTCTCGTCGTCGAAACGGCGACGCGTACGCGCTTGCTGTTGCACCAAGTCTCTGGTCATCAGGGCCAGATAAGCCAGAATCAGCAAGGTGCCGAGCAAGGCAATCGAATGGATGAAGGTGGTCATCATAGAAGCAGTTCCCATCAGAATTTACGACGAAGCTCAAAACGGATACCGGAGATGTCCGTATTGTTGCTACGGTTAGCCATCATCGCGTCAGCACGGAAAATCCATGCCTTGTCCAGCGGCCGCTGATAACGTGCGCCAAAGGCCACTTCAGAACCAACCAGCGTACGATTACTTGCCAGACCCATAGGCT
>CANGAW010000048.1 GCA_947451925.1 Burkholderiales bacterium | reverse complement strand
GTGATTCCGGGGCTGACCCGATTGCGCGCACCCGTCGTTATGACGACCACCAACACCACGCACACAACAACCACGACCACTGTCACACCAACGTATCGCGGACAAACCACCACCACGCCGCCGCCATTTCAGGCGCCGAAAAAAGTGGCCAAATTCAAACGCACAGAGACAGTCGCCATGCCGCATAGCGAGCCGGTGGTGGTGGTCAAAAGCAGCACCAGGCAAACGCAAAAACAGCCAGAGCAAAAACAGCAGAAGCAACAAGAACAGCCAACTAATCCGACGTCCACGTCGGCCAACGGCAAAGTCAATGCAGTCAAGCGTAAAACCATCACCGATGCGTCGGATAAGGAAGAGTGGTTTGCGCTGCTGATGCAAGAAGGTGGCGACCCGGTCAGGCGTTTAAAAACACTGGCAAAAAATAATAAGTCGCTGCTCACGCAAACGACGGGTAAGGGCAAGTCAGCTCGCAGCGCACTGTTTTATGCCATCACCACGGGCAAGCCTGAGGCAGCGACCTGGCTGGCGCAGACCGCTGGGCCAGGCAAGTCTGACGCCAGTGAGGATATTGCCTTGCTGGAGATGGTATTTGCGCAGATAGGCATGGTGGATGAGCAGGTCGCCGCTGCGCTTGATGCCTATCTGAAGCAGCGCTCAACGGCAGTCAAGGTAAAGTTGGCTGCGCATTTCCATGAACAGATCAATTCGATGGCCAGCGTCCTTTTGGCCGTATTAAAGCGCCATGACATGGCGCCGCTTGCAGCCGATACCTTGATCGAAGTGGTCAAGAATCGCGACATTGAGCAAGTGCGAAAATTGCTCCTGGACCCATCGGCGAATGCGCTGCTGATGGCCAAAGATAAGGATGGCTGGAACGCATTGATGTTAGCGATCAGTTTGCGCCAGCCAGAGATGGTGAAGCTGCTGCTCAAACATGATTCAGCCAGTAAGCAGGTGATGGTGCAAAATAAGAATGGCCTCAGTCCTTTGATTGTCGCCACCATGACAGCTTACAACGAGATGGTGACGCAGTTGCTTGCCCACCCATCGGCGCCTGCCCAGTTGCAGCTGAAAGATAGCAGAGGTGACCATGCGCTGATCTGGGCCGCCTTTAAAGGCCATACATCCATTGCAATGCAATTATGCGAACATCCTGTAGGCAAAGTGCTGCTGACTCAACAAAATATAGAAGGCAGGAATGCACTGATGCATGCTGCTCAATCCGGGAACCAGAACATGGTCGATCTGTTGCTGGGTAATCCTTCTGGATTTCAGCAGTTGATTGCGCGGGATAGGGAGAATAGGAATGCGCCGATGATAGCCACCTTTTATGGTCATCATGAACTAGCTGATCATATGACCAAAATTTGGTATCAAACTATGTCGCTGATTCGTGCAGGTATTCAAAATGATTGATTTTGTAATCCATCCTTCGCCCTTATCGTGAGCGCCCTTGCCAGGCACGCCACAAGCCTTCAGCGGAATACAGCGCCAGCGCCGACCAGATCAGGCTAAAGCCGATTAAGCGATTGCCTGCAAACGGTTCGTGATAGAGCCACACACCGAGCAAAAACTGTATGGTGGGGCCGATGTATTGCAAAATCCCGAGCACCGATAACGGAATTTTGCGCGCGCCATGGGAAAACAATAAGAGTGGAATGGCCGTTACAGGGCCGGCAGCAATCAATAACAAGCTCGTCGACAAGGGACCATTACCGAAGCTGTGTGAAGCACCGCTGGCCGGGATCAGCAAAAAGCCCAGGGCCAGCGGCAGCATGATCAGGGTTTCCACACTGAGGCCCTCCAGAGCGCCTAAGGCAGCGGTCTTGCGCAGCAAACCATACAGGCCAAATGACGCGGCAAGCACCAGACCAATCCACGGCAAAGCACCGGCGCTGACAGTCAGCCAGACCACGCCGCCAGCGGCCAAGGCCAATGCGGCCCATTGTCCGCGGCGCAGCTGCTCACCGAGCATTAGCCCAAACAAGACATTGACTAAAGGCGTGATGAAATAGCCCAGTGTGGCATCGATGATTTGCCCGGCATTCACCGCCCAGATATAGACCACCCAATTGAGCGTCAACATCAGCGCGCTGGCGGCAAAGCTGAGCAAGCGTGTCGGCCGCTGTTTAATTTGCGACAGCCAGCCCCATTGCCGGCGCAGCAGCAAAATACTGACTAAGAAAATCACCGACCAGCAGACCCGATTGGCCAGAATTTCCAGCGGCGGGATAGCCTGCAAGGCTTTCAGATAAATCGGAAAAGCGCCCCAGATCAGAAAAGCCAGCCCTGCAGAAAGCACGCCTGTCAGCATAAAAATCAGTCCAGTAATAAAGAGCGTTGCGGCGACTCGGTGGCCGTTTTTTTGGTTTTGCGCGCAGCGCCTTCGCGCTGCGGATTACGGCTGCCATGCTTGCGCAACACTTGCCGCGCTTCTTGCCTGACTGACTGCTCGCCGCGCAATGCCCACAAAGTCTGGCGAGCGTGTCGTGCTGTTGCTATGTGGTTCAGCATCGGTGCCGGATAGTCTATGCCTATGCGCACCCCCAGTTGTTGCTGCAAGCTGTCCGGCATGCGCGAAGGTTCGGTAATGTAGGCAGTGGGCACGGCTTTTAATTGCGGCAGCCAGCGTTTGATAAAAATGCCTTCGGGGTCCTGATCTTGCGCCTGCTTGTGCGGATTATAGATGCGCAGCATATTGATGCCGGTGACGCCCGATTGCATTTGTATCTGAGGATAATGAATGCCCGGTTCGTAATCCAGAAATTCACGCGCCAGATGCAGTGCCGGTTCGCGCCAGTGGTTCCAGCACTGGTAGCTGGAAAAACTGATCAGCAAGGCACGCATGCGAAAGTTAATCCAGCCGGTTTGCTGCAGCATCTTCATGCACGCATCAATGAGTGGAAAGCCGGTTTCGCCATCACGCCAGCGGGCAAAGAATTCGGCGTTGATTTCCTCATTGCGCACGCTATCAAAACCACGATGCATATTGTGCAGCTCGATCGCTGGCTCGGATTCGAGCTTCTGAATGAAATGGCAATGCCAGTGCAGACGGCTCTCAAACGATTTCAGTCCGGCCAGCACATTGGTCGGCCGCACCGGTGCCGGCATCGCATTGAGCTGGCTGCGGGTGCGCCAGACTTTTTGTACCACTTCGCGCACCGATAAAACGCCAAAGGCCAGATAAGGCGACAAGCGCGAACAGGCTTCTTCGGCCGACAAGGGGCTAGACATCGCATAGCGATAGTGCTGCAACTGGCTGCTGAAAAACTGCTGCAGTTGTTGGACCGCCAGGCGTCTGCCGCCACGCTGGCGCAGTGGTTTATCAGCCTCTGTCAGACCAAGTTGTGCCGGCGAGAGCAAGCCACAACTTTGCAGACGGGGTGCCGGTGCTTGCAGACTATCTGGCGCCAGCACGGTTTTTTGCCGCATGCGCGTCATCCACAGCGCGCCCCAGTCGTCGCGTGATTTGAGTCGCCTGACGACACCGTTCGTTGGTGTTTCATGCCAGCCAATCTGATGCTGTTTGCACCATGCGGCAACCCGCAGATCACGCTGATAACTGATGGCGTTGCCGGTTTCTTCATGCGAATACAAATTGAACAGACCATAGGTTTCTAGCAGGCGATCAAGAACGGTCGTGATTTCACCCTGCAGGATCAACAGTGGGCTGCCGCGGTTGGTGAGTGCGGCATTGAGTTCGTCCAGACATTCATTGGTAAAGCACAGGTGCTGGCTGGCGTAGTCGGGCGCATGCAAAATTTCCGGTTCATACACATACAGTGGCAACACAGGGCCGTTCTCACTGGCGCTGGTCAGCGGCAAATGATCATGCACCCGCAAGTCGCGTTTGAACCAGACGACGGACAACATCAGCGGTGCCAGTTACGCGTTTGCGCAGTGTTGTGGCTGGCTGCGCTAAGCGCCCAGAAAGCTGAGAACGACCGGCAGGCTTGTTCCGGGTCAGCGAAATAACGCGGCGCTTCAGGCAGCGTTGAACACAGTAGCGGCAAGCCTTCGCGATAGCCGGGATTGAAACTGGCCTGCGACACCACCGAGCCGGCTGTAGCCAACGGTGTGCGCAGCTCTTCAAGTTCACCAATAAAAATCTGATCCGTCACTGCCCGCATACGGGTCAGCATGAAATCCCAGCGCTGCTGTGACCAGGGAAAACGGGCATGAAAAGGCAAATGAATGACGCCAATGCGCAGACCATCAAACGGGGCATCATCCAGCATCCACGGATGAATCAGGCGCACCGCCTGTCCGTGCTTGATGTGGAGTGCGCTGCCATCCATCGCCGGTGCGCCCAGTAATGCCGGCTCGCTGGTGCCGAACCGTGCGCTGACTGCAAGCGGCGCGATGCTGTTCTGGCTGCGTGCAATGTGTTCGAGTTCTTCATAGGACGTATCGATTGCACTACCTGTGCAATGCCAGCGTGCAGGCGCAAACTTGGCGACGTTTTCGGCATTGAACAAATACGGTTTGTTGCTGAAGGTGGCCGCTACCCATTGCCAGGACAAATGATTCGACCCCAGATCACCGTCAAGCAAATGGCCGTACAACCAGTCGGCGGCAACGCGCCACTGCACTTTGCGCAAGTGCACCACATAGCTGGCCAGCCACATGCGGGCATGGTTATGCAGATAGCCGCTTTGATACAGCGAATGAACAGCCTGATCAATGACGGCAATGCCGGTTCGGCCTTCGCGGATATCGTCAGGCAGTGTGGGTTGATAGCTAATGCCGGGCAGCGCAGGCCGCAGGTCGGACAAAATCGCGTCGCCGCTGCGGTGCCAGACATGCTGAAAAAATTCCCGCCAGCCGAATTCGAACGCGAGTTTGTCTTGCAGCGTCAGCGCCGGCAGTTGTGCAAACAGCGCAGGGATGCTGGTGAAGCCATGAGTCAGATAGGGCGACAGGCGGGTAACCCTGCCGTCTAGGTTGTTGCGGCTTGTTGCGTAGGCGCGGATATGGATGGCCGCAATGGCTGCGTCAAGTGCTGCTGTCGTGGGTGAGAAGGAATGCAAAACGAATTACCCGATCGCTTGTTCGATGGAGAATTTCAGTGCAGCTTGATCCAATGTACTTAATTGCCCTAATTTTTTGATGACTAATCCTTGTTCCAAAGTTGCCCACACTGGCTTTACGACAGAAGGTTTGAGTAGATTGGCACTTTGCCAATCTGATAAAAATGTATCTGCAAAACCTAGCGGAGTACGTAATTGACTGGTGATTGCCATGACAATCACATCCGGCCGCCAGTGCGCATATTCTCCTTTGGAGACAATCACTGCGGCGCGCTGTTTTGATGCTGTTTGATTGGTAAAAGGAAACGGCACGAGCACGACATCGCCAAATTCAAAGGGCATCATAAGCCTCGTCATCTGGGTTGTCCCATACTGCGGCGAAAGCAGGTGCGCTTGCCCTTGCAGCCATGTTGGTTAAAGTCTGTTCTTGTTCCTTTAATCGTAAGAAATCCACAAAATCAGCTACTTCGGCTACCTTTTCTGGCGACAACGATTGAATTTTTTCAATCAGAATTTTGGTGTTGGCCAGCATCATGATCTCCTTAAAAAATATCAGGCTTGGGCAAGTATTTCATGATCATGCAACGTGCGTTTGAAATTTAACTATTTTTTGTAGATTGTCGAAAGACGCTGGGTCCCGATGAAAATCGGGACCCAGTGTCTTTCAACCATGCTTGATTGTTAGCCCACCCTTACATACTGCGCCGATACTGCCCGCCAACCGCAAACAGGGCATCCGTAATTTGTCCCAAAGAACAAACCCGTACCGCATCCATCAGCAGCTCGAATACATTGTCATCATTGATGACGGCTTGTTGCAAGGTCGCCAGAACAGCAGCGGATTGCGACTGATGTTGTTGGTGGAAGTCTGCAAGACGTTGCAGCTGCGATTGTTTTTCTTCATCCGTCGAGCGCGCCAGTTCCAGTTGCGCTTGCACTGTGCCGCCTTTCGGATTGCGGAAAGTGTTCACGCCAATGATGGGCAGGGTGCCGTCATGTTTCTGATGTTCATACAGCATGGATTCTTCCTGAATCTTGCCGCGCTGGTAGCCGGTTTCCATTGCGCCCAACACGCCGCCACGCTCGGCAATCCTCTCGAATTCCTGTAGCACCGCTTCTTCCACCAGATCGGTCAGTTCTTCAATGATGAAGCTGCCCTGATTCGGGTTTTCGTTTTTGGCCAGTCCCCACTCGCGGTTGATGATCAACTGTATCGCCAGCGCGCGACGCACCGATTCGTCTGTTGGTGTGGTGATCGCTTCGTCGTAGGCATTGGTGTGCAGCGAGTTGCAGTTGTCGTAGATGGCAATCAATGCCTGCAGCGTAGTGCGGATGTCATTGAAATCAACTTCCTGTGCATGCAGTGAACGGCCCGAGGTCTGGATGTGATATTTGAGTTTTTGCGCCCGTTCATTGGCGCCGTATTTTTCGCGCATGGCCACCGCCCACAGACGGCGGGCTACACGGCCCAGCACCGTGTATTCCGGGTCCATGCCATTACTGAAAAAGAAGGACAGATTCGGTGCGAAGTCATCAATGTCCATGCCACGCGCCAGATAGGCTTCGACAAAGGTGAAGCCGTTGGACAGCGTAAAGGCCAGTTGAGAAATCGGGTTCGCGCCGGCTTCGGCGATGTGATAACCCGAGATCGACACCGAGTAAAAATTGCGCACCTGATTGGTGACGAAATACTGCTGGATGTCGCCCATCACCTTGAGTGAAAACTCGGTCGAGAAGATGCAGGTGTTCTGGCCCTGATCTTCTTTCAGAATGTCGGCCTGCACGGTGCCGCGCACATTTTGCAAAACCCAGGCACGCACTTGCGCCGCTTCTTCCGCTGTTGCATCGCGGCCTTTGTCGGCTTTGAATTTGGCCAGCTGCTGGTCAATCGCGGTGTTCATGAACATCGCCAGAATGGTGGGTGCCGGACCATTGATGGTCATCGAGACCGAGGTCGTCGGGTCGCACAAATCAAAGCCGTCGTACAGCACCTTCATGTCGTCGAGCGTGGCAACCGACACACCGGAGTTGCCGACTTTGCCGTAGATGTCGGGCCGGATCGCCGGATCAGCACCATACAAAGTAACGGAATCGAAGGCGGTTGATAAGCGTTTGGCCGGCATGCCTTCGGAGACGAGCTTGAAGCGGCGGTTGGTGCGGAAGGCGTCGCCTTCGCCGGCAAACATGCGGGTCGGGTCTTCATTTTCGCGCTTGAATGCAAACACGCCGGCGGTATACGGAAACGATCCGGGCACGTTTTCCAGCATCAGCCAGCGCAGCTGGTCCCCATGGTCGGCATAGCGTGGCAGCGACACTTTGCGAATGGTGGTGCCGGATAAGGTTTTCCAGGTCAGGCGGGTGCGAATTTCTTTGTCGCGCACGGTCACTACGTAGTCGTCGCCAGCGTATGCCGCTTGCAGCGCGGGCCAGTCGGCAATTAAAGTTTTGGCGGAAGCGTCGAGGGCGTTTTCGCGTACTGCAATCGCTCCTTCAAACACCGCATCCATGTCAGCACTCTTGCCTGCTGTTGCCAGCATGCGACGGGCTTCGGTAAGTTGCTGGCGCTCGCGTGCCAAGCTCACTTGCTTGTTGGTGAAGCGGTGATAGCCACGGACGGTGTCGGCAATTTCGGCCAGATAGCGGCTGCGTGCCGGTGGCACAATCGCATTGCGGCCAGAAGAAAAGCGCACCGTCACAGGCGGTAATTTGCCGTTTTGCAGTTTGAGTCCGAAGGTGCTCAGTGTCGGCAGCAGTCCCTGATACAAGGCGGTTACGCCATCGTCATTGAAGCGCGAAGCCTGGGTGCCGAACACCGGCATCTGTTCCGGGCTCTGGGTCCACAGTTCGCGGTTGCGCTGATATTGTTTGGCCACGTCACGCAAGGCATCTTGCGAGCCTTTGCGGTCAAATTTATTAATCGCGACGAAATCGGCGAAGTCCAGCATGTCGATTTTTTCCAGCTGTGAAGCTGCGCCAAATTCCGGCGTCATCACATATAGACTGCAGTCGACATGTTGCACAATGGCGGCGTCGCCCTGGCCGATGCCCGAGGTCTCGACAATCACCAGATCAAAACCGGCGACACGGCAGGCGGCAATCACATCAGGCAGGGCTTGCGAAATTTCCGAGCCGGCTTCGCGGGTAGCGAGTGAACGCATGAAGACCTTGCTGGTGCCGGTCCACGGTGCAATCGCATTCATGCGGATACGGTCGCCCAATAATGCGCCGCCGGATTTGCGGCGGGAAGGGTCAATCGAAATCACCGCAATATTTAACGCGTCGTTTTGATCGAGCCGCAGGCGGCGAATCAGTTCATCCGTTAACGAAGACTTGCCGGCGCCACCGGTGCCGGTAATGCCCAGTGCCGGCACTTTGTTTTGTGCGGCCGCTGTATGCAGCGCGGTTTTGAGTGCGGGGCTGGCTTTGTTATTTTCCAGTGCCGTGATCAGTTGCGCCAGCGGACGCTGTCGGGCCACCATGTCACCTTCTGTCAGTGCTGCGATCTGGCCCGGTGCGTAAACCGACAAATCGCTGTCGCAAGCCTTGATCATGTATTCGATCATGCCGACCAAGCCCATGCGCTGGCCGTCTTCGGGACTGAAAATCCGCGTCACGCCATAGTCATGCAGTTCCTGGATTTCAGCCGGTACGATCACGCCGCCACCGCCGCCGAAAACCTTGATGTGCGCGCCGCCGCGCTCGCGCAGCAGATCGATCATGTACTTGAAGTATTCAACGTGACCGCCCTGGTAGCTCGACAGCGCAATGCCTTGCGCATCTTCCTGCAGTGCGGCAGTGACGATTTCATCAACCGAGCGGTTGTGCCCGAGGTGGATCACTTCGGCGCCTTGCGCCATCAGGATGCGGCGCATGATATTGATCGAGGCGTCATGCCCGTCAAACAGCGAGGCGGCGGTCACAAAGCGCACTTTGTTGGCGGGCTGATAAGTGCGCAGGTTTTGCGCCACTGAAAGGTCGGTCATCGTTATCTCCGGAATAGCCGCTGGCCATGATGTGGCGCGGTGACGTTTACGTTAACGTCAATTGTCCGGCAGTATAACGCGAAATTTTGCGCATTATTTGGCGACCGGAAGCAACCGGGAAGGCGCGCTGTTCTATAGGGCTTTGCAGCGCAGGAGGTGGCTTATTTGGCAAGCTCTGCAATAATCAGCCGGGCAATCTCAATAGCCGGTGCGCGACCGTCTACAGCCGCCGATTGCGAGGTCCAGACCACCACCGTATTGTTCGTGACCGGGTCGTGTCCCATGAAGGTGTTGTAGCCGGGTACTTCGCCAGTGTGGCCATAGTAGCTGCCGAATTTCGCTAGTCCCCAGCAATAACTGGCGGCATCGGGCTCGGCCGAGGTTGGCTGGCAGCTGGCCAGCCGCTGCTGATGCAGGCTGGGACGAAGGTAGTAGCCCTCGGCCAGATGGATGGCAAAGCTGGTCAGTTCATCGGCTGTCGAGATGCCCATGCCCGCAGTCCAGCCCCATGAGGTGCTCCAGTCTGTGGTGTCGAAAGGCTGCAGGAAACCAATCTTGGCAGCGGCTTGTTTGGCCAGCGACAAGACTTCGGTATCAATGGTTTCGACATTAGTGCCGTACTGGTAACCATGGGCAAAGGGCGCTGGCAGCGCGGTATTGTTCAAAGGCGGCAGGAAGGTATGCGTGAGCCCTTTGTTGGCGAATAGCCGCTGCTGAAAGGCCTCTGCTGCGGTGAGATGCGTAAGGTTCTCAATGACTTTGCCCAGCAGCAGAGTATTGGTGTTCGAATATTTGTAGCCCGCACCCGGCAAAAAATAGACATCGTGGCTGTAAGCGATTTGCAGCAATGCGTCGATGTCAAAGGTTTGCGTCGGATTGTCATCCAGACTTTGATTGAAGGCGGTGTCGGTGGAGTAGTTGAACAATCCGCTGCGCATGCTCAGCAATTGTTCGATGGTGATGTTGCTGCCGTTGGGTACACCGCTGACGTACTGTGAAACCGGGTCACTCAGGTGCAGTCGTCCTTCTTCTATCAGCTGCAAAATCACGGTGCCGGTCCAGGTTTTGGTCACGCTGCCTACCCGGAACTGGTCATTGATTTGCAAGGCGCTGGTGTGGCTGCGATCGCGAAAGCCAAAGGCTTCGGACCAGTCGCCTTTGGGCGAACGAACCATCACTACGGCGCCGGTGGTCAGGGTGTCAGTCATCAGCGTCTGAATTTGCGGGCGCAGGGTGTTGACATAGGCGGGCGTTCCATCGCCGCAGGCACACAGAAAAACACAAGGCAGGCTCAGCACAATCCCGCAAACAAGTTGGCGTCGCATGATTTGTCTCCGCAAGTTATCGTCGTTGATCAGGCTGCGTTTACAATCGACTGTGCTGCATACAAAAAATAACAACACCATCCGGAGACCAGATGACAGAACCCGTGTTGCACCACTACCCGACCTCGCCCTTTGCCGAAAAAATTCGCCTCATTCTCGGCGCCAAAGCGCTCGCATGGCGTTCAGTGCAGATACCCCGCATCATGCCCAAGCCCGATGTCATTGCCTTAACTGGTGGTTATCGCCGCACACCAGTACTGCAAATCGGTGCCGATATTTATTGCGACACCGCGCTGATCTGCGATGTGCTCGAACAGCTTGCACCAACACCGGCTTTATATCCGCCGTCGCAAAAGGGCCTGGCCCGGACCCTGTCGCAATGGGCAGACACGACCCTGTTTCAAACGGTGATGGCCTATAACTTCCAGCCCAAGGGTGCGACGTTTCTGATTCCGGATGCTGAGCAACTCAAAGCCTTTGTGCAGGACCGGGGCGCAATGCGCAACAACGCGCCGCGCATCCCTGCCGCTGACGCCGCTGTTGCCTATAAAAGTTATCTGCGCCGTATTGCCAGTATGGTCGAGGAGCAGCCCTATTTGCTAGGTGACGCACCCTCTATTGCTGATTTCTCGATGTATCACCCGCTGTGGTTCACGCGCACATTAGTGCCTCTCCTGGCCGATATTCTGGACGCCACGCCGCAGGTGCTGGCCTGGATGGATCGCATGGCAGCACTGGGTCATGGCCATCCGCAGCCGATGACTTCTGAAGCCGCGATTGCGCTGGCTAGTTCGGCTATGCCTGCCGCTTTGCACAATGAGGTGTTTCAGGATGAGCACGGCATTGCGCTCGGCAGCGAGGTGGTGATTACGGCAGAGAGTTTCGGTCCCGAGCCAACGGCCGGCAAGCTGGTCGCAGCAACCCGGACCCGTTATACCTTGCGTCGCGAAGATGCGCGCGCAGGAACATTGCATGTGCATTTTCCGCGCGTTGGTTTTAGTTTGAAAAAAGCCGACTAGCAACGGCAAGCGTTATGGCGAAGCCGCAACACAAGGGCTTCGCTACCATCGCTTCATACGGCATTTGTTGCGACGGGATGAACAGCCCGCAAGCGACTGATCGGCGAGACAGTAGGATTTCCCCGGACTTCATCGTTTCAGGGAAAACCTTCATGCAATTTGAACTCAATATGCCGCAGTTTTATTCGTCAGGTGACGAGCGGCGTTTTTTTCAGGGACTGAAGGAACTGCCGCCTGTAAAAGAATTTCATCGGTATCGTGGCCGGCTGGTCATTCGGGTTGAGCCGCGTTTTTTGGGTAAAGTGATGTTATGCGAATTGATCGCGCTGCTGTGGCGCTATGACATTTCGCTGGAGCCTTTCTGTAGCATTGCCATTAGCAATAAAAAATTTGGCTGGCTCAATGACGCGCAATGTTATTGGTATGCGAGTATGTTCGAGAGGCCAGCTGAAAATGCGGCTGCCTTGTGAGTTATTGGGACAAGTAATTATGATGCCTGATTCATCGCCAGACACACCCTGTCGCGGCCAGAGTGTTTGGCTTCATACAGCGCCTGATCGGCGCGATCCAGCAACATACTGATGTCGGTATCGTCTTCGCATGCAGCAGCAATGCCAATGGAAATGGTCAGTTGTACCGAGTACGCATTGCCAATGTCAACGCTGGTATTGGCCACCGCGTTACGCAGGCGCTCTGCCACTGTCTGAGCCTGCGTAATTTCGGTTTCGGGTAACAGCACGGCAAATTCCTCGCCACCCATGCGCCCCAGAATGTCCCAGTCACGCAGGGCTTGCTGACTGGTCTGGACGACTTGCTGCAAGGCGAGGTCGCCAGACTGGTGTCCATGCGTGTCATTGACGTTCTTGAAATGATCAATGTCCATCATCCATACCGAAAACGGATGACCATAGCGCCGGCTGCGGGCAAATTCATCCGTTGCCAATTCAAGGAAATGACCGCGGTTGGCAATCTTGGTCAGTGGGTCGGTCCATGCCTTTTGTTCGAGCAAACGCATTTTTTCCAGCCATTCAGTGGTGTCGACGCCGACACCGACCAGATAATTACTATCGGCGACTCGAAATCGTCGTGAGGTCATGAAAAAAGGGCGCGCGCCGTGATCATGTGTGAGTACATGCAAATCGGCTTGGGCGTAACCATTTTCGAAGGCTTTTTTCATCGTGTTGGCCGCAAGCGGCCGTTCTGTTTCCTCAATGCTGAGCAATGCCGGCCGGTGCGCCAGTTCGTTATCGGACAGGCCCGTGAGATTTTTTAAATAGTCATTCCAGCGGAAATAATTGCCCTCTGCATCGACGACAAAAAATGCGCCGGGAACGCTTTCCACCAGAGCAGTGGAAAAAATTTTTTCCTGTAATAAGGCGGTCTCGATTTGTGTTCTTTCGGTGACGTCAAGACAGTATCCGGCCAGATAGGGCACGCCGTCGACCTGAATGCGGCGTGCAGTTTTGGAAAAAATCCGTATCCCGTGCCGCGGCGTCAGTACGTGTACCTCCATGCTGGCATAGCCGGTGGCGAATGCAGATAGAAATTTTGCTGCGGCCATTGCCCGGTCTTCCTCAACGATAGTGAGCAACAGCGGGTGACCAAGCAATTGGTCATCCGACATACCGGTTTCTGTCGACATGAAATGATTCCAGCGCACCAGTTTGAAATCCTGGTCAATCAGAAAAAATGCGCCTGGCGAGCTTTCAATGATCATGTCGGAAATCGATTTTTCTGACGCCAGCGCGTTTTCCAGCCGCTTGCGTTCGGTCATGTCGCGTGCGCCACCGACCAGAGCTTCGATGCTTCCGTTTTCATTAATCACCGGCACCAGAATATATTCGTAAGTGACCTCTTGCCCCGTTAAATGGAAGCAGGGAAGGTCACCACGGTAAGTCTTCCCACTTGCAATGACTTCATCGACGCGCCGCTGGAATTCGGCGGCATTGGGGTCAGAGAGGTCAAATAAATTTTTACCGACCAGCTCTTTTGATTTCATGCCATGCAAACAGGCGTAGGCGCGATTGACATACAGGAACCTGCCGTCCAAGCCAATGATGTAATTGATGTCCGGAGTCGATGACAGCAGGGTTTCAAACAAATAGTTTTCATGCTCCTTGCTGGCTGAAAAACGATTGATTGATTCGGCCAGCACCTGGTCGATCGCTTCATTAAAGCGTTGTTGCTCATCGGTCCAGCTTGCCTCTTTCGGCACATCGGATTCATTCCAGAGTTTCAGAACACTGGCGCGAATTGCCCGAAACTCAGCCACTTCATCATTGATGGAAAATCCTTCTGCAAACCGGGCCTCACCGTGCTGTTCGGCTTCTTTCATCTTGTTATCTGATGGAGCGCGCCCAAGTGATTTGGCGGATTGTTCCCTGGGTGTTTGTGGTGCATGCAGGTCAACAGCCACTGCCTCCAGCAGGCCTTTGGCATGGTCGCGTGCTGCCCTGGGGTCCAAATGGTGTTCTTCGATGATTTCATGAGCGAACTCATCCCATTTTTCAAGTATGGGTTCCATATTGGTGAGGATAAATTCGGCCAGAGTCATGGCGGGCATTCGTTCTTTTGGCATCCTGCAGCATGCAGGTTCAATGTGGGTCACGCCAAATTAATGTGCCCGGTCAGGTGGCGGTCTCGTGCGTATGCTCAAAAACGACGATGGCTAAACTTGGAGTGCAAATTTACTGAAGTGGCGTGAGTTTTTCGACGTGATTGGATAAATATCAATAAACCTGTTCAGGCTTATCGTCATCACATTGCATTATGCCGATGTGTTGATATCCGTCAGAGCAGCTTGCTGATGCGTCATAGTTTTCCTATTCGCATGTTGATCTTCCAAACGATCAAACGCCTGGCATCAGCGTCCCCCCAACATTTCGCCATGTCGTCAGCGAAGTGATGCAGGACATCTCCCCTTCCAACTTCACTGGCTTGACGCACGGCTGACCAGGTGGAGAGATAGCCGAGAAATTCTGCCAGGTTCCAATACAGACGAATAGCCATGGAAGCTGGTTTGCGTTCTGCAAAGGGGAAGTCGATGGTCGAATAGCCGCTATCGACTAGCTTTCGTTCAGGTGGCCAGAACGAAGCAATCTCATTGCTGTAAAAATGTTGAAACCGCTCATTCAAATCGGGCTCAAGATCCAACACACCGTAGCTGATCAGGGCCAGTACGCCATTTGTCCGGCCAACTCGCCTTACCTCGTTGAAGAACTTTGGCAAATCGAACCAGTGGGCTGCCTGAGCTGCTGTGATGAGATCTGCGCTTTCGTCGGATAGTTCAAGTTTTTCAGCGGGCGAGCATTGGTAAGAAACATTTGCACATTGAACCGCATGAGCGATTTGGTCGGCACTAGGATCGACACCGATGACATTGTCGAACTTAGCTGCAAGCAGCCGGGTCAGTTGCCCGCTGCCGCAACCAACATCCAGAGCCAATTTTGTTTCAGCTACGAGCGTAGCCAGATACGAAGCAATCGCAGAAGGGTATTGGGGTCTGAAAGCCGCATACGCTTGCCCGCCTTGGTCGAACCAGTTTTTTCCTGGTGATGTGGCGTTACGCATGATTGCCCCGTTTTTGTCGCGCTGAAAAAATGCAGAAATTACTCCACCGTCACTGACTTGGCCAGATTGCGCGGCTTGTCGACATCCGTGCCACGCGCTAATGCGGTGTGATAAGCAAGCAGTTGCAGTGGCAATACATGCAGGATGGGCGAGAGCAATCCGTAGTGTTCCGGCAGCCGTATCACATGCACGCCTTCGCTGGAAGCAATGCGCGAATCGGCATCGGCAAAAACGTATAGCTGGCCGCCACGGGCACGTACTTCCTGCATGTTGGATTTGAGCTTTTCAATCAGCATGTCGTTGGGCGCAACGGTTACTACCGGCATGTCTTCCGTCACCAGCGCCAAAGGGCCGTGCTTTAATTCTCCAGCCGGATAGGCTTCGGCGTGAATGTAAGAAATTTCTTTGAGTTTCAACGCGCCTTCAAGCGCAATCGGGTAGTGCAGGCCGCGCCCCAAAAATAGCGCGTGCTCTTTGCGGGCAAAGGCTTCGGCCCAGGCAATGATTTGCGGCTCCAGTGCCAATACGCTGTTGAGCGCCATGGGCAGGTGACGCAGATTTTTCAACTGCGTGGCTTCGGCTTCGTCACTTAAGCGTCCGCGCATTTTTGCCAGTGTTAGCGTCAGTAAAAACAAGGCGGCCAGCTGCGTGGTGAAGGCTTTGGTTGAGGCGACGCCGATTTCAACGCCGGCACGGGTCAAATAGGCCAGCTCGGTTTCGCGCACCATTGCCGAGGTGGCCACATTGCAGATGGCCAGCGAGTGTTGGTGGCCGAGTTCTTTCGCGTATTTGAGTGCGGCTAAGGTGTCGGCTGTTTCACCGGATTGCGAGATGACTACCACTAGTGCATGCGGATTAACGGCTGGCGTGCGATAGCGATATTCGCTGGCGATTTCGACATTGGTCGGAATACCTGCCACCGCTTCCAGCCAGTATTTGGCGGTCATGCCGGCATACAGGCTGGTGCCGCAAGCGAGGATTTGAATCGCATTGATCTGGCTGAACACTTCGGCGGCGCTTTTGCCAAACAGCTCGGGACTAAATCCCAGCACGCCTTCGAGCGTGTCGGAGATGGCGCGCGGCTGCTCGAAAATTTCTTTCTGCATGTAGTGCCGGTAAGGCCCCAGATCAATCGCGCCCGAATAGGCATTGACGGTTTGCGCTGTGCGTTGCACCGGCAAATCGTTTTTGTCGGTGATGGCTACGCCTTGCAGCTGCACATCAACGACGTCGCCTTCTTCCAGATAAATGATCTGGTCGGTGGTGCCGGCCAAGGCCATGGCGTCCGAGGCGAGAAAATTTTCGCCCTGACCAATACCAACCACCAGCGGGCAACCCAGACGTGCGCCGATGACGCGGTGCGGTTCATCTTTGCAAAATACGGCAATGGCAAACGCGCCATGCAGTTGCTTGACGGCGCTTTGTACGGTGCGCAGCAAGTCGCCGTCGTAGAGATCATTAATCAGGTGGGCAACGGCTTCAGTGTCGGTTTGCGATACGAAGACATAGCCTTTGGCGCTTAAGGCACTGCGAATTTCTTCGTAGTTTTCGATGATGCCGTTATGGACCAGCGCAATGCGGTTGACGCCGTCTTTGGCAGAAAAATGTGGATGCGCGTTGTTGGTGGCCGGCACGCCGTGTGTGGCCCAGCGGGTGTGGGCAATGCCAATTGCGCCGCTCAGATGGGTGTCAGCAACCTGGGTTTCCAGTTCTGCCACGCGCGCCACGCTGCGCGAACGCTGCAGGGCTTCGTGCTGATACACGGCCACGCCGCAGGAATCATAGCCGCGGTATTCCAGCCGCTTCAAGCCTTCGAGCAGGATGGGGACGATATTACGTTGGGCTACTGCGCCGACGATGCCGCACATGTGGTGTCCTATTTTTTCTGTTTGACGGGCCGCTGCCAGCCCGCAATGCTGATTTGTCTGGCGCGCGACACGGTGAGGCTGTCTGGCGGCGCGTTTTTGGTCAGGGTCGTGCCGGCACCCAGTGTCGCGCCTTTGCCGACTGTGACCGGCGCGACTAACTGGCTGTCGCTGCCGATGAAGGCGTCGTCTTCAATGATGGTGCGAAATTTATTGGCGCCATCGTAGTTGCAGGTGATGGTGCCGGCGCCAATATTGACCCGAGCGCCAACGGTAGCGTCGCCGACATAGGCCAGATGATTGGCTTTGCTGTGGGCAGCGATCTGGCTGTTTTTGATTTCAACGAAATTGCCGATGTGGACATCTTCAGCCAACTCAGTGCCGGGGCGCAGCCGTGCATAGGGGCCGATCTGACTATTGGCACCCACCACCGCGTCTTCAATGTGGCAGAAGGGCTTGATGACGGCGCCACTGGCAATGTGTGCGTTTTTGATCACGCAATGCGCGCCGATCTTGACCTTGTCGGCTATGTTTACCTGTCCTTCAAAGATGCAACCGACATCGATTTCAACATCGCGTCCGCACACCAGCTTGCCGCGCACATCGATGCGCGCCGGGTCGAGCAGGGTGACGCCCGCCTCGAGCAGTTCGCGGGCAATATTGTGCTGATGGATGCGCTCCAGCTCGGCCAGTTGCACCTTGCTGTTGACGCCCAGCGTCTCCCAGACAAAATCGGGCTGTGCCGATTCGACGGCCACGCCACTAGCGACTGCGCGGGCGATGATGTCGGTCAGGTAGTACTCGCCCTGCGCATTGTCATTCGATAAATTGGACAGCCAGGCTTTGAGTTGTCTGGTCGGCGCAATCAGGATGCCGGTGTTGACTTCACGGATGCTGCGCTCGGTGTCGCTGGCGTCTTTTTGTTCGACGATGCGCACGATGCGGTGATGCTCGCGCACGATGCGGCCATAGCCTGTCGGGTCGTTCAGGTTCACAGTCAGTACCGCGAGTTTGTCTGTGCCGGCAGCGCGTAGCAGCTTTTGCAGTGTCGCTGGCGTGGTCAGTGGTACATCGCCATATAGCACCAGAGTCGGCTGATCGTCTTGCAACAGGGGCAGCGCCTGCATGACGGCGTGGCCGGTGCCCAGCTGCGGTTGTTGCAGCACAAAATCGATATCCTCGGCCGCCAGTGTGCGGGGCACGGCGTCACCGCCATGGCCAAAGACGACGCAGCAGCGAACAGGGGAGAGACTTCGTGCAGTATCAATGACATGCGACAGCAGCGGCTTGCCGGCCAGCGGATGCAAGACCTTGGGCAGGTCGGATTGCATGCGTTTTCCCATGCCGGCAGCGAGGATGACAACGTTCATAAGCGGACCGTAAATTGGTGCAAAATTTTAGCACGCGTGCTGCATGCTCCCTGAGTAAGCGGCGATTGAATCACGCGGATTTGGCTCTTATCAATCGCGGGTTCGTTGTGCAGGATGAAGGCTGATGATGTTGGGCTGCGCAGTATTGCTTGCGCAAGGCTCTTCATCAAATGCGATATCGCCGTCGGCCAAAGGCGTGCCGCTGGCCTGCAGGCTGCGGAAGTCAAACAGGCTGCGGTCCATCAGATGCGATGGCACGACGGTCGACAGTGAAGAGAAAATATTGTCTACACGGCCGGGAAATTTTTTCTCCCAGTCGCGCAACATACCTTTGATCTGTTTGCGTTGCAGGTTTTCCTGGCTGCCGCAAAGATCGCAGGGAATGATGGGAAATTCTTTGACCGCCGCATAGCGTTCGGTATCGGCTTCCTGCACATAGGCCAGCGGTCTGATAACGATGTGCTTGCCGTCGTCGGATTGCAATTTCGGTGGCATGCTTTTGAGTTTGCTGCCGAAAAACATATTCAGGAAAAAGGTTTCCATGATGTCGTCGCGGTGGTGGCCAAGCGCAATCTTGGTCGCGCCCAGTTCGTCGGCAACGCGATACAGAATCCCGCGCCGCAGTCGCGAACACAGCGAGCACGTGGTTTTCCCTTCGGGGATCACGCGCTTGACGATGCTATAGGTGTCTTGTGTTTCGATATGAAACGCAACGCCCAGCTTGCGCAAATAATCAGGCAGCACATGTGCCGGAAAATTGGGCTGCTTCTGGTCGAGGTTGACGGCGACGATGTCGAAATCAATCGGTGCGCGCTCGCGCAGGGTCAGCAAGATATCGAGCAGCGCATAGCTGTCTTTGCCACCGGAGAGGCAAACCATGACCTTGTCGCCTTCTTCAATCATGTTGAAGTCGCCAATCGCCTGACCGACCTGACGGCACAGGCGCTTATGCAGCTTGTTGTTCTCGAAACCGGCTTTGTCGGCTTGTCGCGCAGTCGGACTTGCAGGGGCGAGCAGCTGTTCCATGTTTTACGCTTCCTTGATGCAAAATACTTCGACGCCGACTGCTTCGCAGTCCGCATAGACATCCGGCTTTTCTGTCGAAACCCGCGCCGCCAGCACTTTAGGGTGTGTCAGCAATGAGCGGGCGATGTCATCGCACAGCGTTTCCTGCAATTGAATGTGCCCACGCGCCATGCACTGGGCGATGGTTTCGCGGATGAAGTCATAGTCCACCACTTCGTCGAGCTGATCATGTTGTGGCGTTGACTGCGCCAGCGGTATGTACAGATCAACGTTAAACATCACGCGCTGCTCACCCTTTTTTTCAAAGTCATGCACGCCAATATTGATCATGACGGCATAGTTGCGCAAAAACAGACGACGGCATTGCGCGAGAGCGGGGTGCAACAAAAATGAAGTCATAGTAGGTGGCGGCGTCAACAAAAGTAAGTGGTGAATAAGAAGCGTGAGTAAAAATAGTCAATAAGCCGTGGCTTATTTGGCCACGAACATCACATCGCGCTGCAGTGGAATCAAGTGCTGGCCACCATCGACAAAAAGCGTGGTGCCGGTAATGGCGCGTGCCTGGGCCAGGTAACAGACTGCCTGTGCAATGTCGTCCGGAGTGCTACTTTTGCCTAGCGGGGTGCGGGCATGCGCGTTGGCGAATTCGCCCGGCGTCTGCTCGCCCGATACCATCGTAATCCCGGGCGCAAGACCCACCACGCGCACCGTTGGCGCTAATGCCTGCGCCAACATGGTGGTGGCAGTTTGCAGCGCACTCTTGGACAGTGTGTAAGAAAGAAAATCAGGATTCAGGTTAATGAGTTTCTGGTCCAGCAAATTGATGACGACGGCTTGCTGGTCAGTTGGAGTCATTGCATGCAGCGCTTGCGCCAGCAAAACCGGCGCGCCCAGGTTGGCATGCATGTGCGCATTGAGCTTGTCGAATGAAAAACTGTGCGCATCATCATAATCAAACAAGGAAGCACTGTTGACCACGCAGGTGATCGGACCCAGCAGCGCAATGGCTGCTGGGATCAGATTGCGCGTCGCTGCTTCATCAGCCAGGTCACATTGCAAGGCAACGGCCCGACGGCCAAGCTGGGTTATCGCACTGACGGTGGCGTCAGCCTCAGCGGCAGACCGGCCATAGTGCACAACGATGTCCCAGCCATGCGCCGCTAATTCGAGCGCGATCGCGCGCCCGAGGCGCTTGGCTGCGCCTGTGACGAGAGCAATTTTTGGCAGGGATGGCGTCATAGCTTCGGCTCTGAATTAAACGGTGAATTAAACTGTGAAATAAGCGATGGATGAATTAATGCGCAGCCCGTTGATCCACGGCGCTCAGTCTTTACTACAATACAGCCCATGCCATTGCCCGAGCCTTCCCCCGACGCGCTAACCACTTCACAGGCGCTCCATCAACTGATCAGCAATGAAATCCTCGCCAGCGAAGGCTGGATTTCCTTTGCCCGTTTCATGGAGCTTGCTTTGTATGCAGAAGGTCTGGGTTATTACACCGGCGGCTCGGTGAAGCTGGGTAAAGGCGGTGATTTTACAACTGCGCCTGAGATTACGCCGTTATTTGGGACAACAATCGCTCGCTTTGCTGCAGAGCTGGCCGGTGAGGCGCCAATACGCTTGCTGGAATTTGGCGCCGGCAGCGGCAAACTGGCGCGGGATATATTGCAGGCTTGCATGGCCTGCGGCCAGACTGTGGAAGACTACGTCATCATTGAATTGTCGGCCGACTTACGAGACCGGCAAGCCGGACTGCTTGCCGAATTCCCTCAGGTGCGCTGGCTGGATGCGCCGCCCGCCGCTTTTTCCGGTCTGGTCCTGGGCAATGAAGTGCTCGATGCAATGCCGGTTCCGCTGGTAGTCAAGAAAGGCGGCCGCTGGCAGGAGCGTGGCGTGAGTATTGCCGACGGCAGCTTTAGCTTTGCTGACCGGGATTGCGATCAGGATCTGGTCGCGCAAATTCCGGATGCCGAAGCTTTGCCGGATGGCTATCTGACCGAAGTCCATCCTGTACAGGCTGGCTTTATCAGAACAGTGGCCGATATGCTGCTGGCTGGCGGGCAGGGCGCGGCCTTGTTGATCGATTATGGTTTCCCGGCGGCGGAATATTATCTGGCCGAGCGCTCTGAAGGAACGCTGATGTGTCATTATCGACAACACGCGCATCCCGATCCTTTCTTTCTTCCCGGTTTGCAGGATGTGACCGCGCATGTGGACTTTACTGCTGTAGCGCGCACAGGACTGGAAGCGGGATTGTCCCTGCTTGCCTATATGAGTCAGGCGGCTTTTTTACTGCAGGCAGGCTTGCCCGCGCTATTGCAACGCAGCTCACCTGACAATGTGCTGGACTGGTTGCCGCAATCGAATGCGGTACAAAAGCTCACCTCGCCGGCCGAGATGGGGGAGTTGTTCAAGGTGCTGTTAATGGGTGTTGGCTGTGCCATACCAGATCGATTTCTTGATCATGACCGCAGTTTTCGGCTGTGAATAAATTAGAGAGCAAACGATGTTTCGCTGGCTAGTGACCATATTTTTAGCGCTGGTCGTGTTTTCATCGATCTTGCCCTGGCTTGAAAAGCTGGGCATCGGCCAGTTGCCAGGCGACGTCCGCTTTACGCTGTTTGGCAAGAAATTTTCGTTTCCTTTTGCGTCCACTATTTTGATATCAACGGTCTTGTTTCTTATTGCACGCTTTATCTGAGGAGCGTCATGATTCGCTGGGTTGCAGTCATCTTTCTGGGTTTGGCGGTGTTCTATCCGCTCTTGCCAGTTTTGGCCAGACTGGGCGTTGGCCGTCTTCCGGGCGACTTGCGCTTCAGGGTTCGCAGCGTCATTTTTTGTTTGCCTTTCGGGTCCACTGTGGCGTACTCTGCGGCGGCCTTTCTGATTGCCAAATTGGTCAAGATGTTTTGACCCGCGTCAGGATTTTTGACATTGTTATCGTCAAAAAATTGCTGATAAATAATTCTTTACGCTTAATTCGTTTGACAAAGCGCATCTTCACCACTATAGTTTGGGGTTCCCCACGGAGGGGTGGCCGAGTGGTTAATGGCAGCAGACTGTAAATCTGCCCTCTTACGAGTACGCTGGTTCGAATCCAGCCCCCTCCACCAGGATCAAGATACAAGTTTTTCAGCAAATTTGAGTTGTGGTAGTGAACGCGGTCGGTCACCCTTGCGGGTGTAGCTCAATGGTAGAGCTGAAGCCTTCCAAGCTTATGACGAGGGTTCGATTCCCTTCACCCGCTCCAAAAGTTTTTTGTTGGGCGCATCCGGTTTTTTTGGGGTGCGAACAATGGGTAGGCCCTTTTAGCTCAGTGGTAGAGCACTCCCTTGGTAAGGGAGAGGCCACGTGTTCAATCCACGTAAAGGGCACCAGTTTTTTTAGTTAGTCGACACATTCGGGCGCGTGCCTGAGCATTCTCAACAATTCGTTAGGAGTTCAAGATGGCAAAAGGCAAGTTTGAGCGGAATAAACCGCACGTAAACGTAGGCACGATTGGCCACGTTGACCATGGCAAAACCACGTTGACCGCAGCAATTGCGACCGTGTTGT
>CANGAW010000047.1 GCA_947451925.1 Burkholderiales bacterium | reverse complement strand
TGTGGAAAACGTGCATTTCTCATTCATGCCTAGCCTTTCACTCCTGAGCCAGCAATGTTGTGACGTAATTCAAGGCTTCTCTTGCTGCATGGCTGTCATAGCCATATTCTTTAATCATTCGCTCTTCGACAATGGAAATTTTTTGCCGGACTTCTTCATCAGGGCGACTGGTTGAACTCACCAGACGCAATACATCGCGTCTTTGCTCAAACAAATACTGCTGAAGCGCATCATGTAATTGCGCGTGACTGGACAGGGAAAATTTTTCACTGCGCTTGTAAGCACCCATCGCCTTGCGCACGACCTCTTGCCGAAATGACTGCTTGCCCGAATCGGAGATATGGATTTTTTCTTCGACCGAACGTAAAAATCGCTCATCCGGTTTTCTTTCTTCATTCGTCATCGGGTCGCGAATCTGACGGTTGTCCAGCGTGGCTTCGACCTCATCGAGATATTTATCCAGCAAGTCCTGTGCTTCCTGCTCGAAGGATACGAACAAGGCCTTGTGCACATCTTCCTTGACCCAGCGGTTATAAAAATTTTTACGCGCCAGCACCAGGTAATCAATCCACTTGCGCTTCTTTTTGGCTTCAATGCGGGCATCCGCTTCGATCGCCGATTTCAGCGCCAGCAACAGATCCATCGTCGTCAGGCTACGGCTATCTGACTGAATGATGGCGCTGGAAAGCGCATTGATGACAAAGCGCGGCGAAACGCCGCTCAAGCCTTCATCAGGCATTTTCTGCCTTGCGTGTTCAATATCGGCACGACCGATGCCTTCAACTTGTTCGCCGGCATAGAGGCGTATCTTTCTGACCTGATCGGCCTCCTTTTCATCCCCTTCGTGCAGTCGGGTCAAAATCGCAAACACCGCTGCCGCATGAAGCACATGCGGATCCAGATGCACTTCACTAAAAGCAGGGGCCGCCGAGGCAATGAGTTTTTTATAAATGCGCGCTTCTTCAAGATAGTTGAGTGTGTAGGGAATTTGAATGATGACCATGCGGTCAAGCAGTGCCTCGTTTTCACTTTCCTGTAAAAATTTTCTGAACTCTGCCAGATTGGTATGGGCCAGAATCGTTTCGTCCAGATAAATTAAAGGAAATCGTGAGACCTTGACGTTTTTTTCCTGCGTCAGCGTTAACAGCAGATACAGAAATTCACGCTTCACTTTCAAAATTTCAATCATTTCCAGCATGCCGCGGCTTGCTGCATAGACTGCACCTGACCACGACCAGGCCCGCGGGTCGCCTTCGTCGCCGTACTCAGCCACTTTGGACAGATCAACGGATCCGACAAGGTCAGCCAGATCGGCCGTAGTCGGATCATGAGGGGCATAGGTGCCGATGCCACTACGACCGGCTTCGGAAATAAAAATGCGCTCAACCGGCATTTGCAAAAAATCACCATTGAATTGCTGCTCCAGTCGCATTCTGCAATGAGGACAAAGTTCGCCATTGACCTCGACCCCATAAGTCTTGCGAAAATCCGGACGCAGTGAGTGCGGAATCAAATGCAAAGGAGATTCATGCACAGGGCAAGCGCGTATTCCATACAGCGCACCGGCTTCGGTGTAACTGTACTCTTCCAGTCCGCGCTTCAATAAAATAGCCAGACTTGATTTGCCGCCCGACGGCGGCCCCAGCAACAACAACAGTCTGCGGCCCAGTTCGGAGCCTGCAGCCGCGGCCTTGAAGTAATCCACAACGCGTTCGATTGCATCGTCGACACCAAACAATTCGTCATTAAACAAGCCCGCCCGCATCCGGCCGTTTTCATCTTCGTGACGGCTCCAGCGAATCATGTCCCACATGTACTGATGTGAATTACGGGCCACCGCCTGAGGGTCCGCAGTCACAATAGTTTCAATAAACTGGCCCAGCAAACCGGACCAGTGCTCCGCTTTATGCTCACGCGTAAATTCC
Organism: Burkholderiales bacterium; assembly: GCA_947451925.1. Lineage (GTDB taxonomy): Bacteria > Pseudomonadota > Gammaproteobacteria > Burkholderiales > Burkholderiaceae_D > Pernthalerella. The sequence continues at coordinate 21,409 of CANGAW010000047.1, read as the reverse complement.
AGCAGACTTTGCATGAAATGTTCTTGCTGACCTGCGCTCAATATCTTTTCCACAGTCGTCATGCTTCATTCTCCCTCTGGCTGAACACCCCTGACAAATGGACAATGTGAACGCCCAAGGGTTCGCACTCTGGTTTGACGGGAAGGGGAAAATACACCGAAAGGTTTTCTTGGCAGTACAATCGCGGACTGTTAAAAATGCATCAACTCCGATTCAGCCTCAATATCACTAAACCGACTCATTACACATTGCCGGTCCACGGAACAACAAGATGCCAACCACTGCAAAAATTCAGCCGTCCACTCAGTCTTTAGCCAGCACTAAACAGCACCGTATCGTCGTCGTCGGGGGCGGAGCAGGCGGGCTTGAACTGGTTACCCAACTCGGCAACCAGTTAGGCAAATCAGGAAAAGCCAAAATTGTGCTGGTAGACCGCACTGCCACGCATATGTGGAAGCCTTTGCTGCATGAAGTGGCTGCCGGCAGCATGGATCCGAATTCCCATCAGCTTGAATACATTGCACAAGCGCGCTGGCATAACTTTGAATTTCAGCAAGGCGAATTACTGGATCTGGATAGGGTCAACAAGACCGTGACCATTTCTTCCTTGCTTGATGACGACAGTAATCCCATCCTGCCGCAGCGAGCAATCGCCTATGACACCTTGATTTTATCCATCGGCAGCATCACCAATTTTTTCGGTGTGCCCGGTGCGATGGAAAATGCGATGGCAATTGACACCGTCAGTCAGGCTGAAAATGTCAGAAAACGTATTCTTGCGGCCTGCATGCGCGCACAGACACGACTTACCGATTCCGGCAGCGCGGAACGGCAGAAGGTCAACTTGGTCATCATCGGCGGTGGCGCTACCGGGGTTGAACTGGCCGCGGAGTTGCGTGGCACAGCACAAGTTCTGGCGGCCTATGGCCTGCATCACCTGGACCCGCTGCGCGATATCAGCATTACGCTGGTTGAAGCCGGTCCGCGTATCCTGCCGCCGCTGCCGGAACGCATCGCTGTCGAGACCACGCGCTTGCTGGGCGCCTTAAGCGTTGACATCATGACCGGTGACAAAGTCACAGAAATCCAGCATAACGCTGTGCTGACTGCCAGCGGCAAAGCATTACCGAGTGACCTCACTGTCTGGGCTGGCGGCATCAAAGTGCCGGCGGTATTGAGTCAGGTTGGGCTGAGCACGAACTCCCTGGGACAGGTCATCGTCTCGTCGACCCTGCAATCGATGACCGATCCGGATATTTTTGCGCTGGGCGATTGTGCCAGTTGCGAATGGAAAGCGACGGGGAAAACCGTGCCTCCACGTGCGCAGGCGGCCCATCAGCAGGCAAGCGTGTTGGTCAAAGCCATGCACTGCAGGCTGGAAGGCAAAAGCCTGCCCGTTTTTACCTATCGAGATCACGGCTCTCTGATTTCACTGGGCAATTTTGAAACAGTCGGCAATCTGATGGGGCGTCTGGTTGGACGCTCAGTTAAGATCCAGGGCATTCTGGCGCGCTTGCTGTATCTGTCGCTGTATCGCCAACATCAGATGGCGCTGCATGGCATAGCACGCACTGTACTCGACACGATTGCCCAGTGGCTGCGACAAAAAACGACGCCCAGAGTCAAATTGCACTAAAAGTTTACCGAACGATTCTGTTAGTTTTAAAAAAGCCGGCTCTCTGGATAACCCAGATTGCCGGCTTTTTTGCTTTGTTTACCTATGCCTCAAGCAAAGATTGTTTGTGCTTAATCGGGTTCTCGGAACTATTTGTTGCTTGATTTCACATACCTCGAAACGAGAGACGACCCAAAATTTCTGCATGAAAGAGGAGCACGCATGTCAACTAGCCTTGAACGTATGCAAATCATGATGGAAGAAATCGGACCCAGCATGTCCGAAATTGAAGCGGTCATTCAAAGCGAAGAAAAAAACTGGGCCATTCAATTCGAAGACCAATCAATTGTGATGCTTGAATGGGCAGAAAAACCAGATCGCATCGTGCTCTCCGGCATGTTGGGCATCCCATCAGAGTCCATGCAACTCTCGGTATATGAAACCTTGCTTTGCTATAACTTGCTATGGAAAGACACGGGTGGCGTCAAGATGGCACTGGCCGGGCCTAATGGTGAATTAATGTTGTTGTACGAACTGTTTTGCTCCGAACTGAACCTCAATGAATTACTGACCGTTCTGAGCAACTTCGTCAACATCGCGCAGGTTTGGAGCGTGTACGTAACCGGCGAAGGGGAAGACATGGGGGCCGCCATGCCCGGTGCAGTGGACATGCTGCATCTTGGCGCCTGATTCGGATTAACTCGTTTTCAAAGAGGAAGATGCAATGGGACCAGTAAAAACCGGCGGTGTGCAAGGGGCGATGTCAATGGCTGAGATGAGCTTACAAGCTAGTGGAAAGGCACCAGGTGCCCGACAAATTGGCAGCCTGAAAATCAATTATGGTGATGCAGCCAAAGCAGAAAGACTGTCTATGGCGCTCAATAAAATAAAAAATCTGCAAGAGCAAGTACAGGCCCATATTGCCGGCATCAAAGCACGAATTGAAAGTTAATTAAAACTGCATTTCTGCGCTGTTTTCAAATCAAGGATCATCATGTCCAAGACCATAGAGCACATTCAACAACTGATACAAGAACTCGGCCCCAACATGCCGGATGTCGACGCAGTCATACAGACTGAAGAGCCGAGCTGGGCCGTACAGTTTTCAGATGAGACCGTCGTCATTATCGAGGCTGCCGAAGATCCTGGACGCATGGTGCTGTCGTCCGAGTTAGGTAGTGCCAGCGATTCCTTGCAATTGCCAATCTATGAAACCCTGCTTTGCTACAACCTGCTGTGGCGTGAAACGGGCGGCGTGAAGATTGGATTAGCAGGCCCGAATGGCGCCTTGATACTGAGTATTGAACTGTGTCTGGAAGGCTTAACGCTGATGGATTTTCAGTCCAGCATGACTAATTTTGTCAATATCGCACGTTCGTGGTCGAAATATGTAGTGGGCGAAAGGACGACAGCACCACCGCTGCCAGGAATGGAGCCTGATAATTTTCATTTGCAGGCGTAAAAGCCGGATTATAGGGTTATTGGATAGTTTGCCTTTTCCGATGAAGTTTTGTCGCCATGGAGCTTGCTATGAGTATTGAAAAGTTTAAAACACTTCATACCTTTATTAGCAACTTGAATGATGATGACATCGTAAGAGGTAACATAAATAAAGATGAATCTCCAGAAATATTATTTCCAAAAAAACAAAGTGATTCATCAAAGCTTGATACAGCCGCTGCAACATATTTATATGTGCGTACTGGCTTTTTCGGGAAGCTTTGGCAGATAATTTTTTCAGGTAGCGAGGGAGCTACACAAAGAAGAAAAGAAGCCAAGGCAGTCATTACGGAAGCAACCAGTAATTTAACAAATATCCGTGAGGACAATGAAATAATTACTAAAATCAGAAAATTAACTGAAGATACATCGAAAGATTTTGATACGGCTCAGCTAAAAAAACTATTTAATTTGTTATCGATTCAGGTTATAGATCATCCTGATTATACAAATAATTCTGAATCTTCAGCAAATCAAAAAATTAACATTGAATTAAATAGCCAAGATTCTTCTCGAGAGGAAGTTCCGGATTGGTTAAAATCTGCATCAGAAGCAGTTTTGAAAGACGATAGGAACAATGGCAGTGTTAATATTTCTAAAAATGTATCAACTGGATTGAGTCAAAATACAAGCAATGTTGAGGAGGCCAATATTTTTAAAGATTCTGCGAAAATAAATGAGAATCCTAACCCAGATATACCTGAATCAAGCAATCAGAAAAGTGTCAATGTAAATATAGAAACTGACGCAACTACGCAAGAATTATCGCCAACCAATATTACTGAGTCAGTTAAGCCACCTCCGAAAAAAAATGAATTGATCGATTACGAAAAAATAAAAAATGAAGTGATTAACGATATTAATGGAAATTGGATAATTATAAAAAATCTTTCCATTACTTCTGCTTCAAGTCGTCCAATGGGAAAAATGATTGCTGATGCGTATTTAGTTCCCGTTAATCAGAGCAGCAGCAAGAATTTATTTAGTGAAAAACCAATTGAAAATGAACCGAATTTATTCGGAGGTATGCATGTTGATAAATATGCAAATGAAGAAAATAATCATTCATTTATAAAATATATTATGAGCAATCCAACTGATGTAGAAAGGGAAAATCCAACACAATACAAACAAAAATTAAAAGAAATTTACCAGCAGGGTTTTGAAAAAATCATGACTAAAAATCCTGCTCTGACTTCAATTGCAATGAGCCCTGTTGCGAAAACTTCAGCCCTCCTTAATCAAATTGAAGCGCAAGCATTTGCCGAAGCAGTTTTGAGTTTTCAGTTAAAAAATCCTAGCATCAAGGTACTCCTTTTGGTCGATGCTCAAGCAGCAAAAAACCGAATATTGAAAGAATATGAGGCACTCCCGCAGCCTTCTTCCTCAATGTAAAACTTTAAGGACTAAGCCTTGCTGATAACAAGCCCAAGCCTACGAACCAATTAATTGTCCCTGTTACCTACCCGGCGCCTCTTCCTGATCCCAGGAAGTACTCTCTTAAAAAAACGCCGGAGTCTCCATGTCCTTACCAACAAGCCCAACAAATCAAACACAGTCAACAAATTTGCGGCCTTTGCCGCCAATTCCCGACAAAAAAAACATCACGAACACCACAACAACCACAACAACCAACATAACGACCACCAGCAGCACGGCTGTTTCGCCAACCACCACTAGCACTACAGCACCCGCAACCCAGCCTAAGATGACGACGAAAGTTGCCATTCCGCTGCTGACACTGACACCGAGTCCTTTGCCTTCTCCGAACTCACCACACACCACAGCCAGATCACCACGCAACACGCCAGTCTCTCCTAGAGCGATACCGCAATCGCCAAGCAGTCTGATAAGCAAAAAATCACAGCGTTCATTGCAACCGCCTTCGCCAGAAAAAAATCCCTCCGAAAAAAAAGAGCGAGACCTTGCGGCACATACTGCAACGACGACTACCACCAGCACCACCGCATTGACAACGACCACCACGACCACAAGCCCAACACCCCTATCACCCACATTAACAACGACGACCACCACCACAACCTCAAGCCAGTATTCACCCGCACCATTACCGCAAGATTTATTGCCCTCCAATGAACCAGTTATGCAGGTTCGTCGCCTGACCGTCGTCATGGGTAAACGTTCGCATGATGAGGGAGAGCCTGCAACGCCACGATTATTCAGTGTCTCGCCACGTGACCGAAGTAACTCTTCCATGAATGCGCAGCCAGTCAAAAATTACAGCATGGCGCAAATAACCAGTGCGCTAGCTTCGCTGATAGTCAAGCAGGTCACAGCCCAAATACTGCCCGCAGACAGACTCGGTGAGCTTGGCAGAGTCGATACCAGCATTAGCAAAGATACTTTGCCTGCAGAGCTGGTCGCATTCAATACCCATAAGTCCGTGCGGCAAGTAAAAATACCTACATCCAGCCTGCTTCAGAACTGTTTTTTTCCGATGATCAAAAACACCAAGATCTGGCTGGCAGTGAAGGGTGGTGAAAACATGGTTCTGGTACATGCCAACCCGCAAAAAAGTACGGATGATTACAGTGACGCGCAGATAAAACAATTGCGCTCCATGATCAAACCTTTCGCGCAGGATATGGCTGATTTTTTGCTGGGTTCTAGCGGAAAAATAGCAGACAGCTCCTTGCCTAAAGAGCTCATTAATTTTTTGCTGGACGCAGACCAGCAATTTCTTGCGCGCTATCTCGATGCTTCTGATTTGTCTGTTGAGCATATCAACCATGCGCGTTTGCAGTTTTTGAAAAATATATTAATTACTCGAATTTTGGGGCCCTTGATTGCTTCTGATGACACCAAAACTTCATCAGCATTGACGAACTTGTTTCGAGCTGAAAAATTTGGTGCGCTGGTACTGGCATTTAAAAATTGGGCGCCGGATTTTTTTACTAAATCCTATGAGTGCATGCCCAAATCATTAAAAACAAAATTGGACAACCGCGTTCAAAAAGAACTGCAGGAAGAAAAATTAAAAAAAACAGAGACACTAGTGAAAAAAAGAATTTCCAGTCTGAAGACAAAAAATTCAAGCCGGGGAATGATGCCGTCGAACGATGATGAGATATCACCAAGAGCTAATTCTTTGCAAGAAAAGGCCAGGGAAAGAGAGCTGGTTAAAAATAATAAAAAGTTGATTTCCCGGGTGCTGAAGGAATTTTCTGTCGATGCTTTGTCAGAGGCATTTCAAAGCAGTGTGAATAACGATAAAAAAATCTGGGCGGAATCAGGCAAGCTTCTGAACGAAGAAGACATCTTGGACAAACTTGACGAACTGGCACAATTATTTCAGGAGTCGCAAAAAAATCTGGGTAAAAGTGCAGATGCCAGAGTCCAAAAACTAAGCGACACACTCAGAACACGCTTAGGCAAAGACTCAGCAGAACAAACAAAAATACGTGCGACGACCGTTGTCCTCTCGGATGATTTTTTAGCTGACCTGGACAATTTGCTGATGCATACCCTGGTCATTGACGACGCCGATGTGGACGCAAATACAACTGCGCCTTCCACAGAGGACGTATAAAAAAATAAAACCGGGACGGGCGGCGACACCGTCCGTCATCGATTATCAAATTATTGACGAGCACATGATGAAACCCATTTCTGGTTCCGATCAACAGAGTTCGACTTACCCTGATTTAGTAGTGGCAGATAAAAAATCGACGCAGCGCGGTTCTGCGCCGGCCATGCTGAGTCCGGAAAAACAGTCGGCAAAAAAACTGAATCTGAATTTGCAGGACCTTGGCAAAGTTGCCGATAGTGGCTCCTCGCCCTTGCCGGCTCAGACATCGCCCACACTGCGACATTCCGAACCAAGCATGACTAGTCCGCGACGGGTCAGAATTATTGACAATGACCCGGATCACAAGAAAAAAGAGGCCTCGCCGCGCTTGTCTTCACCGCGCAATACGCAACATGAAAGTCCTCCCAACTTGCGTCGTATGCTGAGCTTTAAGGATAACGAAAAAGCACTGGCGCATACACAAGTGCAAACGCCTAAGTCAGCGGAAACGAATTCCCAAGCATCGCCCCATCATCGCAACAGTGCGCCGGCGGCAATGATAAGGATGCTGGCTTCGCCGCGACCAGACCCACGCTTACCAGAACTCTCTGGGGAGCTTGCTGAACTTTGGATAGCTGTCGCCAAAAATTCTTCAGCCAAAGCCAAGGTCAACTCCGACGGCACGCTCAAGTCCAGTAGCAATGCCAACAGCAGTAACAGTAGTAATACCTCCGCCACAGCCAGTGAAGGCAAGCTGACCGAAACAATCATTCGTGCCTTTGGTCGCCAGGAATATGAAATATTGAAAACGGACTGCTCGCCAAGCCTGCAAGCAATGCTGCCCAATGACAGCAGTCTGACCGTCAAGCACAATGTCATCATCAAGCTTTTGTTTGGCTCAGGATTGAAAGACAGCCCGGTCGGCAAGACTCTGGCGACGATGAAGCGCGTGGTGATGGAGCAGCAAGGCTTTGCGAGCTTGAGCATGCAGGAGGTACTGGACGATACGGATAAAAAAACAGCGGCCATGGCCGACATGCAGCAGAAGGCAAAGGCAGTGGTCGACATTGCGTTCGGTCTCCAAGGATACGCCATCAGGCAGTCGCAGCTTCCCGCTGAACTGATCCGTTTCTGGAAAACGCTGGATGCCAGTCTGGTTGCATGGGCTGCCAGCAATCCGGAGCTGAACAAAGAGATGCTGAAAACGGCACGTTCCAATTTAGGCATTGATCTGATCCTCACCCGCATTGTTTACCCCTTGGTGACACCGACCCAGACGGAAGCGACGCTGGCTGCACCTAACTGGTTTCAAAATGCAGTCAGGCTGGCCTTCAAAGAGTCATGGCCCGCTTTTTTTGATGACTTCATTGTCGTCAATGATGCCGAGATCGCTGCAGCGAAGTCAGCAGAGACCGGTGAGCGAAAGGAATAGCTGCTGATTATTAGGAACATTTATTGCATGGCACAAATTGTCTTTAACTACATAAGGATCTGCCATGCCGGACTTTTCTCCTACTCAGTTTTCTCATGTCAAACCGAATGACACCGATTTCAAGGCCGGTGGCCTGCGTGATTTTTTTTTATATCGAGACTTAGGCGTCAGCGAGGCGACCAACGGAAAAGTGATCGCGCACCTTGTTAAAGCAAATATGGCACCCGAAACGGGCACAGGCTGGCACCGTCATGAAGCAGATTTTCAGATTGTGATCATGACCAAAGGTTGGGCGCGCTTCATGTATGAAGATGAAGCCACCTTGGTAGAGGCGGGCGATGTGGTTCATCAGCGCCCCGGCATTCGCCACTTTTTGTTCGATTACTCGGCCGATATGGAGTATCTCGAAATCGTTGGTCCTGCTGATTTCAAGACTGTGGGTGTCGAGGCGCCGTGCGCCGTACCGGCGCCGACGCCCTGGTAAGCATTCTTAAAACTCTGCATCGAGCCCTTCAATGTCGTCGGGCTCGAGCAGCGCTGCTGCAGTCCACTCCAGTAAATGTGGCAATGTCAGAATATGGGCTGAATAATCAGCGCATACCTTGTCTAACTTAATGCCATAAGTCTTAAATCGGGTAACAACCGGCGCATACATTGCGTCAGCCATACAGGGTTCGGCTCCAAACAGATAGGGCCCGCCGTAGGTCTGCAGGCACTCGTTCCAGATGACAAAAACACGGTCGATATCGGCTTGGGCGCGAGCCCATACCTTGAAGTCTTTGTATTGTGCTTTCAGGTTCATTGGTAATGCCGCACGAAGTGAAGCAAAGCCCGAGTGCATCTCGCCGCAAATGGCGCGACAGTGTGCGCGCGCGGCCTGGTCTTCCGGCAGCAAGCCGGCTTTGGGTTTGATTTCATTCAGATATTCACCAATGGCCAGCGTGTCCCACACCTTTACATTTTTGTGTCTCAGACAAGGTACGAGCATCGATGGCGCTAACAACAGAATCTCGGCACGCATGGCAGGGTCATCGGGCGAGATCATGATTTCCGTTAAAGGCAGACCGGCAAAGCGTGTCAACAACCAGCCTCGCAGTGACCATGAAGAATAATTTTTGCTGCTGATTGTGAGCGTCGCTTGGGCCATGTGGTACTTCCTTTTGTCGGTTTAAACAGAGCGGAGCAGGGCGGAACAAAAAATAACATTGCAATTGGCATGCCAGAATATTGGTGGCGCGCAACTTGCATAGCACTCGTTGATCGCCTCATCGGCGCACGACAGGAGTGCATATGCAATATCAGGCTTATCAGGCTCAATCGGAATGGATGGATCAGCTGCGTTTGTTTTCAGACTTAGCGCGAACTGCTGTTTCACATCCTTTAATGGCCGGGCACCCGATAAGCAAAAAAATGCTTGCTGCCTGTACCGTATTTTCAGCAGCCAAGGTTACGCATACCCGGCCTGACTTCGGTTTGCAGAAGGTGATGGTGGGTGAGGGTGCTTTGCAGCGTGAAGTGAATGTGATCGAAGAAGCCGTGCACGTGGCGCCCTTTGCCACCTTGCTGCATTTCCGGCGTGAAGGTGTCGAAGCGCAGCCGCGGGTGTTGATTGTGGCACCCATGTCCGGGCACTTTGCGACCTTGCTGCGCGAGACGGTGCGCACCATGATGGCAGACCATGATGTCTACATCACCGATTGGCATAATGCCCGCGATGTGCCTCTGTCAGCCGGGCGTTTCGGGCTGGATGAGTATGCGGAATATGTGATGAATTTTCTCGACATCATGGGGCCCGGCTCGCATCTGATGGCGATTTGCCAGCCCTGTGTGGCGGCGATGGTCGCCACTTCCATCATGGCGGAAGACAATCATCCTGCAACACCGGTCAGTCTGACTCTGATGGCGGGACCAATTGATTGCCGTATTAATCCGACCAAGGTCAATGCCTTAGCTACCAGCAAACCTTTTTCCTGGTTTGAAAAAAATCTGATCTCAACCGTTCCTGCCCGTCACCCCGGCGCCAAGCGTCGGGTTTATCCGGGCTTCCTGCAATTATCTGCATTCATGAGTATGAACCTTGAGCGGCACGTGGACTCTTTCAAGGGCATGTATAAAAATCTGCTTGATGGCGACACTGAAAAAGCGGAAGCCACTCGCAATTTTTATGAAGAATATTTTGCTGTGCTGGACCTGAGTGCCGAGTTTTATCTCGAAACAATTCAACATGTCTTCCAAGACTATGCGCTACCTCAAGGCAGATTACAGTGGCGCGGGCGTACAGTGAACCCAGCGGCCATCCGGCGTACCGCTTTACTCACGGTTGAGGGCGAACGCGATGATATTTGCGCTATTGGTCAGACCATGGCAGCGCAAGATCTTTGCAGCCGGATTCCGCCATTTATGAAACAACATCATATGCAGGCAGGTGTCGGTCACTATGGCGTATTTAGCGGACGGCGCTGGAACCAGCAAATTTACCCCATCGTGCGGGAAATGATTCACTCTTGCCAGTAAGTCTGGAGGTTGAATGAACACCAGTCAGGTCCGTGCAGTCGAGAGCGAATGCACAATTTTTACGGTCAATGTTGAAGACCGGATTTACCATTGCCCGGTTTCTGCCGAGGCCTTGTACATGCTCTGCCGCGGGCAAGATGACAGTCTGAGTCAGCTTGATGCGTATTTTCTGCTGAAGTTAAAAGTACAAAAGCTGGTTGAAAAACTCATCGCGGCAGGCATGAATGAGATGCCTGCCCCAGTCACGCCGCGGCATCTGATCGACTTTTGTCGCTGGTAATCTGCCGCATGCTTAGCAAAGCAGTTTCACTCAGTGCAGAGTCAGTGGTTGAGCGCTGCCGACTGCAGAGATGACGGGGCTGTTTTCGCGGTTTTTCATTAGCCCGTCAAGCAAGACAAACACTTCATCTTTCGACAGTACGTAGCGCTCCAGCAGCGTGGTTTTAATCGACGTAATCAGCGCGGCATAGCTCTTGATGACTTTCAAGGTACGCGAATACAACTCATCGGATTTTGCTTCCAGCTGTCTTAGCGATTCCGCATTATTGCCATCTTGTTGCAGTTGCCGATAGTCCAGCTTGGTATGGGAATACATCGACAACTGGTTGACCATCAGGTCAAGTCGCGAGGTCGCTTTCTGAATATCGTTCTGGCTGCCGACAGAAATGCCCCGTGCGCCATAAAACAATTCCTCTGCTGCGACCCCACCATAGAGTTGCATGACTTCCTGCTCCAGTTCTGCCAGCGTCTGCAATCCGCTCTCAGGCGCAGCAGACAAAACATAGCCTAATGCCCCCAGCTTGGATACGGACTCGGTGCTGATTTTCAGTAATGAAGATTGCAGTTTGACCTGTTCCAGACTTAAGCCTTCACGCAGCAGCGGATCAATTTGCATGAAAAAATGCCCCAGTTCATGCAGTGCTACCCGTTCGCGTTGCTTGTCTTTGTCGGCGCTGGCCGCTCTGTCGGTCAGACCGATTACACTGCGCTCGAATGCACGAAATAACAGGTCTGTATCAATTTGCTTTTTCTCTTCGATGGCAATCATGCTGGCGCGATCGACTACCGACTCAAGCAGTGCCGGTGAAAGATTGGCAGTAATTTGCGCGGCATAATCCAGATTCAACTGATCCCAGTTCACGCAATGGGATGCCTTGCGTTGTAAAAACACTTCCAGCAACTGGCGTCGTTCAATTTTGTTTGGCAGACGAAAATTAATTTTCACGGCAAAGCGACGCAACATCGCTTCATCCATGCTGCTGTTGATTTCATCAAAGTTCGATGCCACAACCCAGATCACATCGCGCCCCGCATCGCTCTTGATACCGTCAAGCAGGCCAAGCAGGGTATTGGCGGTGTCGTCATCCCATTTGCGCTCACCACGTCCACGCGGCATGAACAGCGATTGGGCTTCATCAAGGAAAATCAGACAACGACCTTGCTTGCAGGCCTTTTTGTAAATCGCATTGAGCATTTTTGAGCCGCCGCCTACAAGGCCGGACTCAAGCCCGGAGCCGGAAGCCTGAATTAAAGGAATGCCCAATTTTTTGGCCAGATAACCTGCCAGTTTGGTTTTGCCGGTTCCGGCAGGGCCGGTCAGCATCACATTAAATGGCTTGTCGATATTGTGCGATTTATACAGATCGCGATGCAGAATCATTTCTTCCAGATGACTGACTTCGCGCTTGATGTCCTCCATCCCGATCAGATCATCCATGCTGCCTTTGAGATTTTCCGGTTTGATCAGCGAGCCCGACATGCCCATGCCGGGCAATCCCTTTTTAAGCGCCAGCGCGCCCAGCACCAATAGCAAAAGGCCAATTGCATTGCGCATCATAAATCCACTGACAGACTGCCAGACGCTGTCTGATGTTGCTGCATCATCCAGCACGCCCTTGTGCGCGGCCAGCCAGTCTGGCTGAGCGATTGCATACGGTATCCGGTACTTCAGCAATACTTCGCGCTCCAGATTCATATGCGAAGAACTGGGCACCTTGACCACGATGATTTTTGGCTGATCTTTGTACTTGATCACATAGCGGGGAAACTCTGACTGCGGCTCAGCCAATAGCAAATATTCAAGCTGCTTGTCTTTGTCTGCCAATGCGGTAATCAAGGAAATATCCTGACTATGTTGTACCGAGTTTTCAACCTGGTGCTTCGGTGCGCGTTCAATCGCAATGAAGGTCACCGATGTCAGCATGAGTAAAAAAATAGTCATGCGCAGAACCATACTTTTCAAATGCGGGGCAAGGGATAAGAAATTCGACATCAAGACTCTCTTTGAATGGGTGGGCGCGACCGCAGCAACGCCAGCGGTGCCGTAAAGCCACAGAAATAGGAGGGGACGCGGATAAGACAGGTCCTGCCGGGAAAAAGTTGCCGGGCCGGAGAAAAGAAAGCAATGCACCAGCTGTTGCATTGCTCTATGGAGCAGTGTTTGAAGCGGCCACAGGCCGCAGTTAGCCTTTAAATCAGGCCAAGGATACGTCCCAGTTCAGCGATAAACGGCGTGTCTTTCAACACTTCGCCTTCCACGCTGGCAGCGAAATCAGATAATTTCCCGCGCATGCCATGAAGTTGCTCTTCCAGCTGGTGGTGCTCGTCTTCCGGACTTGCCAGAGCGCGTTTGAGATTGGCGATTTCTTCACGCAATGCATCCAATCCCGGCGCAGAAGAGGGCGCCAGCGCCAGTTCCTGCTCAAGATCAAAGACGAGCCGACTGATCCGCTCAAGACTGAAATCCGCATGTTGTGCAACAGGTGCTGATGGGTCTTTGCTATTGGCTGTCATGGTAGCTTCCTCTTCGAATGAAACCGATGTTCTGATCTTGTTGCAATCAGCTGGTGCTGTCAATTTTTTCTGTTTCGGAGAATCCCATGTCGATTAAGGACTTTTGCAACATGAGCGTCATATTCTGCGAAGCCGATACCAGCGTTGCCGAAGTCGCCGCACTAATGCGCCACCATCATGTGGGCGATGTAGTCGTTGTCGGGAGCGCGCAAGATGGATTGCGTATTCCGATTGGCATAGTGACGGATCGTGACATTGTGGTTGAGACCATTGCCTTGGACATTGATGCCAAACTTTTCACCGCCAGCGATCTGATGACGGCACCGGTTACCACGGTTCAGGAAAATGCGAGTCTGGTCGAGGCCTTAGCCCTCATGCGCAACAAAAGAATTCGCAGACTACCGGTGGTCAATCAAGCCGGCAGTTTGTACGGCATCGTCTCTTCGGACGATGTGATCAATTTGCTCTCGTCCGAACTCTCCATGATTGCGGGTCTGATGGTTGACCAGCCCGAGCGCGAGGGACGATTGCGAAAATGAATGTTGAGGATATTTATACATTTTGCAAAGGAGAATGAGATGGCCCGTAGTTTGTTTTTGGTCCCTACACAGTTTTACATAATATAAATTATGCGTGTTATTTGAGTTTCAATTCCAAAAACAAAAGGCGCCATCAAAGCGCCTTTTGAACCATCCATTACTGCATTACTGAAATACTGACTTCTTAATTCGCTTCCTGAACTTTGCGTCCATTCAGTGGTTGCACCGGACGCGCATTCATCTTGAAGATCTTTTTGAATGCGGCGATCTGATCGGCCGACATCTCAACCGGCTGCTTTAACACATGCCAGGCTACACCTTCACTGCATGGCGGCGTGGTAAGCGAACCTTTGAATGCATAAAAGCCCAAAGAAGCTGGCAAGATGCTGCTGACGTTGAATGGTGTTGTCAATGCTTCTTTGCCTTCAGTCGCTGGCAAGTTAGCAAAAATATCCTTCAAGGAGGCATTTTCTTTGCCTTGTTTAAAAAGCACGGCAATCACAGCCAGCTTTCCTTCGGCGCTCTTGTGAACAAGATGCGCGACCAACGGGAAATTTTTACCGTTGATTTTCTCTTCACTTGGTGTGTGGAAGTGAAACTGCAACAGCTTGAATTCGCCCGATGGCAATGCGGCAAATCCGCCATCGGCAAGGTTAATCTGGATCGTGTGTCCGTTATTGACCAGTTCGGCAGCGGAAGCCACATAGGCTGGCTTGATCGGTGCCAGATCGGCCTTCACAGCGGCTTTGGTTGAAATATCAATCGGTGACTGTTCGTGGCCGAGTTTGCAACCAACGAAATTTTCTTCCAGATCCGCCCAGTGCTTCGGTGCGGTATGGCCTTCGTAGCTCCAATGTGGCGCGTGTCCTTCAGCAAAAGTGAAGGCTGAAACAAATGCCAGTGAAGCGGCGAGTGTGAAGCGGAATTTTTTTGTAGAAGGCATAAATCTCCTGTTGTTCATTCAATAATAAAAAATTAAATATTGCGAACGAATTTTAACTTGCCGTCTATATTTGAAGATAAATTCATAACAATAAAAACTATTATTTTTAAAAAACGGTCACACAAGCATTCAAGCAATCTCAAATTTAGCGCGGCACCCATCCCCCGCAAACAGGAAACACCTGCCCGACAAAACAATCGGCGTGTGCGCTCGCCAGATAAGCGACAAACATCGCGTCTTCCCGCGCGCTGACTAATCGCCCCAACGGCACCTCGCGCCTGAGCCGTTCTTGAAAGGCCGGATTCACTTGCACGCTCTCTGGAAAATAAGCCGGATTGTCGACAAAATTTTGTGCAACCGCATTCACCTGAATGCCCTGCCCTGCCAGCTCTACGCCTAATGCTTGTACATAAGCGAGCTGAGCGCCGCGAGCAGCACTGTAGGTAGACGCACGTTTGATGCCGCGCAGCGCGGAAGCACTTCCGATCAGAATCAGCTTGCCGTGACCACGCAGCCGCATTTGCGGCAGCACTGCTTTAACCAGACGCGGCAAGGGGTCCACTATATGGCTGAATGCCTGTTGCCATTCATCTTCACTGACGTCAGCCGCCGGTGTGGAAGGTGCCGGTATTCCCAGGTTTAACAACAGCACATCAATCTCACCACTCTGTGCAATCAATTGCGCCGGACGAGCCGGGTCCTCAAGCGTGCCCTGGTCTGCAATCACTGTCGCGCCAAGTTCGCGAAAGACTTCGCACAAGGCCGGGCCCATGAAGTAATCAGACTGGGTAATGAGTACGCGTTTTTGAGAAAAATCTAATGGATTCATAAGGACATTTTCCGAATTATTAATAAGTCCGTGGCTTGCGACGACCTCTAACGATCATGGCAACTTCTTGCGCAAACGCCAAAAGCACTGGCTGCTCAGGGCCTAGCATAAGCGATCTTCTTGCCTGGACTCAGCTGATGAAAATACTCGTTGTTCACAATCGTTATTATTATCGCGGAGGCGAAGACACGGTAGTCGACGCCGAAGTGTCGCTGTTGCGCGCACATGGGCATCAGGTTCGACTTTACAGCCGCGACAATAATGAACTGAGTCATTTATCACGAACGCATACCGTCCTCTCAACGATCTGGTCGAGGCAAACGGAGCGGGACGTGAAAGACATTTGCGCCGATTTTGCGCCGGATATCATCCATGCGCACAATACCTTTCCACTCATTTCTCCATCCTTGTACGGGGTGGCTGCGCGCTTGCAAATACCCGTAGTACAAACCTTGCACAACTTTCGGCTGCTCTGTCCACAGGCCATGCTGCTGCGACAAGAACGTGTATGCGAGGCCTGTGTCGGTCATTTGCCATGGCGTGCAGTGGCCCATCGCTGTTACCGCAATTCCTATTCGCAGTCAGTCGTGACGGTGGCCATGTTGGCGGCACATCGACTGCGCGGCACCTGGCGCAAGCAGATCAGTCGTTACATTGTATTAAATCAGCTTTGCCGCGACAAATTTACTCAAGGCGGCTTACCGCTGGAGCGTATGCGCATCAAGCCCAATTTTGTCGAGTCGGTGCGCGCGCCGCAATGGGAAAAACGTCAGGGCGGGATGTTCATCGGCCGTTTGTCCGTGGAAAAAGGCATTGGGATTCTGGCGCAGGCATTGACGCACTTGCCCGAGATTCGTATTGATGTGTTTGGCAAAGGGCCGCTGCAAAATCTGGTCACGCAGTCGCCGGGCTTGCGCTATGGCGGCTTTCAGTCGCCGGCGCAATTAACCCGGCGTTTGCATGATGCTGCTTATGTGGTGGTGCCCAGTACCGGCGTGGAGAGTTTCGGCCTGGTCGCTATTGAGGCCTTTGCCTGCGGCACTCCCGTGATTGCAACCCGTCATGGAGGACTTGCCGAACTCGTCGTGCACGGTAAGACAGGATTGTTAGTTGCGCCCGGTGATGCCGCTGATCTGGCCTGCGCGATCAGTTGGGCAGAAGCGAATCCGGCAGCAATGCTCACAATGGGCAAGGCCGCTTATGCCGAGTATCTGACAAGGTATACACCCGAGCACAACTACGACCTGCTGGTTCGCATTTATCGCGAAGCCATTGCTGAACTTTTAACTTTTCGTCCAGATAAAACCCGCTATGTTGAAAATCGCCTTGGTCGTTAACGAACCCCCTCCTTACCGGATTCCGGTTTTTAATCAGATCGCGGCGACACCGGGGATTGAACTCCAAGTTATTTTTTGCTGCCGTCGCGAACCGAACCGATGCTGGGATTTGCCGGCCATGGCCTTTGACCATCGATTTTTGCGTGAACGGATTCGGACTGTGAATGACCGCTTCATTCACAATAATCCTGATGTGTTGCCGGCACTGTCGCGCTTTATGCCGGATGTAGTCGTAGGTAATGGTTTCAACCCCACGCATTTGTACAGCATGGCTTGGGCACGCTTCAAGCGCAAACCCTACGTGCCCATGACCGATGGCACTGCAGACTCAGAACGAAGCTTTAGCAGGTGGCATAAGCATGTACGCCGATTGGTTTATGCGCGCGCTCCGGCTTGTCTGGCTGCCAGTCAGGGTGGAATTGCACTGTATCGAAGCTATGGCGTTGACCCGCAACGCTGTCTCTTGTCTTGTCTGTGCATTGATAATGCCCGCTTTTATCCGCCGCAAGCCACGCAGGAAAAACGCTATGACTTTATTTTCTGTTCTCGCATCGAAGCAGGAAAAAATCCGGCATTTGTATTGAAGCTGGCAAGGCAAACGTCTACCCTCCTCGGCCGGCGTGTGCAGATATTGTTCGTTGGCTCGGGCTCGCAGGAAAGCGCAACACGGTCACTGGCGCGATCTTACGCAAGCGAGCTGGACGCAGACTTTTACGGCTTTGCCACGCAAGCAGAATTGCCCGCGCTATACCAATCGGCCAGGCTGTTTTTATTTCCAACCCTAGGTGATGTCTGGGGTGTGGTGGCCAACGAAGCGTGCGCCGCAGGGCTGCCAGTGCTGGTATCGCCGCATGCCGGCGTTGCGGGCGAGTTAGTGGTGGACGGGAAAAATGGTTATGTCTGTGCGCTCGACACAGCGATATGGGCAGAGCATGCAGCCACGCTGCTGCAAAACGATGCGCTGCGCACTCGCTTTGCGCAACATTCTTTACAGCAGGTTGGTTCGTATCGGTTTGACTTGGCAGCACAAGGGATTGTTGATGCCTGTCGTGCTGCCACACAGGCACCAGCAGCAAGCCGGCAGTTCAATGCGGGCATCCCTTAATGGAAAATTTGCCGCTTGCCCTTGCGCTGTTGTATCAGCAATTCGAACTGTTCAGGTCGCACGGCTTCGCTAAACAAAAAGCCCTGAACAGTATGGCAAGAGGTGGTGCGCAAAAATGTCAATTGCTCCATCGTCTCAACACCTTCGGCTACGATTTTGATATGTAAGTCCAGCGCCAGTTTGATGATGGCCGACACAATCGCCACGTCTTCTTTGTCGCGCGGCAGATTGTGAATCAGGCTCGAATCCAGTTTCAACACATCGACCGGAAAATCTTTCAGATAGGACAGCGTTGATACGCCGGTTCCAAAATCGTCGACGCTGATCGTCACACCCAGGGCTTTGAGTTTATGCATGATCTGGCTATGATTTTCGCTGGCAGCCACCAGCGCGCCTTCGGTAACTTCAATTTCCAGAAACTGCGGCGCCAGATTTGCCTCTGACAGAGCGCTGCGGACGATGTCAATAAAACCCGGATCCAGTA
The DNA here is from genome assembly GCA_947451925.1 of Burkholderiales bacterium. Lineage (GTDB taxonomy): Bacteria > Pseudomonadota > Gammaproteobacteria > Burkholderiales > Burkholderiaceae_D > Pernthalerella. Next base: position 2,789 of record CANGAW010000047.1, on the reverse strand, counting down.
TCTGTGCCGACGCAAAATTGACCGCGACTTTGAATGCCGGAAAATGCAGCGCCTGCCATGTACTCATCTGCTGACACGCCGTCTTCAGAACCCATGCACCCAATTCAACGATGAGGCCAATTTCCTCGGCCAGCGCCACAATCTGTCGCGGTGTGAGCGTACTCAGTTGCTGGTTGCGGCAACGTAGCAAGGCCTCAACACCTGTCAGTTCCAAAGTATGGACATCAATTTGCGGTTGGTATGCAAGCTCGAAATCACCCTGTTCAACCGCTTGCCTTAACTGCTCTTCTTGTTGCTGGCGCAGCTGCACTTCAGTCAGCATACCGGGTGCAAACACCCTATACCGGTTGCGCCCGGTCGATTTGGCCCGGTACATCGCCAAATCTGCTTTTTGCAGCAGGTCGGCCGGGTCTTTGCCATCTTGCGGATACAGCGCAATACCAAGGCTGGCACCACTCTTGATCGTATGCTGATCGATCAGATAAGAGCGGCTAATTTCCTTGATGATGTTTTCTGCCAGCAGTTCGGCTGAAGCCAGCGACTTCAGCCGAGTCAGGATAATTACAAATTCATCGCCACCCAGACGGGCCACCGTATCCGTTTCACGAACACATTTGAGCAGACGCTGGGCCACCATTTTGAGCAATTGATCACCAGCGTGATGACCGAGGCTATCATTGATGTTTTTGAAACGATCGAGGTCGAGTAACAATACGGCGACCCGGGTGTTGTCGCGATCGGCGTTAATCAGTGCTTCGTGCAGGCGTTCGAGAAAACGTGCGCGGTTAGCCAGCCCGGTCAGCGGATCGTGATTGGCGTGATAAAAATTATTTTGTTCAGCCAGACGCTGCTCGGTATTGTCCCGCATGATTTCGACGAATCCCTGAACCTCACCGTGCTCGCCATGCAGGGCACCGATGACACCGGTACACCAGAAAAGCTGGCCGTCTTTACGTACACGCCAGCTGTCATCTTCGGAGCGACCCTCGCAGATTGCCTGATTCAGTTTGCGGGCCGGTTCATCCCTTTCCCGGTCTTCTGGGGTGAACAATATGGCAATTGGTTTGCCGAGAATGTCATCCTTGCTATAGCCCAGTATGCGTTCGGCGCCCGGGTTCCAGCTGACGATGAGGCCATCTTTGTCGAGCATGAAAATGGCGTAATCGGTGGTGCCATCGACCAGCAGGCGGAAATGTTGCTCGGCCCTTTGCAGTTCCTGCATGGCGCGCCGGCTGTCGGTGACATCACGAAAGACATCCACCGCACCAATTACTTTGCCATCGCCGTCATGCAGTGGTGCGGCACCATGATTAAGGGTAACGGCCAGCCCGCGCTTGCGGTCAAACAGGGAGAGTTCATAGTTGCAAATTTTTTCACCATTGAGCGCTTTTACCAGCGGATGCTGATGCCAGGCCTGCACAGCCTGAGTTTCTTGCGTCGGCATCGCATGGGCTTTTTGTAATTGCGAAAGGCTTTGCAGCGGCCGTTCAAGCTTTAACATTTTCTCGGCTGATTGATTCACCAAAATCAGCTTTCCTTCTGCATCGCAGACAATGACTCCCTCTGTCATACTGTTCAAAATCAGTTGCAGTATGTTGCTTTGTTGTTTCAGTGATTGATGGGCGCTGACAATTTCGGAGATATCGGAAAGGGTGCCAATGATTTGCAAAGCCTGGCCATTGCTGGCCCGCTGAAATACCGTGGCGCGCAGTTTCAGCCAGCGCCAGCCGCCATCCACATGTCGCGCTCTGCATTCAATCTGGCGCACCTCGTTCAACTGGGTAGCAAACAAGTCCTGCAACCATTGATTAAAAGACTGTGCGTCTTCAGGATGAATCAAGCTGCCTGAGCACTGGAAATTTTTTGACTGAAATTCTTCGATGCTGTAGCCAAGCACGTCAAGCACGCGGCCATTGCAATAAGTATTTCGACCCTGTGCCTGGTCGTAAATAAAAATGATATCTGGGCTGGTTGCCGCAATCCGCTCGAAATGTGTCGGTGATTCACTCTCTGTGCGGAGATCACCATGAGACAGATTTTCGTCAAAGGCAAGCTGTGCTTTGTCGGAGTCCAAGAGTGATCCTTGCAAATGGTAAGTTTTATCACTGAAAGCTTAGCGCAAGCTTGCAAAAATAAGACTAAATTGCAGCTATTATTTATATGAATACACTTGATAAAAATCAACTTTTTTGATTTCTGTAGCAAAATGTGAAGCCAACATTGTTTTTACGATTTACTGTTCGTTAAACGCCTAACTTGCTGAGCAAACTGCATGCAAGTCGGCTTTGATTTCGAAAATATCGCAGCGTACCCGGAGCATCAGCCTTATGAATTACCCCGTTATTGATACCTTGATTGGCCCTGAAGGCAAGTTGGAAATTTTGTCCCGAACCGAAATCGCTGTACTGCTCGACACCACGCAAGGCGGCTTGCATCAGCTGTTTCGCCATTGTGCGCTGGCGGTTTTAAATTGCGGCAATCATCTCGATGATGGCAAGGTGATGCTGGAGCGCTATGCAAGCTTTGATATTGATATTGTGCAGCGCGAACGCGGCATAAAACTCGATATCCGTGGTGCGCCGGCAAGTGCCTTTGTCGACAATAAAATGATCAAAGGTATTCACGAGCACTTGTTTGCGGTGCTGCGCGATATCTTGTTTACCAGTGATGAATTTAGTGCCGATGCAGGAATTTCTGCAAGCTCCCCTTCTGCCGTCACCGATTTTGTTTTTCATATTTTGCGTAACGCCGACGTACTGCAGCGTAAACAAGATCCGAACCTTGTGGTG
>CANGAW010000046.1 GCA_947451925.1 Burkholderiales bacterium | reverse complement strand
TGCGCAAACTGAGCCAGCGCAATCTATCCACTTGAACATTCTCAAACGCTGAAAACGGCAGGCATTTCACTGGAAGTGCTTTGCCCACACTTTTGTCTGGATTTTGCAGATAACTGATGTGGGTTTGCCACACTACTTGCTGTTGGTTTTCATTCACGGTAACCAAAAGAAATTTTTCTTTATTGGTCAGCAATGTTGCACGTAATGCGAATAAACAACATCTCCTTCTTCCCCATCAAATGGGTATTGCTGTGCGCTGAAATCCGATTCTAAAATTGCCATTGTTTTAACGGTAGTCCATAGAATTGGCAATAAATCATCGTTGCTGAATATTCCAAATATGAAGATAGCGTGCTCAGAGGAGACACAAATGGAACGTCGTTCGTTCATCAAAAAGACTGCGGCAGGTGTTGCAGCGGGAGCACTCGCTGCCCCTGCCATCGCGCAGAGCAACCCGACTATTAATTGGCGTCTTGCATCCAGTTTTCCCAAGTCACTTGATACGATTTTCGGCGGTGCTGAACTGCTGGCCCGGCGCGTGTCGCAACTCACGGATGGCAAATTCAATATTCGCCCTTTCCCAGGCGGAGAAATTGTGCCCGCCCTGCAAGTCATGGATGCAGTGCAAGCCGGTACGGTAGAGATGGGGCATACCGCTTCGTATTACTACTTCGGCAAAGACGCCACTTTTGCTTTCGATTGCGCCGTACCCTTTGGTTTGACTGCCCGTCAGCAAAGCGCCTGGATGGATCAGGGCGGTGGCAAACAAATCATGCGCGAATTTTTCCATGAGTACGGCATCATGAACTTCATGGGTGGCAACACCGGTTGTCAGATGGGCGGCTGGTTTCGCAAGGAAGTCAGTTCACCCCAGGATTTGAGCGGTCTGAAAATGCGTGTGGGCGGTTTCGCTGGCCGTGTGTTGCAAAAGCTCGGTGTCATTCCCCAGCAAATTGCCGCCGGCGATATTTATCCGGCGCTGGAAAAAGGCACGATTGATGCAGCCGAATGGATAGGCCCTTATGACGATGAAAAGCTGGGATTCAATAAGGTCGCCCCGTATTACTATTCACCCGGCTGGTGGGAAGCCAGCGCGCAATTGTCGTTTTACGTCAGCATCAGGGAATGGGAAAAATTACCCAAGGATTATCAGGCCGCTCTGGAAGTCGCAACTTTTGAAGCGCACGTCACGATGCAGGCGATGTATGACGCGCGCAATCCCGGTGCGCTGGCGCGTTTGATGAAAAATGGTGTGAAGCTGCGCAGTTTTTCCAAACCGATCATGGATGCCTGTTACAAGGCGACTATGGAGGTATTGGAAGAGGAAGCAGCGAAGAATCCCAAATTCAAAAAGGTGCTGGATCCCTGGAGACGATTCCGTCAGGATCAGAATCAATGGTATTCAGTGGGTGAAGTGCCGATCCAAAATTATCTGATCAGCCGCAAGTAAGCCAACGCATTAAGCAGTCAGCCAAAATTAAGCCCGCAGCATTTTTAAGTGCTGCGGGCTTTAATTTTGCCCGGTGTGTTCTGCAGAGCTTATTTTTTTTCAGGCTCGGTTGAAAAATCCAGCTTCAATTCATTGGACCCTTCGCCTTCCCCATCACCCGGTACAGAAAAATTGACATTCGGTGTGTCAGTTGTCGGGCTGGCTGTTCCGCTGTCGGGCAAATCAATCTTGAGTTCAATCTGTTCTTTCATGTCTGTTTTTGCATCAACCGATACCAGCGTCGGAAACGCAATAATCAGCGCGACCATTAAAACCTGAATGCCGACAAACGGCACTGCACCCCAGTAGATATCGCTGGTCTTGACTTCCTTCGGTGCCACCGAGCGTAAGTAAAAAAGCGCAAAACCAAACGGCGGATGCATGAATGAGGTTTGCATATTCACGGAAAGCAGTACGCCAAACCAGATCAGGTCGATGCCCATTTTGTCAGCTACCGGCCCAACCAGCGGCACCAGAATGAAGGCCAGCTCAAAGAAATCCAAGAAGAAGGCCAGACCGAAAAACAGGATATTGACCACCACCAGAAAACCGGCATTGCCACCCGGCAGATTGGTCAGTAAATGCTCTACCCACAAGTCGCCGTTTACGCCGCGAAACACCAGTGAAAATACGCTGGAGCCGATCAGAATGAACAGCACAAAGCAAGACAGGCGGGTGGTCGAATTCATGGCCTGCTTGAGCAAGTCCCAGCTCAGGCGCCGATTCATCAGGGCCAGAATCAGTGCGCCCAGCGCGCCCATGCCGCCACCTTCGGTCGGGGTGGCAATGCCGACGAAAATCGTGCCTAGAACCAGAAAAATCAGCGCCAGTGGCGGCACCAGTACGAGGATGACTTTTTCAGCCATGCGGGAAAGCAGGCCAAGCTTGAGTTTCTGATTCAGCAAGGCAAAGCCAAACGCAAACACGACAGCGACCACGCCGCCGTAAATAGCCGCTTCGTCTGCCGCCATGGCCGGATGAGCACGCAGATAAAATTTTGTGAATAGCCAGCCAACAACAAAGGTACCGGCAATCAGCACAAACAATGAAACGGCACCACTATTGCCATTTTTTTCACGCAGATTGCGCGCTTCCAGCGGCAGTGCCGGCAAGGCTTCGGGTTTGATGATGGACACTGCCATCACATAGACGGTGTACATCAGGGTTAACAAAATGCCGGGAATGAAGGCAGCCTGATACATGTCGCCGACCGAGCGTCCGAGCTGATCTGCCATCACGATCAGCACTAATGATGGCGGGATAATCTGCGCCAGCGTGCCGGACGCGGCGATCACGCCGGAAGAAATTTTCTTGTCATACCCATAGCGCAGCATCACAGGCAGTGAAATCAGTCCCATAGAAATGACTGAGGCTGCTACCACACCGGTAGTGGCAGCTAACAGGGCGCCGACAAAAATCACCGCATAGGCCACACCGCCGCGCATGGGACCAAACAGCTGGCCTATCGTGTCGAGCAAATCTTCGGCCATGCCGGAGCGCTCGAGGATCAGACCCATGAAGGTAAAGAAAGGAATCGCCAGCAGGGTATCGTTGCCCATGATACCGAACAAGCGGTTGGGCAAGGCTTGTAAAAGTTCGGGCTTGAGCAGACCGACTTCAATCCCGACCAGCCCAAAAAACAGGCCGTTGGCGGCTAATGAAAAAGCGACCGGAAAGCCGGACAATAAAAAAATGACAAGGGTGACGAACATGACAGGCGCCATGTTCGCAATCAGGAAAGCAGTCATGGTGGGTTCTCGATTCAGTTCAGTTGATTGGCAGCCTTGATTGCCTCAATTTCTTCGGCGGGCGTGGTCGCTTGTTTTTCAAATGCACTGGCATCGACTTTGCCCATCAAAAAACCGGCACGCTTGATGAATTCGGAAATGCCTTGCAGCGCCAGCATGAAAAAGCCGAGCGGGATTAAAGCCTTGGCGGGCCAGACAATAAGTCCGCCAGCGTTGCTGGAAACTTCCTGATTACGGATGGATTCGAGAGCGAATGGAACAGCGAAATACAGAATAAGCAGTGTTGCCGGGAGTAGGAAAAACAGGAAACCGAACAGGTCAATCCAGACTTGCGTGCGTTTGGAAAATTTACCGACGATGACGTCAATGCGCACATGCTCATTGCGCCTGAGCGTATAGGACGAGGCCAGCAGGAAGATGGCGCCAAACAGATACCACTGAATTTCCAGCCAGGCGTTGGAGCTGGTGTTGAGCGTATAACGCACCAGCGCATTACCACTACAAATTAAGACGGCAGCGAGCAATGCCCAGCTGATCGCCAGTCCGATTTTTTCATTGATGGCGTCAATGGTTTTTGAGAGTAAAAGAAAATAAGACATAGAGAACTTTCGTAAGCAGAGATTTCAGTCGGATTTTAATTTTTATTGAGTGCAGGGTGAGATCGCCTCTGACACTTTGTCTCTTTAATCGGCCAACTTGGTACAGAGCAGTGGCAGGCGCAAACCAAAATTTAGCTGCTATCTGTGGGTCGTTCTGATCTTGCTTGGTAATGAACTTATATTTTCTTTAGCTTCACCGTTATTTAATTTTATTGTGAAGCATTCTTACAACAGCTTATGTAAAAAAAGCATCCGGGTCGTTGATTGACGGGGATGCTTCTGTCTTGCTATAAAAATACGCTCGTCATGCAAGTTGATCGCGAATTCGCTGTATGGCTTTTTTGACTTGTGCCGGAGCCGTCCCGCCTACATGATCCCGGGCGGCGATCGAGCCTTCCAGCGTCAATACGGCAAAAATATCCTCTGCGATCAGTGGCGAGTAAACCTGCAAATCTGTCAAAGTCAAATCAGCCAGATCGCAGCCGCGGTCAACACAGGCCCGCACGGCCCGCGCCACTGCTTCATGGGCATCGCGGAAAGGCAGGCCTTTCTTCACCAGATAATCAGCCAGATCGGTTGCGGTCGCATAGCCTTGCAGCGCGGCTGAGCGCATGGCTTCGGCTTTCACACTGATGCCGCCGGCCATGTCGGCAAAGATGCGCAGGGTATCGGTGACGGTATCGACCGTATCGAACAGCGGCTCTTTATCTTCCTGATTATCTTTGTTGTAAGCCAGCGGCTGGCCTTTCATCAACGTCAATAGCGCAACCAGATGGCCATTGACTCGGCCGGTTTTACCGCGCGCCAGTTCGGGCACGTCCGGATTTTTCTTTTGCGGCATGATGGACGAGCCGGTGCAGAAGCGGTCGGCAATGTCGATGAAGCCGACCCGCGGGCTCATCCAGATCACCAGTTCTTCCGACATGCGTGAAATATGCGTCATCAGCAAGGCAGCGGCGGCGCAAAACTCGATGGCAAAATCACGGTCCGAGACGGCGTCGAGCGAGTTGTGGCAGACATCGTCAAAGCCCAGGGTTTTGGCGACCCGCTGGCGATCAATCGGGAAGGTGGTGCCGGCCAGTGCGGCGGCACCCAGCGGCAGGCGATTGACGCGTTTTCTGCAATCCTGCATGCGCTCGGTGTCGCGGCCAAACATTTCAACGTAAGCCAGTATGTGATGACCGAAAGTGACGGGTTGCGCTACTTGCATATGGGTGAAGCCCGGCATGATGGTGCCGGCATGCTGCTCGGCTAAGTCCAGCAGGGCCAGCCGGAATTGATGCAGCAGGGTGGTGATGTCATCAATCGCCGCGCGCAAATAAAGACGGATATCGGTTGCCACCTGATCATTGCGTGAGCGGCCGGTATGCAGGCGCTTGCCGGCGTCGCCGACCAGTTCAGTCAGACGCTTTTCGATGTTCAGGTGCACATCTTCCAGGTCCAGCAGCCATTCAAATTTACCGGCGGCGATTTCGTCCTGAATTTGCGCCATGCCGCGCTGTACATCGGCATGATCTTGCTGGCTGATGATGCCCTGGTGCGCAAGCATTTCCGCATGTGCTAAAGAGCCTGCTATATCGAAAGGTGCCAGACGGTAATCAAAAAAAACCGATGCCGTGTACCGTTTGACCAGATCAGAGACCGGTTCTGAGAAACGAGCCGACCAGGCCTCACTTTTTTTGGAGAGTTGTGCTGTCATGAGCTTATTTTCTAAAATTTTTTACAACGATGAATGATTGGCGGCAGCTTCTGCTGCCTGCCTTTTAACCTGTGTTACGCAAACCTGCGGCAATGCCATTGATCGACAAGTGAATGCCGCGATGTACCCGAATATCAGCCTTGCGTTCATCCGCGCTCCATGCCCGGTGACGTTTGATCAGCTCAACCTGCAAGTGATTCAGCGGATCGAGATAAGCAAAGCGATTTTTGATCGAACGTGCCAGGGTCGGATTGCCCGCCAACCTTTCGCGCGTTCCGGTGACCAGCGACAGATTGTCGTTCGTCAGCGCATGCTCAGCCGTGATGCGTTTGAAAATCATGTTGCGCAGTTTTTTGTCGGCGACCAAGCCGGCGTAACGTGAGGCTACAGCCAGATCTGTCTTCGACAATACCATTTCCATGTTGGCCATCAGGGTAGAGAAAAATGGCCATTCTTTATTCATGGCGCGCAGAATCGCCAGTTTTTTGGTCTTGGTACCGGTGCTGCTATCAGCCAGCCAGCTGGCCACTGCGCTGCCAAAGCCAAACCAGCCCGGCAGTAGCAAGCGGCACTGTCCCCATGAAAAGCCCCAGGGAATGGCGCGCAAATCTTCAATGCGGCGCGTGGATTTGCGTGAGGCCGGTCTGGAGCCGATATTGAGTTCGGCAATTTCGGTAATCGGAGTCGCAGCAAAAAAATAATCGGTAAAGCCCGGTGTTTCGTACACCAGATTGCGATAGGCCTGGTAGGCACGCTCGGACAATTCTTCCATCACCCGTTCAAACTCGGTCAAACGCTTCGCATGCTTGCTTTCGGTAACGGCTGGCGTCAGGCTCGCTTCCATGACGGCGGCGACCACGAGTTCAAGATTGCGTCGTCCGATTTCAGGATTGGAAAATTTCGACGCAATAATTTCGCCTTGCTCGGTCAGTCGGAATTGTCCATTCACCGTGCCGCTTGGCTGGGCCAGAATCGCCTCGTGGCTAGGACCGCCGCCCCGGCCAACGGTACCGCCCCGCCCGTGGAATAAACGCAGCTTGACGCCATGCCGGTTAAATACCTGAACCAGTCCGATTTCTGCTTTGTACAGTTCCCAGTTCGAGGTCAAAAAGCCGCCATCTTTGTTGGAATCGGAATAGCCCAGCATGACTTCCTGCAGTTCGCCTTGCAAGCGAACCAGTTCGCGAATTTTTGGCATGGACAACAAGCCATCCATAATGCCTGCGGCAAAGCGCAAATCGGGAATGGTTTCAAACAAGGGAATCGCCATCAGTTCGGCTTCCTGCTTGCCGGTCTTCGGATCAATGCGGAACAAGCCGGTTTCTTTTTGCAGCAGCAGCACTTCCAGCAGATCCGAGACGCTCTCGGTGTGGGAGATGATGTAGTTGCGAATCGCACGCGGCCCGAACTGCTGGCGTATGGTGCGCGCCATGCGCAACACTGCCAGCTCTGATACGGTCTCGTCGGCGTAATTCAGATAAGGCGAGTACAGCAGGCGCGGCTGGTCAAGTTCGGCTAACAGCAAGCGGATTTTTTCTTCTTCTGACAGCGTCGCATAGTTATCTTCAACTTTTGCCGCGCTGAACAATTCGGTAAGTACCCTTTCATGCACGTCCGAACTCTGGCGCATATCGAGGGTAGCCAGATGAAATCCGAAAATTTGCGCCGCGCGCTTCAAGGTATTCAAACGCGGGCGTACCAGTGCTGCGCCATGATTGGCTTCCAGCGATGCAGCGATGATCGCCAGATCATTGCCAAATTCCTCTGCCGTTTCATAAGGCGCCACCACGCCGATCTCGCGCCGCAAAATATTGGCCACGCCGAGTTTTCTGGCCGTGGCAGCCAGTCGTGCATAAATACTGATCAATGCGCGGCGATAGGGTTCATCGGTGCGGTGCGGCGAATTGTCGGGTGACGCATCGGCCATCGCTTGCAATGCCGGGCTGACCGCCACTAGCAAGGTGGAGATCGATAGCTTGGCGCCGAGCGCATGCACTTCTTCCAGATAAAAATCCAGAATCGTCGTTGACTGTCGCGACAGAGCCTGCGTCATCGTCCCCGCATTGACGTTGGGGTTGCCGTCCCGGTCGCCGCCTATCCAGCTACCCATTTGTACAAACGGCGGCAATTCGGCAGGGACGGCACTGCGACCTGATTTTTTCGGGAACTGGTGGGCCAGCTCGGTCTCAATATCATCGAACAAGCCCGGCAATTCGCGCAGGAAGGTAATGCGGTAATACGACAAGGCGTTGTCGATTTCATCTTCGACCGTCAGCTTCGAGTAACGCAGCATGCGGGTTTGCCACAGGGTGGCGACTTCGGCATGCAGCATTTGCAAATTGCGCGCGCGCTCGGCGGGCGTCAATGCCGTGTCGCGTTCGGCCAAAAGGCGCGCAATTTCGCGTTCTGCATCGAGAATACTTTTACGCTGCACTTCGGTCGGATGCGCGGTCAGCACAGGCGAAATCAGTGCTTCGTTAAAAAAGTTGACGATATTTTTTTCAGACACACCCGCATCGTTAAGCTTGGCTAAGGTGGTGGCAATGCTGCCGCGCTTGGGTCCGGCACCGGCTAACAAGTGAACGCGGCGGCGGCGGTTTTGGTGCTGGTCTTCTGCAATGTTTGCCAGATGCGAAAAATAGGAAAAGGCACGGACCACAGAGTTAGTCTGGTCGCGGGTGAGTTTTTTCAGCAGCTTGTCCAGCGCAGCACCAGCTTGCGGATCGGATTCGCGGCGAAAGCGCACGGCGGTCTGGCGTATGGTTTCGACGATCGTAAATACCGCTTCGCCCTCCTGATGCCTTAAGACCTCGCCAAGCAATCGTCCCAGCAAACGGATATCTTCCTTAAGCGGTGCATCTTTATCGGTTGTAGCTTTCAGGGGAGCAGAAGGTGTCAGAGTTTTTGCCATGGCAGGGGTAAGCAGTGAGCAGGTGAGGGTTTGCGCATGCGGTTTTTGGCCGCTAATTGCAAAGTGTGCGTGATAATATTCGTCAAAATTTTTTAGCACTTCCAACCGGGTCGCTGCATAGTGCGACGACCCCGAAAAAAAGAGGTTGTTTTGAACGCATCGTTTTCCGGAAAATTAATCATTGCTTCCCGCGAGAGTCGGCTGGCAATGTGGCAAGCCGAACATGTTCGTGCAAGCTTGCTTGAATTATATCCGCACAGCACTGTCGAAATCCTCGGAATGACCACGCGTGGCGATCAAATTCTTGACCGCACCTTGTCCAAGGTCGGCGGCAAGGGCTTGTTTGTCAAAGAACTTGAAGTCGCCATGCAGAATGGCGAGGCCGATTTTGCCGTCCATTCCCTGAAGGACGTGCCGATGGAATTGCCGGAGGGCTTTGTGCTGGCCGCCGTGCTGGAACGCGAAGACCCGCGCGACGCTTTTGTCTCCAATGAATTTGCCAGTCTGGATGCACTGCCTGCCGGTGCCATCGTCGGTACCAGCAGCCTGCGCCGTCAGGCCCTGATTGCTGCACGCTTTCCACAACTGGTGATTCAGCCCTTGCGTGGCAACCTCGATACCCGTCTGGCCAAGCTTGATCGCGGCGAATATGCGGCCATCATTCTGGCAGCAGCCGGTCTCAAACGCCTGGGCCTGAGCAGCCGCATTCGCGCCTGTATAGAGCCAGAGCAAAGCCTGCCCGCGCCAGGGCAGGGCGCCATGGCCATAGAAATACTCTCTGACCGCGACGATTTGCGCGCCTTGCTAGCCCCCTTGAACCACGTCGATACCGAACGGGCAGTGCGTGCCGAACGCACCCTGTCCAAAACTTTTGGTGGCAGCTGCCAGATCCCGCTGGCCGCGTTTGCCACCGTCGATCAGGGCATGATGCGTCTGCGGGCAATGGTTGCCACACCCGACGGTAAACGCATTGCCAGTGCCGAAGTCAACGGCGCGGCCAGTGAACCGGAAATTCTGGGTCAGCAGGTGGCGCTTGCCTTGCACCAGCAAGACGCCACAGCGATTCTGGCCGCTTGTCAGGTGGATGCCTAATCCGGTCGTCATTACCCGGCCAGAGGCGCAGGCAGCACCCCTGGCTCGTCGGCTGGCCGCCGCTGCTTGCCCTGTTCATGTATTTCCTCTGCTCGACATTTTGCCGCTGCAGGATACGACGGCATTGCGTGTAACTCTTAGCCGCCTGAGCGACTATGCAATGGTGGCCTTTGTCAGTCCCAACGCTGTCGATGCTGCATTCGCTTTTCTTGACCATTGGCCGCATCAGGTGACGGCAGCGGTGGTTGGCGAGGGTAGTCGGCAAGCGCTGGCGCGTCATGGCTTAAACGACGCGAATGCCCGCATCGTCAGTCCGCTGGATTTGCAGCGAACCGATTCCGAAACCCTGCTTCAGGTTCTGGACCTTGACGCACTGCGCGGGAAAAGCGTGCTGATTGTGCGCGCCGAGACCGGCCGTGAATTACTGGCCGAGCAATTGCGTGCTGCGGGCATTAAGGTCGAGCAGATTGCAGCCTATCGTCGGCTGCCGCCGCTGCTCGACGCTAACAAAACGGCGCAATTGCGCTGGCTGATTGCGCAAGACAATGACTGGCTCATTACCAGCTCTGAAGGATTGCGTTTATTGCAAGACATGGTCGGGCAAATTGATAAAGGCGAAGGCTGGCCCGGCATGCAGCAAAAAACCCTGATCGTGCCGCACCCCCGCATTGCCGAGACTGCCCGCGATCTCGGCTTTAAGCACATCATTTTGTGCGGCTCCGGCGACGACGCGGTGTATGCCGCGATACAATCACGACCATGACTGATTTGCCACCCTCATCCCCTGCCGAAAATTTAACGCCGCAACTTCAGCCGCGTGTCCATGCTTTGCAATGGCTAAAAAGTAATCGACTGCTGGCCATACTGGGCCTGTTGGCGGCTTTGCTAGCCTTGCAATGGTGGAGTGAGCGCAACGATGTCGCCAACCTGCGCCGTGAGCTGGCGCAGCGCTTGCAAAGTGGCGACAACATCAATAGCCAGACCAAGCTGATCGCCAGTCGTGTCGATGACGAAGTGCAGACTTTGCAAGGCAAGGTCGCGTTGCTCGAAGCCCGGCAAGTCGAATCGCAGGGACAACAACTGGCGCTGGAACAGCTGTATCAGGATCTGGCGAAAAATCGTGACGACTGGGCGCTGGCCGAAGTCGAACAAGTGCTGTCCACCGCGAGTCAGCAATTGCAGTTGGCCGGCAATGTGCGCGGTGCTTTGATTGCGCTGCAAAACGCAGACGCCCGTTTGTCCCGCGCCGACCGGCCGCAATTTATTGCGATCCGTCGTGCCATTGCCAAAGACAGCGACGCCATCAAAAGCCTGCCCAGCGTGGACTTAACCGGGATTGCGGTGCGACTGGACGCGCTGGTGGCGCAAATCGACAGCATGCCTTTGCTGGCAGATGAAAAACCGGCGCTGGTGGCACCCGCGCCGAAAAGCCAGCTGGCGCAGACTAAAGGTGCGCCATCGAAGGGCGTTGCCGGCGAAGACTGGCGCAGCGACATGCAACAACGCTGGAATAGTTTAGGCAGCGACTTGTGGAATGAAGTGCGGCAGCTGGTGCAGGTACGCCGTGTTGCCGCGCCTGAGGCGCTGCTGCTGTCACCGGGCGAAGCATTCTTTGCCCGTGAAAATCTGAAGCTGCGTTTACTAAACGCAAGGCTGGCTTTGTTGTCGCGTAACGATGCGGCATTTCGCAGCGACTTGCTCGAAGCTGATCGGGCTCTGGTAAAATATTTCGACGTACGTGCCCGGCCAACGCTGGCTGCGCGCGAATTGCTCAAGCAGCTGCAAGCCAGTGTGCTGAGCATAGAAATGCCGACCCTCTCTAATAGTCTGACTGCTGTGCGCAATTCGCGTCAGCGTCCCTGAGTAGCCGACATGCGTGTTTTTCTCTGGCTTCTGACCCTGTTTGCCTCTGCCATCGGGCTGGCTGTTCTGGCCCGTTTTAATCCGGGTAACGTGGTTTTCTTTTATCCACCGTATCGGGTGGATCTCTCGCTGAATTTTTTCATCGCACTGCTGACGCTGTTTATCGTGGTGCTGTTCGCCATCATTCTGACTGCACGGGCCACGCTCAATATGCCGGGCCGTGTCAGTCAGTATCGGGCAGCCAGGCAGCAACGCGAATCAAGCCGTGCCTTGTATGAGGCCTTGAAAGCTTTTATCGAAGGCCGCTTCGGGCACGCAGAAAAATCTGCCAACCGTGCTGCGCTATTGCCGGAGAACGCCGGCCTTGCCGCCTTGATTGGCGCGCGCGCTGCGCATCGTTTGCAGCAGCCGGCCCGGCGTGACGCCTGGCTGTTGCAGGCGCAAGAAGACCATCAATTACGCACCGCTCGGCTGATGACTTCAATCGAGCTGCTGGCAGAGGACAACAAAGACAGCGAAGCGGCATTGCAGGCACTCAGCGAATTGAATGCTGGCGGCATCCGCCATATTCACGCGTTGCGGCTGGCATTGCGGGTTAATCAAAACGCCCGCAACTGGCAAGAGGTTTTGCGGCTGGTACGTCTACTGGATAAACGCAAGGCCTTGCACCCTGCCTTATCGCGCCGTTTGCGCGACTTGTCGTTCGAAACCCTGCTACCGGCAGCCGGCCATGATGTCGAATCGCTGAAAAGTCTGTGGGCCAGCGTGCCCGCGGAAGACCGCACCAGCCCGGCCGTGGCAGTCAGCGCAGCCAATGCCTTCATGGGACTGGGTTTGCAGCAGGATGCAGCGGCCATTCTGGAAAAAGCGCTACTGGCGCAATGGGATGCGCGGCTTTTACGGGCCTATCGCTTGTGCGCCGCACCGGAATCTTCAGCGACCTTGCTGGCGCAAATTGAACACGGTGAAAACTGGCTGCGTGAACGTCCGAATGACGCCGAACTCTCGCTGGTGCTGGGCACTTTGTGTCTGAAGCAAAAGTTGTGGGGCAAAGCACAGCGTTATCTCAAACAGTCCTTGTCTGACGCCAGCGAGCGCAGCACCTTGCAGGAAGCGCATTTGCGTCTGGCGCAATGTCATGAAGAACTCAATGAACCTGAAGAGGCGGCTGCACATTACCGGCAGTGCGCCATTACTATCCTGCCTGCGTTAAATAAACGTTGAATAAGCGTTGAATTCAGCAGCGTCGGTCTGAAGCGGCAGACGCTGCTGTAAGCGCTCGGCAAGTTTCGCCCGCTATAATATCGAGATCATATTTTTTGCCATCCCCGGAGAGACCCTAATGAGCCTGAACCACGTATCAGCTGGCCGTGACTTGCCGAACGACTTCAATGTAATTATTGAAATCCCCATGAACGCCGACCCGATCAAGTATGAAGTCGACAAAGAATCCGGCGCGATTTTTGTTGATCGTTTCATGGGCACAGCCATGCATTACCCATGCAACTACGGCTATGTGCCCAAGACCATCGCTGACGATGGTGACCCGGTTGATGTGCTGGTGATCACGCCATTCCCGCTGTTTCCCGGTGTGGTCGTGCGTTGCCGTCCTATCGGCGTGCTGAAAATGTCTGACGAAGGTGGCGGCGATGCAAAAATTCTCGCCGTGCCAGTGGATAAAGTGCTGCCAATTTACAAACACTGGCAAAAGCCGGAAGACATCAATGATCTGCGCCTGCAGCAGATTCAGCACTTCTTCGAACACTACAAAGATCTGGAACCTGGCAAGTGGGTCAAGATCGAAGGCTGGTTCGGTCCGGATGATGCCCGTGCTGAAATCCTCGGTGGTGTTGAGGCTTACAACAAGCTCAACAAAGAAGCCGTCTGATTCAACGCAGATTGCAGTATGAAAAACGAGGCCACGTAAGTCGCCTCGTTTTTTTATGTCTTGAACGGATTGCGTTCGTTTAATTCATCAATATAAGAGCGCATGCCGGCGTCTTCGCGTTCCAGAAAACGCTCGATTGCGTCCGCAAATCCCGGGTGAGCAAGCCAGTGCGCCGACCAGGTTTGTTGCGGTAGAAATCCGCGCGCTATTTTATGTTCGCCTTGTGCGCCGCCTTCGAAGTAGCGGATTTTCTCAGTAATGCAAAATTCCAGTGGCTGGTAATACGCGGTTTCAAAATGCAGGCAGGCATGCTGTTCGACTGCGCCCCAGTAACGGCCGTACAAGGTATGGGCGTCGTGGATTAGCAAAGACGAAGCAATCGGCCGGCCGTCGCGCTCAGCGACGATGAGGTGAATATTTTCCGGCATGGTGGCGCCTATGCGCAGGAAAAAATCCAGGTTCAGATACGGTGTCGAATGGTGGGCCCGGTAGGTGTGGTCATAGCAACGCTTGAAAAAATGCCAGTCCGCTTCGCTGGCATCAATGCCGCGAATCTGTCGCAAACTAATACCCGCTTCCATCACTTTGCGTCGTTCGGCGCGAATGTTTTTGCGTTTTTTTTGCTCCAGCGTGGACAGGAAATGTTCAAAATCCTGATAGCCCGTATTTTCCCAATGAAATTGCACATCGCTACGCAGCATGAATCCGCTTGCTGCCAATTGCTGCGCTTGCGAGGAGGGCGGATACAGGATGTGGGTTGACGACAGCGTATTGGATTGCTGCAGGCTTTGCAAAGCCTTGATCAGTGCAGCGCGTGCGTCATCATCTACCGCCAGCAACCTGCCGCCTGTGACCGGTGTAAACGGAATGGCCGACAAGAGTTTGGGATAGTAATCGAGACCATTACGCTGATACGCATCGGCCCAGGCCCAGTCGAATACATACTCGCCATAAGAATGAAATTTGGCATACAGCGGCATGGCCGCTACCAGTTTGTCGGCTTGCCAGAGCGTCAAAAATTGCGGCTGCCATCCCGACTCTACGCTGGCGCTGCCGGACTCATGCAGCGCATGCAAGAAGGCAAAAGAGAGAAAGGGATTCGCATCCGCTTGCGCCTGTACCAGTGCGTCCCAGACAGCTTGTCCAATGTCGGACAAAGTCGAAACGAGTCGCGTGAGATAATCCTGATTTTGCAGAGCCGGCCTCATTGAAGCATTTGTGTCGTTAAAAATACCCTTGCCGTATCCATCGCCATGACAGTCAACCTTGCAATAGCCCAGATTAACAGCACCGTCGGAGACCTCAGCGGAAACAGCGAAAAAATCGCCGACTACGCACGCCGCGCTGCAGAGCAGGGAGCCGATATTGTCGTCACACCCGAACTGTCGCTGGTGGGTTACCCGCCGGAAGACTTGCTGTTGCGCCGTTCATTCTACGCAAAATCCGACGAGGCGTTGGCCGCGCTGGCAGCGACGCTTGCGCCGCTAAAAGACCTGCACGTCATTGTCGGTCATCCCTTAGCGCGCGGCACCGCGTATTACAACGCCGCTTCGGTACTGTGTAATGGCCGTGTGATGGCCACCTACTGCAAACACGCGCTGCCCAACACCACCGTGTTTGACGAGAAGCGCTATTTTTCTGCTGCCGATGAAGTCTGCACCTTTACCGTCAAGGGTGTGTGCTTCGCCATTAACATTTGCGAAGATACCTGGTATCCGGACATGCCAGCTGCGGCACGGGCTGCCGGCGCCGAAGTCTTGCTGGTGCCGAATGCTTCGCCTTTTCATATGAACAAACCGCATCTGCGGCGCGATGTGATGCGGGCCAATGTCAGCGCGCAGGGACTGGCGCTGGTGTATGCCAATCTGGTTGGCGGTCAGGATGAGCTGGTTTTTGATGGCAGCTCATTTGTGATGAACGCTGCCGGCGAAGTCGCAGCGCAGCTGCGGCAGTTTGATGAACAACTGCTGGTGATTGAGTTTGAGCACGCCGTGCCGCAAGCGCAGGTCTTGCCGGCCGAGTTGTCGCTGGAAGCGCAAGTGTATGCCGCGTTGGTGATGGGTGTGCGCGACTATGTGGGTAAAAACGGTTTTCCCGGCGCACTGATTGGCCTCTCCGGCGGGGTAGATTCGGCACTGACGCTGGCTATTGCGGTGGATGCACTCGGTGCCGATAAGGTGCGCTGCGTGATGATGCCTTCACCCTATACGGCAGAAATGTCATGGGTTGATTCGCGTGAAATGGTCAAGCTGCTGGGCGTGCGCTATGACGAAATCGCCATCAATCCTTGCTTTGATGCGTTTCGCGCCGCACTCGACTTTGAATTTGCCGGCCTTGCCGAAGACGCCACCGAAGAAAATTTGCAAGCCCGTATTCGCGGTACTTTGTTAATGGCGTTGTCGAATAAATCCGGTTCTATTGTTCTGACCACGGGTAACAAGAGCGAAATGGCTGTTGGTTATTGCACGCTGTACGGTGACATGGCTGGCGGTTTTGCCGTGATCAAGGACATTGCCAAGACCCTGGTCTATCGTCTTTGCGCATACCGCAACGGCATTGCTACCGTGATTCCGGAACGCATTCTGACCCGCGCGCCATCAGCCGAGCTGCGGCCTGACCAGACTGATCAGGACTCATTGCCGCCGTATGAGATTTTGGACGGCATCATGGAAGGCTATATGGAGCAAGGGCAGGGCATTGCGGAACTGCTGGCTGCGGGTTATCGTAAGGAAGATATAGAGCGGATCACCCGGCTGATTAAGATCAATGAATACAAAAGACGACAGGCACCGGTTGGCGTCAGAGTGACGCACTGTGCTTTCGGGCGAGACTGGCGTTATCCGATTACGTCGAAATTTCGTGAACAATAAAATTTTCTACCGACTTACAAAAACAAGGAGTTCCCCGTGAAGCAAATTACCGCGATTATCAAGCCATTCAAATTAGATGAAGTACGCGAAGCACTGGCTGCCGTTGGGGTAACCGGTCTGACAGTGACCGAGGTCAAAGGATTCGGCCGTCAAAAAGGGCATACCGAGTTGTATCGCGGCGCAGAGTATGTGGTTGATTTTTTGCCGAAGGTCAAACTCGAAGCAGTGGTAACAGACGAGGTGGTTGAGCATGCCGTTGAAGCCATCATCAAGGCAGCCCGCACCGGCAAGATCGGCGACGGCAAAATTTTCGTACGCTCGGTTGATCAGGTCGTTCGTATTCGTACCGGTGAGACCGGGGCGGAAGCGGTTTGATCCTTTGGCGGATTAAAAAAGATACTGGGTTCCTGCACAGGCCGGAACCCAGTGGCTCCGAATATGAAAATAGGGAGGGCGTCCCAAGTGATTAATTAGAGCCCCGCAGCAGCACCATCAGAGCGCCGCTGCCGCCATCGGCAGCACGGGCCTGACAAAAAGCCATCACTTCTTCTTTTTGTACCAGCCAGTTGCGTACTTTGTTTTTCAACACGGGCTCCTTGTTCACCGAACCCAGCCCTTTGCCATGAATAATGCGCACACAGCGCAGGCCGCGGCGGGTCGCATTACGTAAAAAAAGGGCAACCGCTTCGCGGGCTTCATCGGTGCGCAAGCCATGCAGGTCGAGTTGATCTTGCGTCACCCATTCACCCCGCCGCAATTTTTTCACCACATCGGCACCGATGCCGCTGCGCGTATAGCTGAGTTCCTGATCCGATTCGAGCAAGGTCTCGATGCTGAAATCATCCGACAAAGAAGCCTGCAAGGCCGCTTCTTCATCGGCAATCCGCTGTCGGGCAACCGGTGGCGGCAGCGGTAGCGCCGGGGTCTGGCGCGGCGCTGTGCTTAAAGGTTTGATTTCACCGATGCTGGCGCGAAAAATATTAGCTTCCCGCTCCAGCCGCTCTGCCTGCTCAAGCCGGATGCGCTCGGCTTCGGCGTGCGCTTTTTCCTGCGCTTTCAGTGTTAGCTGTAGCGCCTTTAAGTCGGTAAAATTTTTCAGCGACGCTGCCACGATCTCACCAGATTATTCCGTGCTTTCCAGATAACGCTGGGCATCAAGTGCGGCCATGCAGCCGGTGCCGGCGCTGGTAATAGCCTGCCGGTAGATATGATCCTGCACATCGCCGGCAGCAAACACGCCAGCAACGCTGGTTGCCGTGGCCATGCCTTCCAGACCGGTCTTGGTGACGATGTAGCCGTTATGCATGGCCAGCTGTCCTTCAAAAATACTGGTGTTGGGCTTGTGGCCGATGGCAATGAATACGCCATGCAGGGGCACCTGGGTGGTCACGCCATCATTTGATTTGATGCTGATGCCGGTTACACCGCTGGCATCACCAGTGACTTCTTCCAGTGTGTGATTCCACTTAACCTCGATTTTGCCTTCCGCCACTTTGGCCATCAGGCGGTCGATCAGAATTGGCTCCGCGCGGAATTTATCCCGGCGATGAATGACGGTTACTTTATTGGCAATGTTGGACAAATACAGCGCTTCTTCAACCGCCGTGTTGCCGCCGCCGACTACGGCGACTTCCTGATTGCGGTAAAAGAAGCCGTCGCAGGTAGCGCAAGCCGACACGCCCTTGCCCATGAAGCTTTCTTCGGACGCCAGACCAAGGTACTGCGCGGAGGCGCCGGTGGCAATGATCAGCGCGTCACAGGTGTACTCGCCGGAGTCGCCAACCAGACGGATCGGCTTTTCCGTCAGGTGGGTGGTGTGGATATGATCAAAAATGATTTCGGTATTAAAACGCTCAGCATGCTGCTGCAAGCGCTGCATCAGCTCCGGGCCTTGCACGCCCAGTGGATCGCCGGGCCAGTTTTCAACGTCGGTGGTGGTCATCAGCTGACCGCCTTGCGCGATGCCGGTAATAAGGACTGGATTGAGGTTGGCGCGGGCCGCATAGACGGCGGCGCTATAGCCGGCAGGGCCGGAACCGAGGATCAGGACGTGAGCGTGTTTTGGGCTGGACATAGGATTTTTCTTGGGTAAGTAAACGGGTGCAAGCAGCAGTCGGCTGCGGCCGGGACAAGGGCAGGGGCAGGGGCCAGGTTGCGGGGTGTTTCATCCTGCCCTGTTTCGTGCGATAGTGCCGGTCAATTCAGTTTCGGATTATAGACGACCTGTAGAATCACCATGGCACCGCTCCAGAATCCCCCTTCGTCATGAACAGACCCAGCCCGAGTTACACCCGAACCCCGCCCGCACCCCCGCCCGACCAATTGCCCAACCGTTTGCTGCGCTTGTTGTTCGAGGCGCGCTGGCTGATCCTGGCGGTGGTGTGCGCTTATCTGATCCTGATTTTTATCACCTATTCCAGTGAAGACCCGGGCTGGTCGCACGCTAGTGTGGTGGCACAGCCAGCCAATTGGGGTGGTCTGGTCGGGGCCTGGATTGCCGACATCATGTTTTATTTGTTCGGCGTGTCGGCCTGGTGGTGGTGTATTGCGATGACGTCGCTGGTCTGGGTCAATTACCGGCAACTGGCTAACCGCTTTCTGCTGCTGAAAATGCCGGAGCAGCGCCATCATCATGAACTCAATATTCGCATCGGCGGTTTTATCCTCATGCTCATGGGCAGTGTTGGCCTGGAATTTGTGCGCATGTATTCGCTCAAGGCGGCTTTGCCGCGCGCGCCCGGCGGTGTGTTTGGCGAGTTGATTGGGGGCGGTGCGCAAACAGCGTTCGGATTCAACGGGGCGACCTTGTTGTTGATGCTGCTGTTCGGTCTTGGTTTCAGTTTGTGCTTTCACGTTTCCTGGATGGCCGTCGCAGAAAAACTGGGTAGTGCGCTTGAAAGTAGTGCGCAATGGGCCATGGATTTCTATGCAGCCCGGCAGGATCGCAAACTTGGGCAGGAAGCGGCAGTCAAACGGGTTGAGGTGGTGGTGCAGGAGCGTGCCCGCATTGTTGATTCTTCGCCGATACATATTGAACCGCAAGTTGTGGTTGTGCAGAAATCCGATCGTGTCGAAAAAGAACGGCAAGTCTCGCTGTTTCTTGATCTGCCTGACACCAATTTGCCGCCGCTGTCTTTGCTCGATGAGCCACCGCCCAATCAGGAAACGGTTAGCATTGAAACCCTGGAATTTGTCAGCCGCTTAATCGAGAAAAAACTCTCCGACTTCGGCGTTGAAGTCAAAGTGGTGGCCGCCTACCCGGGCCCAGTAATTACCCGTTATGAAATCGAGCCGGCAGTGGGCGTCAAAGGGAGTCAGATCGTCAATCTGGCCCGTGATCTGGCGCGTGCCTTGTCGCTGACGTCGATTCGCGTAGTGGAAACGATTCCCGGCAA
Source organism: Burkholderiales bacterium (assembly GCA_947451925.1). Classification (GTDB taxonomy): domain Bacteria; phylum Pseudomonadota; class Gammaproteobacteria; order Burkholderiales; family Burkholderiaceae_D; genus Pernthalerella. The sequence continues at coordinate 4,592 of CANGAW010000046.1, read as the reverse complement.
AAATTTCATGGGGCTGGAACTGCCAAATCCAAAGCGGCAGATTGTGCGCCTGTCAGAAATCGTTGGCTCCAAAGTCTATAACGATGGCGCTTCGTCGCTGACCATCGGACTGGGCAAGGACATCGCCGGTAATCCTGTGGTGGCCGATCTGGCGAAAATGCCGCATCTGCTGGTGGCTGGTACCACGGGTTCAGGCAAATCGGTGGGCATTAACGCCACTATTTTGTCTTTGCTCTACAAGGCCGACCCGAATCAGGTCAGGCTGATTTTGATTGACCCGAAAATGCTGGAGCTGTCGATTTACGAAGGCATTCCGCATTTGCTTGCACCGGTGGTCACCGATATGCGTCAGGCCGGTCATGCGCTGAACTGGGCCGTGGCCGAAATGGAGCGGCGTTATAAATTAATGTCCAAGCTGGGCGTGCGCAATCTGGCCGGCTACAACCAGAAAATTGTGGACGCCGAAAAGCGCGAAGAAAAAATTCCGAATCCGTTCAGCCTGACGCCAGACGCACCCGAACCACTGGATAAATTGCCGACGATTGTCATCATCATTGATGAGCTGGCCGACCTGATGATGGTGGTGGGTAAAAAAGTTGAAGAGCTGATTGCCCGTATCGCACAAAAAGCACGTGCGGCAGGTATTCACCTGATTCTGGCCACGCAGCGTCCATCGGTGGATGTGATTACCGGCCTGATCAAAGCCAACATTCCGACCCGCATTGCTTTCCAGGTCAGCAGCAAAATCGATTCACGAACCATTCTTGATCAAATGGGGGCCGAGGCCCTGCTGGGTATGGGCGACATGCTGTACATGCCACCCGGTACCGGCATGCCGGTGCGGGTACACGGCGCCTTCGTCTCCGATGAAGAGGTGCACCGCGTGGTGGATCATCTCAAATCACAGGGTGAGCCGAACTACATTGAAGGCATACTGGAAGGTGGCACCACCGAAGAAGGCAGTGCTGAATTCGGTGGCACGGAAAACGCGGGCGCCGAGTCTGATCCGATGTACGATCAGGCCGTAGCCATCGTTTTGAAAAATCGTCGTGCATCGATTTCGCTGGTGCAGCGTCATCTGCGCATTGGCTACAATCGGGCTGCACGTTTGCTCGAACAAATGGAAAATAGCGGCATCGTTTCATCGATGCAGTCCAATGGTAATCGTGACATTCTTGTACCGGCTGGTAATGTTGAATAAATTAATTACATCCCTTTGTCTTTCCTTGTCGATGGGCTTGCCCATGCTGGCGCAAGCCACGGCACTCGAACAATTCAAATCTTTTGTCAGTGCGACCCACACGGCCCGCGGCGAATTTACCCAGCGGCTGGTGAAAACCGATGGCGACAGTGGCGCCATGCGTGTGTCTAGTGCGTCCAGTGGCAGCTTTCAATTTGCGCGGCCCGGCAAATTTATCTGGATCTATCAAAAGCCCTACGAGCAATTGCTGCAAGCCGACGGCGACAAACTCTACATTTATGACAAAGACCTGAACCAGGTCACCATCCGCACCCTCGGTGGCGCGATCGGTTCTTCGCCCGCCGCCATTCTGTTTGGCAGCAACGACCTGGAAAAAAATTTCAAGTTGTCCGAAGGTGGTACCCGTGATGGTATCGAATGGCTGCAGGCCATTCCTAAAACCCAGGATACCAATTTTGAAAAAATCGGCATTGGCTTGAAAGACGGCATGCCGGTTGCGATGGAATTGCGCGACAGTTTTGGTCAGGCTTCGCTGCTGACCTTTACCCGTTTTGAAAAAAATCCGTCGATTTCGGCTTCCCAGTTTCGCTTCGTCATTCCCAAGGGCGCCGACGTGCTCAAGCAATAAGCCGCACTGTGATGACATCTGTTCCCCTTGCCGAGCGCCTGCGTCCCGCCACCCTTGACGCTGTCATAGGGCAGCAGCATGTGCTGGGCCCGGGCAAACCGCTGCGTGTAGCCTTTGATTCAGGCCAGCCGCATTCGATGATTTTGTGGGGCCCACCGGGTGTCGGTAAAACCACGCTGGCCCGTCTGATGGCGCAAGGTTTCGATGCCGAATTCATGGCGCTCTCAGCAGTCTTGTCGGGCGTCAAAGACATCCGTGAAGCAGTGGAACGTGCTCAAGTCTTGCAGGCTAACGGCCGCAAAACGATTTTGTTTGTCGACGAAGTGCATCGTTTCAATAAAAGCCAGCAAGACGCTTTCCTGCCGCATGTCGAGAGCGGTTTGTTTACCTTCATCGGCGCCACCACTGAAAATCCTTCGTTCGAAGTCAACGGCGCGCTGCTCTCTCGTGCGGCGCTTTATGTGCTCAAATCATTGGATGAAACAGATCTCAGCACCCTCATTACCCGGGCGCTGGCACTGGATGGGGTGGCAATGTTGGTTACCGATGAAGCCAGAGCTTCACTGGTTACCAGTGCCGATGGTGATGGTCGCAAACTGCTCAACAATATCGAAATCGTGTTGCGTGCGGCCGCACAAAAAAAGCAGGACACGATCGACAGTGAATTATTAAAAGAGAGTCTGGGTGACGCCCTGCGTCGCTTCGACAAAGGCGGCGACGCCTTTTATGACCAGATTTCAGCGCTGCACAAATCGGTGCGCGGCTCTAATCCTGACGGCGCCTTGTACTGGCTGGTGCGCATGTTTGATGGCGGCGCCGACCCGCGTTATCTGGCGCGCCGTTTAATCCGTATGGCGGCCGAAGATATAGGCTTGGCTGACCCGCGCGCGCTGCGTTTGGCGCTTGATGCGGCTGAGACTTATGAGCGACTCGGCAGCCCCGAAGGCGAACTGGCCCTGGCCGAAGCCACCGTTTATCTGGCTTGTGCGGCGAAATCGAACGCCGTTTATAAAGCCTACAATGCCGCCCGCGCTTTTATCGCCAAAGACAAATCGCGCCCGGTGCCTGAGCATTTGCGTAATGCACCAACCAAGCTGATGAAAGAGCTGGGCTATGGCAAGCTGTATCGCTATGCCCATGACGAACCCGATGCCTATGCTGCTGGCGAGACCTATCTGCCAGAAGGCATGGCCGAGCCCGGCTGGTATCAACCTACGCCGCGTGGACTGGAAGGAAAGATTGCCGACAAGCTGGCATTTTTGCGTGCCGCGGACGCACAGGCAGCAAAAAAATAAACGCGTCAATCCCGCTGTAATCACCACGCTCCGGCATTGGTACAATGTCGGTCTCACTATTTGCACGAAACGCGCCTCCCATGATTGACATCCAACTACTCCGCAAAGACATCAACAACGTCGCCGACCGTCTGGCGCAGCGTAAATTTCAGCTTGATGTCACGACTTTCAATGCGCTTGAAGGCGAACGCAAATCGATTCAGACCCGTACCGAAGAATTGCAGGCGCAGCGCAATGCCTTGTCCAAACAGATCGGCATGTTGAAAGGCAAGGGCGAAGATGGCTCGGCATTGATGAGCGAGGTGGCCGGCATTGCCGACGAGTTGAAATCTTCGGCAGACAAGCTGGAAAAAATTCAGGCGCAATTGTCCGACTTCATGCTGGCCATTCCGAATCTGCCGCATGAGTCCGTGCCCGCCGGTTCGGACGAACAAGGCAATGTCGAGCTGCGTAAAGTCGGCACGCCCAACAGCTTTGCTTTTGCCGTCAAAGATCACGTGGATTTGGGCGCTGGCATCGGACTCGATTTTGATGTTGCCACCAAGCTTACCGGTTCACGCTTCTCGGTCATGAAAGGCGGCATCGCCCGTCTGCATCGCGCATTAGCGCAGTTCATGCTCGACACCCATACGGCTGAGCATGGCTACACCGAGTGCTATACGCCTTACATCGTCAACGCCGACAGCTTGCGTGGCACCGGACAGCTGCCTAAATTTGAGGCAGATTTATTTGCGGTCAAAAAAGGCGGTCAGGAAGGCGAGGGCGAAGCACTGTACCTGATTCCTACAGCCGAAGTACCGCTGACGAACCTGGTGCGCGATGCAATCGTTGCCGGCGACGCCTTGCCGATGAAGTTGGTCGCGCACTCGCCCTGTTTTCGTTCCGAGGCGGGCAGCTATGGCCGCGATACCCGCGGCATGATCCGTCAGCATCAGTTCGACAAAGTAGAAATGGTGCAGATTGTCCACCCCGAGCATTCCTATGCGGCGCTGGAAGAGATGCTGGGTCATGCAGAAAACATACTGAAAAAACTGGGCCTGCCTTACCGCGTCATTACACTATGCACTGGAGACATGGGTTTTGGTGCGGCTAAAACCTATGACATCGAAGTCTGGCTGCCAGCGCAAAACACCTATCGTGAAATTTCCTCCGTATCGAATTGCGAAGCGTTTCAGGCGCGCCGCATGCAGGCCCGCTTCCGTAATGCACAAGGCAAACCGGAACTGGCCCATACCCTGAATGGCTCGGGGCTGGCAGTAGGCAGGACCTTGGTCGCGGTGCTTGAGAATTATCAACAGGCTGACGGCAGCATTGCTGTGCCCGAAGTGCTGTTGCCTTACATGGGTGGTTTGAAGGTGCTCAAGCCCTGAAAATGAAAATCTGCTGACCGTGCTGGCCAGACTCTGCTACAATCGCGCACTTCGAGAAATGCCAAGCAGTAGCGAACCTAACAGGAGAGGTGGCAGAG
>CANGAW010000045.1 GCA_947451925.1 Burkholderiales bacterium | reverse complement strand
GCCGGCAGACAGACCGACAAGGCCTGGCAGAGATGTTGAATCTGTTGTTGGGTCAGGCTCTCGGGCTTGATCTGGCGCTGGCTGTTGGTCGACTGCAGCGCGGCATGGAAGTCTTGTAGGAAGGCGGAAAATTTGCTGCGCAGTTGCCGGACTTCGACGGCCTCGGGATAGTCGCGCAAGAGGCGGGTAATCAGCGCGTCCGACTCCCCGGTGTCGGCATTGCTGCCCTTCATCGCCTGACACAGGTGATCAATGGCGCCGAGTTTGTTGGCCAGTGGCGGCTTTAGCGCAGTGAGCTGGTAGAGCAGTGCATGGATGGCCTGCGCGTCTTCATACGGCAAAACAGGGCAATCATCGACATGCTCGTCGTCACCGACGCTGCTGTTGCGACTTTGCATGCGCGGCGCAGGATCTTGCATCGCTGACTTCACCAATGGCTGACCGCGGTCCTGGCCGGAGTCTGCATTGTTCAGTAAAGATTGGGAGGCATTACGGAAATTGGTTGATAGGCTCATGATCACGCTGGTCCGTTGAAAAAGTAGACCTGAGTGGGCCTGAAAAGCGAAGGGTTCCAGCACCCGCTTAAGTCAGACAACATGAAGCCAGCTTGTTGAGCCCCACTTTTTTCAGCATCTTTACCCTATCGACAGCCTGTGCAATCGGCTATCCTTGGCGATTATTTTGTTCGTTTCACGATGGAAGAATATGGCCAATTACGTTTACACCATGAACCGCGTGGGCAAGATCGTCCCGCCCAAGCGTCAGATTCTGAAAGATATCTCCCTGTCCTTTTTCCCCGGCGCCAAAATCGGCGTGCTGGGTCTGAACGGTTCGGGCAAGTCAACGCTGCTGAAAATTATGGCCGGCATCGACAAGGATATCGAAGGCGAAGCCATTCCGATGCCGAATCTGAAGATTGGTTATCTGCCGCAAGAGCCGCAGCTTGATCCGGCCTTAACCGTGCGACAAGAAGTCGAAAGCGGTCTGGGTGAAGCTTTTGAAGCACGGGCCAAACTCGAAGCGGTGTATGCCGCCTATGCGGAAGAAGATGCCGACTTCGATGCACTGGCGACCGAGCAGGCACGACTCGAAGCGATCATCTCGGCCAGTGATGGCGGCAATCTGGAACTGCAACTTGAAGTGGCGGCCGATGCGCTGCGTCTGCCGCCATGGGACGCAAAAATTGACGTGCTGTCGGGCGGTGAAAAACGGCGCGTGGCTTTGTGCAAACTGCTGCTGTCCAAGCCCGACATGTTGCTGCTTGATGAGCCGACCAACCATCTCGACGCCGAATCGGTGGACTGGCTTGAACAATTTTTGCAGCGCTTCCCGGGCACGGTTGTAGGCATTACCCATGATCGCTATTTCCTCGACAACGCAGCCGAATGGATTTTAGAACTCGACCGCGGCCACGGCATTCCATGGAAAGGCAATTACAGTTCCTGGCTTGAGCAAAAACAAGACCGGTTGAAGCAGGAAGAATCGAGTGAATCGGCACGGCAAAAGGCTTTGCAAAAAGAGCTGGAGTGGGTACGCCAGAATCCGAAAGGCCGTCAGGCCAAGAGCAAGGCAAGGATTGCGCGCTTTAACGAAATGTCGGAACACGAATACCAGAAGCGCAATGAGACCCAGGAGATTTTTATTCCGGTGGCCGAGCGTCTGGGTAATGAAGTCATCGAGTTCAATAACGTCAGCAAAGCCTACGGCGACCGGCTGCTGATTGATAATTTGTCGTTCCGCATTCCGCCGGGCGCCATTGTCGGCATCATCGGACCGAACGGCGCGGGCAAATCCACCTTGTTCCGCATGCTGGCCGGTAAAGAGCAGCCAGACAGCGGCACCATCACCGTTGGCTCCACGGTCAAGCTGTCGCTGGTGGATCAGTCACGCGATGTACTGAACGACAAAAAAACCGTGTTTGATGATGTGTCGGACGGCGCCGATATTTTGACGGTAGGCCGTTTCGAGATGTCTTCGCGCGCCTATCTGGGCCGCTTCAATTTCAAGGGTGGCGATCAGCAAAAACTGGTCGGCAATTTATCCGGTGGTGAACGTGGTCGTCTGCACATGGCCAAGACTTTGCTCATGGGCGGCAATGTGCTGCTGCTGGATGAACCGTCAAACGATCTGGATATTGAAACCCTGCGCGCGCTGGAAGATGCCTTGCTCGAATTTGCCGGCAGCGTGCTCGTGATTTCCCATGATCGCTGGTTCCTCGACCGGATTGCGACCCATATCCTGGCCTTCGAAGGTAATTCGCAAGTGACTTTCTTTGACGGGAATTATCAGGAGTACGAAGCCGACAAGAAAAAGCGTCTGGGTGAAGAAGGTGCCAAGCCTAAACGGATTCGCTACAAGCCTATCAGCGTCTGATATTTTTAAGCCTGACCTGCCTCAGCCCTGCGCTGGGGCAGCGTCATCAGACAACCCCACTCAACTCCCGCACTGCCTGCTTCAGCCCCTCCGCTATGCCACCATCGGCCGGCGTATGTCCGCCTTTAGCAACCCAGCGCAACACCGCATGCGGCATCGCCTGCTTGATCAGCACTGCATTGTGCGGCGGACAAATCAGGTCATGCGTACCATGGACGATGACGGTCGGCACCGCATGTAAACGACTCGCCATCTGTAACAACGCCGCTTCGCTGGTAAAGCAGCCGTTAGAGAGGTAATGCGCCTGCAAGCGATATTTGCCCAGCGTACGCAAAGAGACTTCGGCAGTGCCTGAATCGCCAGACTCCAGCTTGCCTGAGATAGCTTGCATCACCGCGTCTTCATACTGGCTCCAGCGGCCTGCGGCTTCCATGGCCGCTGCTTCGCTGCCGTGTAACAGCTGATGACTGAGGGTAGCGAGCACACAGGCTTTTTCCGCGTCGCTCCAGCCGGCGGTTAATCTGGCAAAGCCTTGCGGCACCATCGCCTGCAGCGATTGAAAGAACCAGTGCATTTCGCGCGGGCTGGCCAGAAAGCTGCCGCGCAACACCAGACCATTTACACGCTCACTGTGCTGCCCCGCATAGAGCAGCGCCAGTGTTGCCCCCCACGAGCCGCCTACTACCATCCAGCGTTGAATGTTGAGGCTGGTGCGTAACATTTCGATATCAGCTACCAGCTTGGTGCTGTCATTGTTGGCGATCTCGCCATGCGGCCTTGACCGGCCTGCACCGCGCTGGTCAAACAGCACCACGCGCTGCCGGTTCAGGTCAAACCAGTCGAGCACCGAGGCTTGCGTGCCGCTGCCCGGCCCACCATGCAGCACCACCGCTGCGGGGCCGTCGGGCTTGCCGTACTGCGCAACATAAAGTGTGTGGCCGTCGCCGGTTGGCTGCTGTTGTTCTGAGAAGGGGGTGGCGGGCATGAGATTTTCGGGGAATTAATTACGCTAAAATGTTTCGATCAAATTACAAAAACGATGTAAGACAGTTGCACTCGAATTTAACAAAATAAAACGCAAAGCCTGCGTTTTTCAGAGTGTAATGGTCGGAGACAATTATGCACGCAAGCACACTAAACCCGCTCTCCGTTTTTGTCGCCGGCATTCCCATGCCGGGCGACTCTGTACCTTCAACAGGTGCTGTGTTCGTCCCTATGCCTGATCAAATGCGTAGCGCAGGCTACGCATCCGAATGAATCTACTCTCCTGAAAATCATGAAAATTCTTGTATTAGGTTCCGCCGCCGGCGGCGGTTTCCCGCAATGGAATTGCAATTGCACTAATTGTAATGGCGTACGCAAAGGCACCATCAAGGCCCGCGCCCGCACGCAATCGTCGATCGCTGTCTCCAGTAACGGCACGGATTGGGTTTTGATTAATGCCTCACCCGATGTGTTGACCCAGCTGCGCGCCAATCCGGCCATGCAGCCTGCGCGCGCGATTCGCGATTCCGGGATTGCCGCTGTGATGGTGATGGATGCACAGATTGATCACGTAACAGGCCTGTTGATGCTGCGCGAAGGGAAAAAGAAACTCAATCTGTATTGCACCGACTCGGTGTGGGACGACCTCAACCATGGCCTGCCATTGGTGCCGGTGTTGTCGCACTACTGCGGCGTCGAGCGTCAGGCAATTTCCGATCAGCCGTTCGAAGTGCCGGGCATTGCCGGCATTCGTTTTCATCCGCTGCCATTGAAAAGCAAAGCACCACCGTATTCGCCACATCGCGCCAATCCGCAACCGGGCGACAACAATGGTCTGCTGATTGAAAATCTGGAAACCGGCAAAACTCTTTTCTATGCGCCGGGCCTGGGTGAGATCGAGCCGCATGTGCGCGCCATCATGGAAAAGGCTGACTGCGTGTTAGTTGATGGCACCGTCTGGACTGGCGACGAAATGATCACGCTGGGTTTGTCAGCAAAAACGGCAGCCGACATGGGCCATCTGCAATTGTCGGGTGCCGGCGGCATGATTGAATTGCTCGACGCAGTCGGCCCGCGTCGCAAGGTACTTATTCACATCAACAACACCAATCCGATTTTGAACGAAGACTCGGCCGAGCATGCGCAACTGGCACAGCACGGCATTGAAGTCGCTTTTGATGGCATGGAGATCTCACTATGAACGCAAACACCAACCTCGCTGCTCAACTGCCTTGGGACCGTACCGAATTCGAAGCGCAACTGCGCGCCAAGGGCAACAACTATCACATCAACCATCCGTTCAATGTAAAGATGAACAATGGTGAACTGACGCCGGATCAGATCCGCGGCTGGGTGATTAATCGTTTTTACTATCAGGTGCAAATCCCGGTCAAGGACGCGGCCGTGATATCGAATTGCCCGGACCGCGAAACCCGCCGCAAATGGGTGCAGCGCATCCTTGACCATGATGGCTACGAAGACAAACCGGGCGGCATCGAAGCCTGGACCCGTCTGGGTGAAGCCGTTGGTATCTCGCGTGAAGAATTATGGTCACTCAAAAAAGTGCAGCCGGGTGTGCGCTTTGCGGTCGATGCCTATGTCAATTTCGCTCGCCAGCAGCCCTGGCAAGAAGCGGTGTGTTCGTCGCTGACTGAAATGTTTGCGCCGAAAATTCACAAAGACCGGCTGGCCAACTGGCCTATTCATTACCAATGGGTCAATGAAGAAGGTCTGACTTATTTCCGCAGCCGCATTACGCTGGCCGAGCGCGATGTAGAACATGGTCTGGCTGTCACGCTTGATTATTTCACCACCCGCGCCCAGCAGGAACGCGCGCTGGAAATTCTGCAATTCAAACTCGATGTGCTCTGGTCTATTTCGGACGCCATTGAAAAAGCGTATCCGTGAAAGACAGTATGAGCAACGAAGCTTCTGCAAAACCGAAACTCGCGCGCCTGTTCCGCATGCAATGGGAAGAAGCGCAAGGCGCGTATGTGCTGCTATACCCTGAAGGCATGGTCAAGCTGAATCAGAGCGCGGGCGAAATCCTGAAGCGCTGTGATGGCGAGCGTGATGTGGCGGCGATTGTGGCCGACATTGAACAAACATTTGGTGCCAGCGGCCTCGAACCCGAGGTCAAAGGATTCCTTGAAATTGCAACCGAGCGAGGCTGGATTGTCTGACCTGACTACTCCCCAAAAACAAATTCCGCCACCCCTGTGGCTGCTGGCGGAAGTGACTTACAAATGTCCGCTGCATTGCGTGTTTTGCTACAACCCGCTGAACTACGCGGAAAACCGTAACGAACTCACGACCGCGCAATGGATCGATGTGCTGCAGCAGGCGCGCAAAATGGGCGCGGCGCAATTGGGGTTTTCTGGCGGCGAGCCACTAGTGCGCGACGACCTGGAAGAATTGATCGGCGAAGGACACCGACTGGGTTTTTACACCAATCTGATCACCTCCGGCATTGGTCTGACCGAGACCCGGATTGCCCGCATGAAGGAACTCGGGCTCGATCATATTCAGTTGTCGTTTCAGGACTCGACCAAGGAGATGAATGATTTCCTCTCCAGTACCAAGACTTTCGAGCTGAAGTCGCGTGTTGCCAAACTGATCAAGCAGTATGACTACCCGATGGTGTTGAACGTCGTGCTGCATCGCTACAACCTCGACCATGTTGGCCGCATCATCGAGATGGCGGTTGAAATGGGCGTCGAATATCTGGAGCTGGCCAACACCCAATACTACGGCTGGGGCATGGTCAATCGCGATCAGCTGATCCCGACGCGCGAACAATTAGTACGCGCTGAAGCGGTGGTGAACGAGTACCGCGCCAAGCTCGGCAGCAAAGTGCGCATTCTGTTTGTGGTGCCGGATTATTTTGAAGAGCGTCCGAAAGCCTGCATGAATGGCTGGGGTTCCGTATTCCTGGCAGTGGCCGCAGATGGCTCGGCCTTGCCCTGCCATGCAGCGAAAAGTTTGCCTGGACTACAATTTCCGAATGTCACAGAAGAAAGTTTGCAAGATATCTGGTATAAAAGCGACGCATTCAATCGCTATCGCGGCGACGCATGGATGAAAGAGCCTTGCCGTAGTTGTTCCGAAAAGGATAAAGACTTCGGTGGCTGTCGTTGTCAGGCTTATGCGCTGACAGGTTCTGCAGAAAATGCCGACCCGGTCTGCAGCAAATCGCCATTCCACGATGATGTGAAAAAGATTGTGATGCAAGCGCAGACCAAACCGGTGACAACGGAAGAAAAACCCTTGTTGTTCCGGACGGATGCAAACTCGATGCGTTACGCAACGATTCCCATAAAAGACGAACGAGACAAGGTCAGGTAAATGAACGTCGTGGCACGCAGCATCGCACCGCTTACGCGGCTATTTCAACTCCGCCAGCTCCGCGCTTCGCGCCCCGACCGTCCTTCTGCAGACTTGCTGTTTTTGCAATGGCTGTGCTTTGTCGGCTTCCTGTTGTTTGCCTCTTTCATGCTGTGGCGGGCCAACATCTGGGGCATTCTGGTGGCCGCCGATCCGACCGGCATCACGATGATGATCGTCGGCGTCTTCGTTCTGGCCACCATCTGGGTTGGCCTGCGCTCCTGCGCGCTGGCCAATGAACAGCACACACTGAACGCATGGATGGATGCGGTGCGTCCGCAATTTGGTCCGGCATCAGCACCGGTTGGATACAGTGGTTGTGTCGAGGCGTATTTTTCGGCACTGCTGGAGAAAAGCCGCTACCACGACCATGACAATGCACAGCTCACTGAAGTGCTGGCCGAGCGCCTGCACGGACCGAGCGAATCGGCCTGGTGGGTCAATGGCATTCAGATCAAGCTCGGTTTGCTGGGCAAGGTGATTGGCTTTTCGATTCTGGCCATTCAGATTTCACAGATTCAGAACTTCGATCCTTCGCAATCACAAAACCTGCTCAAGACCCTCACCGGCGGCCTTGGTGTGGCCCTGCTGACCACGGCAGTAGGTCTGGTCGCCAATATGCTGCTGGGTATTCAGTTGGTCAAAATGGATCGTTGCGGCGACAATATTCTGGCTGATGCACTCGAATTTGCCGAAACCGGACTGGCCAAACTGACGCGGCAGGATCTGGCGTGAGTTTGCGTTCCAAGCGTCGCGAAGGGGAAACAGACCCCTTCTACGACATGCTGTTCAATATCCTGATCGCCTTCGTGTTCTGCTTCATCATCGCGCTGTTGGCGATGAATCCGAAGGCGCAAAAAAACGGCGATGTACCGGCCAAGGCCGAGTTCATCATCACCGTTTCATGGCCGGACATGAACCCGAACGATCTCGACACTTATGTACAGGATCCGAACGGCGGCATGACCTGGTTTCGCCAGCGTGAAGCCGGGCTGATGCATCTGGACCGCGACGACCGCGGGCTGGCTGGCGACACCCTCAGCGTCAACGGTAAAGACATTATCAATCCGCTGAATCAAGAAGTGGTGACGATCCGTGGTTTTGCGCCCGGCGAGTACACGGTCAACGTGCAGTATTACGAATCCAAAAACAGTGAGCCGGTCGAGGCCAACATCTCGGTGGTGAAAGTTAATCCGCGCGCCGAAATTTCGTATTACGGCACCGTCATCCTCGAGAAAAAAGGAGACGAACGCACCGCTGTCCGCTTTACTGTCGATGCCGAAGGCACCGTCAGCAATATCAACACCTTACCTAAACAACTTGCTCCGCAATCATGACCAACATTTCGCTTCTGCTGACTTTTCTTTATGTGGCCATTGCCGCTTTACTTCTGGTGCTGTGTCTGGCAACAGGCTGGCGGCGCTGGATCAAGGTCATGATGATTCTGGTCGTAACAGTCAGCTATTTCGTCGCCAACTATACGTTCGAAGATATGCTGGGCTGGCCTACGCCACGCGTGTTGCCGGAAAAATTTCTGATCAACTCGGCCGTGATTGAAGAGCCCAACAAAGAACGCGGCGTTGAAGGCGCCATCTATTTGTGGGTCACGGCGCTCGACACCAACACCCCCGCTGGCGCACCGCGCTCGTACCGACTACCTTATCTGAAAGACACCCATTCACAACTGGCTGAGTCGCAGCGCAAGAGCCGCCAGGGCATTCGTCAGGTTGGCACCATAGAGCGCGCAGGCGGCGGCAGTGGTAGTTCGTGGTTCAAGGTTAATGCCGACAATAAGTTGAAACTCAAAGTCAGCGATGCACCGGCTACCCGTCTGCCGGAGAAATGATGATGCGTATCTCCTTACTTGCTGCAGCAATACTGGTGGCTGGCTGCTCGCCTGCACCCAAGGGCGAATCGTATTTTCCCCTGAACGTCGGCGCTAGCTGGACTTATGACATTACCAACGATATCGATGGCACCGTCAGCCATGATAGTCAGGTCAACAGCGTGCCGCGCACCATCGATTATGTCGGTGGCGATCAGGTCTACGTGCGCCGTGCCGAAATGCCCGGTGGCATAGGGGTGGAATACTGGCTGCGCAAAGACAAGATCGGCATTGCCCGCATTGCGCATCGCACCGATGTCGATGAACAGGCCCAGCTGGATCCGAATGCCCGCACGGTGCTGAAGTTGCCGCTGACGGTTGGCGGTTCATGGATGGTGCCTTCACAACCCTTTGTCATTGGCCCCAAAACCGATCTGGGTCAGCGTGACATCAAGATGCCCAAAGTGTTGATGACCAATGTGGTTGAAGCGCTGAACGAAACAGTGACTGTGCCAGCCGGCACCTTTAAAGACTGCGCCCGTGTTGTCGGCAACGGCATGCTGCCGTTGTATCTGGATGCGGTGCAGGGCTACAAGGATATCGCCATCATCAATCGCGAGTGGTATTGCAAAGGCGTGGGGCTGGTGAAGGTAGAACGGGTCGAGCAATTGTCATCGAACTTTTTCTCGGGCGGCACCATCACGATGGAACTGACAGCGTTCGAGTTACCTTGATAAGACAACCGTCGTCCCGGCCTGCGCCGGGATCCAGTGTCTTTCGCATTTCACTTACCAACTTACACCAGACCAGCAGCCAGATTGACCATCAGCGCCAGCAAGGTGGTGTTGAAGAAAAACGCCAGCACACAATGCGCTAAGCCAGTGCGCCGCATTTTGCGACTGGTGAAACTGATGTCGGCAGTCTGGTTCGACGTGCCGATCACGCAGGAAAAATACAAGAAGTCGCCATAGTCTGGCAAATGCCCGCCGGGGAAGGCCAGCCCGCCACCGATGCCGCGCATCTCTGCCGCGTAGTAATCATGGGCGTAGTGCAAGGCAAACATCACCTGGGTAAATGCCCAGGATGACAAAATCGTCAGCACCGTCAGTCCGATATGGATATATCGCGACGTACCTTCAACCTGCCGCGCCACCGCCAGCTCGGCGACGATCGCGCCCATTGCCACCACCGCACTGGCAATGACCAGTGTCAGTACGATCAACTGCCCTTCGTCTTCAACCAGTGCGCGCTTGCGCATGCGTTCGTGCGTGGACCAGAACATCATGTGCGCGGCCAGCACGAGGTAGAGACAGGCGCCAATGTTCCAGCCAATGATGAGGCGGGTGATTTTGAACATCTCGCCTGAGGCCGGTAACAGCCAGATACTGGCACCACCAATGAGGGCACAAGCCAACAGCCGCGGGCGCGCTATCAGTACGCGCCACCATTTGTATCGTTGCAGGTCGACGGGATTCTCACTCATGCTGGTTTCACTCTTTTGGCAATCACGACGAAGCGCCAATTAAATCACAGCACCGCTTAGTCGTAACGACACAAAGTCGAACACCCAATAAAAAAGCCGACGGTTTGCACCGTCGGCCAAAGTCTGTATCGGAAGAAAAACTAAATTCAGTTATCCGAATACAGGCGGGAGTAAAACATTACTTGGCGAGCTTGAAGACCCAGACGGATCCGCCCTGCTCGAGGAAGTTAACTTTCTTGGCAACTTCGCCGCCCCACAGTGGCACTGCACCGCCCCAACCGGAAACCACGGCCACAAACTGCTCGCCGCCTTCTTCCCAGCTGATCGGAGGAGCAACCACACCGGAACCGGTCTGGAATTTCCACATTTCTTTGCCGGTACGAGCGTCAACTGCCTTCAGGTAGCCTTCAGGTGTGCCGTAGAACACCAGATCGCCAGCGGTCGTCATCACACCACCCCACAATGGAGCACTGTTCTTGACTTCCCAAACCATCTTGCCAGTCTTCGGATCCATTGCGCGCATTGAACCGATGTAGTCATCGTTCAAAGGCTTGATGGTGAAGCCGGCGCCCAGGTAAGCAGCACCTTTTTTGTAGCCAACTGGCTCATTCCAGATTTCCATGCCCCACTCATTTGCAGGAACATAGAACAGACCGGTTTTCGGGCTGTATGCCATAGGCATCTGGTTTTTACCACCGAGGAAGGAAGGTGCGGAGAATACGGATGCGCCTTTCTTGCCATCTGGACCCTTGGTAGGATCGCCAGGACGGTTTTCAGGAACGAAGTTTGGACGGCCAGTCTTCAGATCGATACCGGTTGCCCAGGTGATCTTGTTGACGAACGGGAAAGCGTTTTCCAGTTTGCCGGTCTTAGCATCGTTAACGTAGAAGAAACCGTTACGGTCAGCTGATGCGCCCATGCGCTTGCCGTTCATGTCGAAGGTGATGAATTCGTTCACACCGTCGTAATCCCAGCCGTCGTTAGGGGTCTTCTGATAGTGCCACTTGATCTGACCGGTTGCGACGTCAATAGCGACGGTCGAGGTCGAGAACAAGTTGTCGCCTGGGCGCAGATGGCTGTTCCATGGTGCTGGGTTACCAGTACCGAAATAGGCCAGACCGGTAGTTGGGTCAAAGGTGCCGCCCAACCAGGTGCTTGCGCCGCCTGATTTCCACAGATCGCCAGGCCAGGTTTTGTTGGTTGTGCCGGAGATGCCGTTGTCAGCCATTTTGCCGCTGGCGTCGACTTTGTGGCCCATGTGGCCTTCGACGGTTGGACGGACCCAGACCATCTTGCCGGTCTTTGGATCACGTGCTTCAACGCGACCGATCACGCCGAACTCGCCGCCGGAGACACCGGTCAGGAGCAGGCCTTTTGCGATCAGTGGTGCAGCCGAAGCGGAGTAACCTGCTGCGTAGTCGTCAATCTTTTCTTTCCAGACGACGGCGCCGGTGTTCTGGTCGAGTGCAACGAGTTGTGCATCAAGGGTCGCGAAAATGACGAGGTTGTCATACAGCGCAGCGCCACGGTTGATCACGTCGCAGCAAGGCATGATGCCGTCTGGCAGACGATGTTCATATTTCCACAGTTTTTTACCGGTCTTGGTGTCGACTGCGTAGATACGCGAGTACGAAGCCGTGACGAACATTTTGCCGTCATGGACCAGTGGCTGCGACTCTTGGCCGCGCTGCTTCTCGCCACCAAAAGAGAACGACCATGCTGGTACCAGTTTGGAAACGTTGTTGGTATTGATTTGGCTCAGCGGCGAAAAACGCTGACCCTGTTGGCCCATACCCCAGGACAGCACATCTTTACCTGTCTTTGCATCTGCTTCGATCATTGCGTCGGTCACGCCAGCTGCGAAAGCTGATGAGCCGGTGATCAGCGCGAAGCCGACCATGGACGCAAGTAAATTCCTCTTCATCTTTTTCTCTCCCCTTAATAATGCCAATTTGGCTATATGGTTGCAGTAACGACCCTGGCAAGTTACGCCCAGTTCGTATAACAGCCATCACTCAAACGCAAAGTACGTGCCATGAAGCTTTGACCCAGCGTGCCTGAAGATGCGGGCAAAACTTTGGGAGAGATCAAATTTGTTTGCTACAAAACTGGGCAAGTGTCACAAAATTTAACACTACACAGTTGTGACATGTCGCGCAGTCGTGGCGAAGCTGCTGGCACGAATCGTTCTTGATTCACATCGACACTGAATTCATAAAAGAGGGTGAACGATGACGATATCTGCAGAACTAATGGCACGACTGCTGGCCGCTGCAGTACAGTTTTCTGGCTTACCTGCCATTAATGTGGCGGACTTGCCGCCGGTTGAAACCATCTCGGCCGCGGCTTTGTCGGCAAAGATGTGCCCGGATCGGCCCGGCGGTTGCAGTAGTGTCGCCGCTCTGTTCGATACCGAAACCTACCGCATTTATTTGCGCGATACGCTGGACATGGCTACGCCGATGGACAATTCATTTCTGGTTCATGAGCTGACCCATGTGCTGCAATTTAAGCAATTCGGCGATGCGTATTTTTCCAGCTGTCGCAAAATTATTGAAAGTGAACGCGAAGCCTACCGGGCGCAAAACAATTATCTGGGCTCGGAAGGCGTCGACTGGCGCGAAGGATTTTTACTGCGCTTCATGCAGTGCCCGCCCGAAGACGGCGCAGCTGCAGAAGCCGACCCGCTGGGCCGGGATAAATAAGGCTCGCCTAGGCCGGTTTGCCCGATGATTTGACCAGGCCGCGCTGCGGGTCATAACCGGCCGCCGCAATCAGATAGAACACGACCGTTGCCAACACCACCACGGCCAGCGACAACGCTGAGGCCTGACCGTAAAACGCGTAACGCAAGGCTTCAATGGCATGCGTAAAAGGATTGATTTTGGCAATCCAGTAAATCCAGTCGGCGCCCGCGTCGTGCATGCGCTGAATCGGATACAAGGCTGAAGACAAGAAAAACAGCGGGAAGATCACGAAGTTCATCGTGCCGGCAAAATTTTCCAGCTGCTTGATATAAACCGACAGCACCAGACCGAAGGCAGACAGCATCAGCGCACCCAGAATCAATACGGGCAAGCCAATTAATACCTGCAGCGGCGACAAGCCTATGCCCCACAAGACGGCCACAATCAAAAACGCCAGTGCCTGCAACACAGACAGAAAAGCGCCTGCAGCGAGCTTGCAAGCCAATAGGTAAGTACGCGGCAAAGGCGCGGTTAACAGCAAGCGCATGACGCCCATTTCGCGGTCATACACCATCGCCAGCGAAGATTGCATGCCATTGAACAGACACACCATGAGCGCCAAGCCCGGCGCCATGTACAAGCGATAGTCCAGCGCCGGATCAAAGGGCACGACAGAGCCCAGGTCGGGCACTTGCCGGAAACCCGCGGCAAACACCACCATCCACAACAACGGACGCACCAGCGACGAAGCCAGCCTGCCGGGCTGACGAATAAATTTATGCACTTCGCGACCGGCAATGGCGGCCAATGCAAGCCGGGCATGGAGCAGATTCATGACTGGCCCTCCTCTTTGCGCGTCAGATGTAAAAAAGCTTGCGTCAGATTGCTGTGATTATTCATCTTCATCAGCGCCTGTGCGCTGCCGTCAAAACGTAGCGTTCCGGCTGCCATGACCACAATGCGGTCGGCGCTTTCGGCTTCGTCAACCAGATGCGTAGCCCACAACACCCCCATGCCGCGCTCGCGACACAAGGCTTTGACATCGGCCAGAATCGCCGCCCTTGATGCCGGGTCGATACCAACGGTGGCTTCATCCATCAGCAGCATCTGCGGCTCGGACAACAACGCACGCGCCAACTCCACCTTGCGGCGCGTGCCGCCTGAGAGCGAGCGACAGGCGTCATTGGCGCGCGCGGCAAGCCCGAAACGCTCCAGCCAATGGGCAATGCGACGTCGCGCCAGCGGCCGGGCAATACCATGCAGGTCGGTCTGAAATTGCATATTGGCGGCAACCGACAAATCCAGGTCCAGCGCAGGCTGCTGAAACACGATGCCCAAATGAGCAAGTGCTGCAATAGGCTGCGCACCAATGTCGATGCCGGTAATGGCCGCATGGCCGGCGTCAGCGGTGAACAAGCCCGAGAGCATTTGGAACAAGGTGGATTTGCCGGCGCCGTTAGGGCCCAGCAGCGCGACAAACTCTCCGGCGCTGACGGCAAAGCTGACATCATCCACCGCGCGACGCGGGCCAAACGATTTGCACAAACCAGTGATGGATAAAGGAGAAGGAAACAATGATGCCGAAGACAAGGGCGCGCCTCTTTGTAATTATTTTTGATGAGGAATTGTAAAGCAGGAGCGGCATCGTCGCCCTTTGTACTTCAGGCGCCCTACACTACAGGATGCGTTTGCAAATTTAACCAGGGCGAATGCAGGCGCCAGTCTGCCATCCACTCTTGTGGCATGACCAGCGCCAATGCGCCAATGTCGGCAACGAGTTCATCAAGGGCTGCGCTGCGTATCGTTATGCCAGCAATCAAGGCCGGAAAACGCGACATCATCTCGGCTTCAATAATCGGCGTCAGCAGATCGGCATGGTGACGCCAGACGCTGCCGCCGAGCAGAAAGCACTGCGTATCCAGTGTGGTGGCCAGATTGTATAAACCACGGCCAAACCAGCGCGCCGCTTCATGCACAATGGCCAGTGCGCGGGCTTCGCCGGCATGCGCGGCAGAGAAAATATCTGCAGCGGACTGACCATGCTGATTACCCAGATTGCGACCCGACACCAGCGCCTCCAGGTCACCGCGATTGCCGCAACCACATAAAGCGTCCTCGCTGGCCGAGAGCAGCATGTGACCTGCATGCCCGGCATTGCCATGCTTGCCGCGCAAAATATGACCATCAACGCATAAGCCAAAACCGATGCCGGTGCTCCAGGTCACATAGACGCAGTTGTCCTGATTTTGCGCCGCGCCAAAATGGCGCTCGGCAGTTAACGCAGCAATGCAATCGTTTTCAATCGCTACCTGCGCATACCGGGTACGCAAAATGGTTTCCAGCGGAATGTAGGTCCAGTCATTGGGCAAATCCACGCTGTCAGTCAGCCCGCCGCATAAATTGGGCGCAACCAACCCCAGCGCCTGATCTTGGACCGCAAAGGGCCCGCAAGAACTCACGCCCAGGCTGCTGACCTCATTGGGCGCGATACCGGCACGCTCGCAGGCCAAGGCCAGCAACTGCAAGCACTGCCGGGCGATGGCGTCCGGCGTGCCGCTTTTGATGGTTGCTTGGGTAACCCGAGCCAGAGGCCCCGACCTGTTGGCAATCGTGGCAGCGATTTTGCTGCCGCCGATATCAAGCGCGCCAAGAAAAACAGCATCCATGTTTACCTGCGCGGTTTGTTGTAATGCGATGGCAAGCAGCGCTCTGCTTGGTGTTTATGTTTCATCAGAGCTTGAACGAGGCCTCAGGGTTCCCCGCGCCTTGCCTGCGAGTCTTTATTTTTTTACTCAGGCGAGAATAATCTGACACTTGGAAAATAACTTTTATAACGTTG
Source organism: Burkholderiales bacterium (assembly GCA_947451925.1). Classification (GTDB taxonomy): domain Bacteria; phylum Pseudomonadota; class Gammaproteobacteria; order Burkholderiales; family Burkholderiaceae_D; genus Pernthalerella. Next base: position 9,510 of record CANGAW010000045.1, on the reverse strand, counting down.
AACATCACGCGTCAGAATAGGCAAATTACTCACGGCTGCGTGTGCACCAATAAAAAAATCACCGAGGACATTGCTCTTGACGCCACCATTGCGGCGATATTGAACAAAGGCTTTGCCAGCTAAAAACAACGCCGGTTTTGGCATTTCGATGACCTGCAGCGCCATGGCTGCAAGCGTCTCATCAAGTGCTTCCACTGTTGAAAACGTCAGGGATAACTCAGAGTAGATAATCTGGTTAATGACCAATCGATGAATTTGTGATTGCACACGCAATTGGGTAATAGACCAGTCGGCCCACTGCGGATCATTCTCCAGGACGTCCACCAGGACGTTAGTGTCGACCAACATTAATCTTCACTGCGCAGTAAGTCCATCAGGTCTTTGGTTCGCCATTTCACATCAGCTTTGCCACGTGCAGCTTCAAACCGGTCAGGTTTGTGGCGAGGCATTTGATCCGCCTGCTGCAACACCACTTCGCCTTCACGATTCACAGCGAAATCGAGTCGAACGCCAGGAACCAAGCCAAGCGCATCACGAATTTGTTTGGGGATAGTGACCTGCCCTTTGACCGTCATTGTGGTTGACATGAAAGCTCCGAGTATTACTACATTTAAGATGGTAATACTTACAACGCGATCAAACAAGCCTAATGTTCAGCACATCCTCAATGCTGCAGCTTCCGATAAATCGTATTGCGCGACACGCCAAGCGCACGCGCTGCCGCAGAGACATTGCCGCGATGTTCTTCCAGTGTCTTTTGTATCGCCAGCAATTCCACATCTTCCAGACGTCCTGAAGCCGCTGCGGCAGCACTCGCAACAGGCGCCACAAAGGCTGCTGCGGGTGCCGTCGCTTCGGCCAGGGGCGCGACGTCATCGAGAAAGTCTTCCGGCAAATGTTCAAGGCCGACCACGCGATCGGCGTCGGCCATCACCATTGCCGTTCTCAGCAGATTGGTCAGTTGGCGGAAATTGCCGGGCCAGTTATGGCGCTTGAACAAATTCATGACTTCTGGCGAAACGGTATAGGGTTCACCATGCGACTCCGTCGTCAGCAGCTTGGTGATGACGACTTCCAGATCGGTGCGCTCGCGCAGCGGCGGCAACCTGACTACCAGACCATTAAGACGGTAATACAAGTCTTCGCGGAAACCGCCCTTGGCAATCAGATCGCGCAAGTTGCGATTGGTCGCGCAGATCAGGGACACGTTGACGGGAATGGACTTGGTACTACCCAGAGGCATCACCAGCCGTTCCTGCAAGACCCTGAGCAAACGGGCTTGCAGGCCCAGTGGCATATCGCCGATTTCGTCCAGAAACAAGGAACCGCCATTGGCCTGCAAAATTTTCCCTGTACTGCCTTTTTTTCGTGCGCCGGTAAAAGCGCCGTCTTCATAACCAAACAACTCGGACTCAATCAGGGTCTCGGGAATCGATGCGCAGTTAACCGCTACAAAAGGCCCGCTGGCGCGCGGTGAATCATTATGAATTGCCTGCGCCAGCAACTCTTTGCCGGTGCCGGTCTCGCCGGTAATCAAGACCGGAATATCGCGTCCCATTACCAAATTGACCTTCTTAATCAGGGCCGCAACTTTTTCGTCGCCGGTATCGAGATAATGCAGGCTGGAGAGCCGGTGGCGGCGTCCCTGACTATCTTCCGGCACAGGTTCTTTTTTGTTCGCGCCCTGACGTTCGCTGCGCGCTGCGTTCTCTTCGCCTTGCTGAAAAAACAGCGGCGAACGGCGTAATGCGGCCTTTGCCAACACCCGCACGCCGGTATGCAGACACAGGTTGAGCAAGGTCGGCGCAGCGGTACTGTAATGGTCAAACAAGGCCGAGGTCGGCATGCCGAACAAGGAGCTGAAGGTATGGGTTTGCAGTGCCGACAAGGGCAGGCCCAACTGAAACAGGCCACTGCGGTTGGCAGACAAAAAACGCCCCGAGGTAGAAAACGAGGCAATGCCTTCCATCAAAGTACCGATGAATTCGGGCCGGCTATGGAAATGCAAGGTAATAGCGTCATCAAAGGCGGCCGAAAATAATTGGTTCTCAATCATCTGCGCCGACATCCTGACCAAGGCCATGGTGTGCTTGTGAAAACTGCGCTGGTCACCTGTGACGTCAAGCACGCCAATCAATTGACCCTGGTGATTCAAAATCGGGGCGGCCGAACAGGTCAGGAAATGATTGGCGGTCAGATAGTGCTGGTCGGCGTGCACCAGAGTCGGTGCTTGCTCGGCAATGGCGGTACCGATCGCATTGGTGCCCTTGCTCTGCTCGGACCAGGCCACGCCCGCTCGCAGTGCCACGCGGTCGGCCTTTTCGAGAAAGTCATCATCTCCCATGGTGTGCAGAATCACGCCGTGGGCATCGGTCAGAATCACCATGTTATGGGTGTTGATGATCTGCTCGTAGAGCGTCTCCATCACGGGCACAGCATGGGTATGCAGACCGCGATTTTGATCGACCTTAACCGTCAGATCCGCTTTTTGCAACGGCGTGTAGTCTGGCTTGGCGTGCTGCTCCAGCCCGTAGGAGAGCGAGCGTTTGTGTGCTTCTTCTATCATTGTGATCTGGCTGGCCGCATGAAACGTGCCCATTGAAGCATATTGCCGACCTGGCAATTCCAGGCCCGGCTTGATCAGCAAACCCGGCGTTTCCCCTGACGGCAGGGGCGGTGTGGCATTGGCCATCTTTCGTCTCCAAAGATTTCCGAGTGTTTCTTTTTTTATCGGTGTTACTCTGTGGAATGTAGCACTTGTTCCGTTATGGCGCAAAAGTACTGTGATCAAATCGGTTTCACGGGCCTTATAGCGTGGCACGGCAATTGCGCATAGAACGCATCAAATCAACTTGCAAATGGAGCCCACAGTCATGATCACTTTCTCCCGCCTGGCCGCAGCCAGCTCGGCTTTCGCCACTGCCCTTTTATTTTCCACCGCCGTATTCGCGCATGGCGATGTGACTCCGCAAGCTGTTGACACCAAGGGCCTGCAGGCACTGGGTGAAACATGGCTGGCCGAGAACCCATACAGCGGCAATGAAGCTGCCGTCAAGGTTGGCGCGTCAGGCTTTGCACAAAACTGCGCACGTTGCCACGGTATTGAAGCCATTTCTGGCGGCATTGCCCCTGACCTGCGCATGCTCGACCGCGATTGCATGACCCAGGCCGAATCCAAGAAAGCTGCCTGCATCAAGGAAAACCAGGAATACTTTGTGACCACGGTGCGTAAAGGCCGCGTGCGTAACGGTGCGGTCTACATGCCTCCGTTCGAAGGTATCCTGCAGCAAGAAGCTGTATGGGCCATCAAATCCTATCTGGAAACACGTCGCACTTCCCAGCCTTAATTCGGGTTGCAGACTGAGCAGGGCGGCGTCATGATTGACGCCGCCCTGTTGTCATATTGACGTTTGTATTTTGATTAAAAAGCATCGCTCATAAGATGCGACCAAGGAGATTTCATGACCCGCTTCCCTATCCGCACCCTTGCCAATTGTTTAGCCGTTATCAGCAGCGTTTTTCTGATGGCAACGCCAGCCCATGCCGATCTGGACAAGATCAAAGCCAGCGGCAAATTAACGGTAGCCGTGTATGACGACTTCGCGCCTTTCTCCGGAAAAAGCGGTGGCATTGACATCGATCTGGCCGAAGCACTGGCAAAAAAACTCAATCTGAAACTCTCGCTGCTGCCCTTCCCTGCCGGCGAAAACGTGAATGATGATTTGCGCAATATGGTCTGGAAAGGCCACTACCTGGGTTTCGGCCCGGCTGACGTGATGCTGCATGTGCCGGTTGACCGCAGCCTGATGATGCAAAACGACAAAGTCGAAATCTTCGCGCCCTACTTTCGCGAAACCATTCAGATCGTTCGCAATCTGAAAGCCATTCCGGACTTGCAGAGTTCGCAATCCCTGATTGGCAAACGACTCGGCGCAGAAAAGGTTTCGATTTCGGCCATGGTGCTGCTGGGCGACACGGACTTGCGGGATAAAGTGCAAATCTTTCCAACGCCAATTGATGCCTTGAACAAATTGAAAGCCGGTGAACTTGATGCCGTTGTAGCCAGTCGCGCTGAAATTGAATCGGTGATGCACGGCGACGCGAATTTTGAAATCACGGATGCGCCGTTTGACCGCCTGCCACGCAAGGGCTGGGTTAACGGACTGGCCGTGAAAAAAGATGAGCTTGAGTTAGCAAAAGTGCTGCAGGCCGCCGTCAATGAGCTGTTTGATAATGGCGAAATGGCTGCCCTGTTTGCCAAGCACGGCGTCAAATCCATTAAGCCCTAAATGCGCAGGCTGCTGACTGCATGGCTGCTGTTATGCAGCGTGCTCGGGGGGGCGCACGCCGGGGTAATGACACAAGAGTCATTAGCCAAGCGCTTTCCTTCCCCTTTTATAGTCGGGCAAAAAGATAGCGAACTGGCTGTCTGGCCCGTGATGAAACAGAACGCCACCGCCACCGAGCTGGTGGCGTATGTGTTCGAGTCCGTGGATTTCGTCGCCCTGCCCGGCTTCTCGGGCATACCCGTTAATCTGCTTATCGCGCTCGACCCCAAGGGTAATTTCATGGACGTGCAGGTGCTGTCGCACCACGAGCCGGTGTTCCTTGAAGGCCTGGGACCGCAACCCTTGTTCAATTTTGTCAGTCAGTACAAGGGTCTGTCACTGACGCAAAACATTACCATTGAAACCGGCACCCGCAAGACGGCCAAGATGGACGGCAATAATGTCCGTATCGACGGCGTCTCCAAGGCCACTGCGTCGGTGCGCATCATCAATCAGACTCTGCTGGCCTCGTCGCTCGCCGTCGCACGCAAAAAACTGGGCTTCTCAGGTGGCCATGACCCGGATCAGATTGCACGCCTGAAGCCGGGTCTGTTTGAAAAACATTCCAGCGCCGACTTGTTCGGCAATAACCTTATCACCCATGTCTCGCTGGCCAACCGCGAGATTGAAAAAGCCTATGTGGGCAGTGCCGGTGAAGGCCTCGACCCCGAAGGCAGTGCCGCGCCTGACGCCGTGTTTATCGACCTCTATAGCGCGATGGTGTCGGTGCCCAGCATAGGGCGCAATCTGCTGGATGCCGAAAGCTGGGACAAGCTGGCATGGCGTCTGGAAAAAGGCGACCATGCGATTTTGGTGATGTGGGGCGGGCGCTTTAGCATTACCCCGGAAGATTTCATCCCCGGCACTTCGCCGGAACGCCTGACTTTGAAGCAAGGCGGCTTGCCGATTGAAATGCGCGACCTCGATATTGACATGCATCTGGCCGACGGCACGCCGGTGAATCCCGAGCACATCAAAGTGTTCCGCATCATTGGTCAGACCGGGCTGGATTTATCCAAGCCGCTGAATTTTTCACTTAATACCAAACGTGAAAAGGGCATGGTGTATCCCGAGATTTTTCGCCAGTCCTTTCCTTTCCAGCTGGATGTGCCCGAACGTTTTTATGATGTACCGGCAGGCGACAATAAAACCTGGGTCAGCATCTGGCAGCAACGTGCTGGCGAACTTGCCATCCTCGGCACCGCGCTCCTGATTCTGACGGTACTGCTGGTGCAGCAACGCTGGCTGACTGCCAATGCACGACGCTTTACCATCATCCGTGTTGGCTTCTTGCTGTTTACCCTGTTCTTCATCGGCTGGTATGCACAAGGTCAGCTGTCCATCGTCAACATGACCGGCTTCTTGCAGACCTTAAAAGAAGGCCGCAGTCTTTCCTTCTTCCTGTACGACCCGATGACGGTCACGCTATGGGCCTTTGTTGCGGTGACGTTTTTCATCTGGGGGCGCGCTACGTTTTGCGGCTGGCTGTGTCCGTTTGGCGCGATGCAGGAATTGATTTCACGGCTGGCAAAAGTACTACGCGTGCCGCAAATCCGGCTGCGCACGGCGACCGACGCACGGCTGAAAAAAATCAAATATGTTCTGCTGGCAGCAATCATAGGTTCGGTATTTTTCTCCGCGCAGATTACCGATATGCTGGTTGAGATCGAACCCTTCAAGACCGGCATTACCCTGGTCTTTATCCGGGCCTGGCCGTTTGTTTTATATGCCGGCGGGCTGGTGGCGATGAGCGCGGTCACGTATAAATTTTTCTGCCGCTATCTGTGTCCGTTCGGCGCAGGCCTGGCCGTACTGGGCAAGCTGCGTTTGTTCAAATGGTTGCCGCGCCGCGCCGAGTGCGGCACGCCTTGCCAGACTTGCCGCCATCGCTGCGACTATCAGGCCATCAAACCTGATGGCGCGATTGCCTACGACGAATGCTTTCAGTGCATGGATTGCGTGGTGATTTATCACAGCGACCAGCAATGCGCGCCGCGCATCATGCAAATCAAACGCGGGGTCACGATCCCTATCCGCGCTGTGCCCGTTGAGGCTTAAGGAAGTTGCGATGAAACGCAGAACCGTTCTCTTTGCCGCATTGGGTACTGCCATTGCCGGACCTGCCGCGCTGTGGGCACACCGGCCGGCTCCGTCTGGCCCGGCACAAATTTTTTCTGCTGCCGATATCGCCTTTGGCACCACCATTCATCTGCAAGTGCTGCACCATGATGCGCAACTGGCCAAGACCGCGTTACAGGCTGCGATTGGCGCCGTTAAGCAAATTGATGCGCTGATGAGTTTGTATCGCGCGGATAGTCAAATCAGCCAGCTCAATCAACACCGGGTGCTGCATGCTCCCGACTTGCAGCTGTTGACCGTGCTGCGCTTTGCACAAGATTTGTCGCAAAAAACCGATGGCGCATTCGATGTTACGGTGCAGCCGTTCTGGCAAGCCGCCGTTGAAAATGGCGACATGCAGGCCGCACGAAAGTTAGTAGACTGGCGCAACTTATCCGTGTCGGCAGATCAGCTGGCTTTGTCGCAAGCCGGTATGGCCGTCACGCTCAATGGCATTGCACAAGGCTATGGCGTTGATCAGGCGCTGGCGGCATTGCAGGCTCACGGCATACAGGACGCCTTGCTCGATACCGGCGAATTCGCTGCCATCGGCAAGCGCGCCGACGGGCAGGCATGGACTGTGGGTATACAGGACCCGCGCAAACCCGACACTTACGCGCAAGTGCTGACTATGGATGGTCGCTGCATGGCGACCTCGGGCGACTATTCAACTAGCTTTACCGAAGATTTTTCGCGCCACCATATTGTTGATCCGCGCAGTGGCGCGTCACCCACTGAGCTGGCCAGTGTCACCGTATTAGCGCCCAGCGGTTTGCTGGCTGACGGCCTGTCAACAGCGTGCATGGTCTTGGGTGCACAACAATCGCTGGCGCTGGTCGCGGCTATGGATGGCGTGGACTTGCTGTGCATTGACAAGGCCGGGCGGCAAACTCGTACCGCCGGCTTTCCTGCTGCACTGCAGGCCACGTAAAGCGTCTGCGGCACCCGACCCTTTTTTGTCTAAAGTCCGGTGCCGTCGCCTGCCATCTTGTGCCTCAGAACCCGTAGCGCAAGCCAACACTCACCAGACTCAGCTTCATAGCACCGTCGCTGACTTTACCAAAATAGGTGTAGTCAATCTGACCGGCAAGCTCCTTGGTAAATTGGTAGTTAAGGCCGGCACCAATCAAGCCCTGCACTTTGGAATTGTCTTCACTATTAACGACAGTCCCAATGGTTCCGGTCGCTTTGCTTTGGTTGACGGCAATGCCCAATTTACCGAACACTGAAAATGCGTCCGTCACGGGCAGGTTGCCAATACCGGCGAGATAGATTGATTGGGTTTTCATCTTCAGGGACGACGTTGTACCCCCGACAGTTTCTGAATGCTTGCCATCGCCAAAATGGATATAGCCCAATTCCACATCCCAGGTTTTATCGAAGGAATAACCGAGACCGAGCAGCACGCCGGTTGGCTTCAGATCGGGCACCACCGGACTAATATCCGAGTAGTTCGACTGACCAACGGCCAGTTTGACGTAAGAGCCTTCTGCCTGTGCGGCAAAAGGCATGGCGAACGCCGCCGCGAGCAATGCGGCAAACAAAGATTTATTCATGTTGATTTCCTGTTCAATAGTGGAGGAGGTCGGCGGGCTTTTACACACACCTGTCCTTGGCGGACGGATCGAATTCTACGGAAAAGTTAGTGAAAAAATAACGCGAAAGTGGTGAAAAAATTACAGGCTTTTCAGAAGCGCTGTGAATTGACTGTGCGACTGGAGTCAGCATGAACGCAGCAAAAAAATACCCGGCCTAAGCCGGGTCGGTCATGCGATTAAATGTACGAATAGTGATCAATAATTGTAGCGAATGCCTAAGGTGGTCTGGCTCAGTTTGTATGGGTCATTACTGACCTGCCCGTAGTAAGCATATTCAAGCAGACCTTCGAATTCTTTACTGAATTGATAGGCCATGCCTGCGCCAACCAGAGGCGTAGCTTTAGTTTTGGACCAAGAGTGGCTACCTGATATCGTACTTTCACTGTCAATCGTACTGTAATTAACAGCCAGACCCAGTTTACCGAAGGCTGAAAAATTAGCCGCCAATGGCAACTTGCCTACACCCGCCAGAAACAAGGTCTGCGTATTAAACCTGCCGGTATTCGTGTTCACACCGTCAGTCAGCGTTACTCGCCCGGTACCAAAGTTGACATAGCCACCCTCAACATCGACTTCCGGCGACATGGCCACGCCCGCTGCCAGCAATACGCCGCTTGGTCTCATATGCGCTCCACTTACTGAGTAATCCGACTGCCCGACTTGCAGCTTGAGATAGGTTTCTTGTGCCTGCGCGGCAAAAGGTAAAGCGAGCACAGCAGCAAGGAGTGCAGCGAAGAGAGATTTTTGCATGGTGGTTTCCTGTTCGATAGTGGAAAAGAACGGCCAGCAAATTGCCGTACCGGTCCAGAACGGACACCACTGATTCTATGGAACGATTGCCGAACAGTTAACTTATCTGTTGCTAAATGTTTACGGAAAAATCACCGGAAAACTACTAGTCGATGTACTTAATACCGGGCGCGCAAACAACAAATTGACGATCATGCGTATTACGCGCTACCACTGCCAGGCAAACCATGCCCCAGCTTCCAATAACCAGAAACAGGGCCTCGCCATGCTGGATCATATTTTCATTACCGTCACGGATTTACCGCGCTCAATAAGCTTTTACGAACAAGCCTTGCGCCCTCTCGGCATTGCGAATGTAGTCGATTATGACGGCGTCAATGGTCCGCCCGGACATCCTGACCTGAAGGGATTTGGCAAAAACAAGCGGGTCTTTTTCTGGCTGCGACAAGGTCAAGCTGACGCGCGCGCAGCCCATATTGGTTTCATTGCGCAAAGCGCCGACGAAGTCCGCAATTTTTATGCAGCAGCGATGGCCGCCGGCGCAAAGAATAAAGAGGCACCGGGAGCCCGCCTGCATTACGACCCGCGTTATTACGCTGCGAACGTGCTTGACCCCGACGGCTATAGTCTGGAAGCAGTTTATAAGAGCTGGCAGCATCCGCCTCAAAATTGATAGCCGATGGCAATGCTGGCCGCTGTCTGCGAAATGTCGTCCT
>CANGAW010000044.1 GCA_947451925.1 Burkholderiales bacterium | reverse complement strand
GTCGAAGTAGGTAGCTGTAATATAAATAATTCGGCTGACTGGTAAGAAGCCCAAACAGATTGAAAGCCTACGATGACTCAAGTGGTTGCCAGCTTCCAGGTTGATATTGAACACCTGCACGCGATGGGGGTGAGTGACCCTTATTCTCCAGCCAGTATGGAAATCTATAGATCGGGAAAACTGAACAGCAATGAGCGTTTGTATTTCAGTTTGTGGGGGTCCAAGCACTTAAGCTCGGTCAGTTTTGAGGCGAAGAAAAAAGTCCTGGAAGCCGGGGTTGATATCGCCTCTGCCTATTTCGTGGTTTCAGGAAGTTTGCTGGCGATACAAGGTGACCGAATTGAACGTTTGGGCCCTGGTAGTGTTTTGGGCTTGGCTGAAGGTTTGGCCGGTATACCATTTGCAAAAACCATCGTAACGGTGACGCCTGTTCAAATGCGCATCCTCCCTTTGACCCGGCTCGACAGAATCATACCGACACTCCCTCAGGCTTTGCGCGAGATTATTCGCACTGCGGTTAAACGTACTTTAGGCGTCAAGCAATTACCTGAAGGTTCTTTATGAGTGATTTTGAAACGATAAGTTTTAAAGCCGGAGAGCGTATTTTTAGTTCGGGTGATACTGCCGACCAGTTATTTCTGATCAAAGAAGGCGTTGTGCAATTGCTGGATGCAGAGGGAAAGGTTTTTGCTCAGATTCTGAAAGGCGAGTCATTCGGCGAGCAGGCTTTTCTGAGCGGCGGAATTCGAGGGGCAACTGCGCAAGCGCTAGGCGATGTTATCTGTCTTAAAATACCGGGTGAAAAAGCCAATGCATTATTAGCGAGCGTATCGACGCTAATGGTGCCTGTTTTTGAGGCCTTATTGTTGCAGCAAAATATGTATAACAATCTGCGTAAACCAGATCATTAATCACATGCGGCATGCAACTTCTTTACCCTTAGACTTCGCTTAATCAATATCATGAACATATTCCCGCTCAAGCAAGTCTGCACATCGCGGCTTGAGATTGAATACATTGAGTGGAATCCTGCTGGTGCAAAAACGATTGTGTTGGTCCATGGCTGGCCAGATTCAATGCGTACCTGGTTCATTGTTGGGCCAGCGTTGGCTGCTGCAGGATATCGTGTACTGGCCCCTTCTGTGCGTGGATATGCTGGTACACGTTTTCGTGATCCGGCAACGCCGCGCAGCGGTCAGCTGGTGGCGCTTGGGCGTGACCTGATCGAATTTGCGCAAGCGCTTGATCTGCGCTCACCTGTGCTGGTCGGGCACGACTGGGGCGCACGTGCTGTGGCTAACGCAGCAGGTCTGATGCCTGCTTTAGCCTCGCACTTGGTGATGGTCTCGGTAGGTTATGGCACCAACGATCCAACGCAACCGATCTCCTTAGAACAGGCAATGAACTACTGGTACCACTGGTTCATGGATACGCCGCTAGGTGAAAAAACCTTGCGTGCCGATCAGCGAGCATTCGCCCGCAAAATGTGGCAGCTCTGGGCACCAGGCGGCTGGTACGATGAAACTGAGTTTCTGTCGACAGCTGAGGCGTTCGACAATCCTGACTGGATTGACGTTGTTTTGCATTCCTATCGCCATCGCTGGGGTTTTGTTGCGGGTGATCCGGATTACGCTGCTGACGAAGCTGCACTCAAACCGCTGCCTGTGCTGGCAACACCCATGCTGGTTATTCATGGCGCTGCAGATGGCGTTAATCCAATTCAGTCTTCCGCAGACAAGGAACGCTGGTTCAGCGGACGCTATCATCGCGCCGTGTTGAATGGTGTAGGCCATTTTCCACAGCGCGAACAAGCACAACGCGTAACAGACGAAATTCTGGCTTTTCTTCGCGATTAGAATTTGAGCAGAATGCAGGCTTTCACTGCAAAGTCTCACAAAAAAATTGACCAAGAATGATTAGATCAAGCTTGGTCAATGTAATACGCTGTGTTTATTATTTTTCTAAATAATTAAATTTATCTAAAGATTCAGATTTTAATTTAGAAGTGATAACCAAGCCCCAGAGCGATGACATCCGAAGCCGGTTTGATTTTGCTTGCATCAATAGTGGTGCTGCTGTAGTTGACGTGTTGATATTCCAGCATCAAAAACATATGGTCTGCAAAAGCGTATTTGGCACCAAGTCCATAGCCCACGCCTGACAGCGTCGCCTGACCCTGAGAGACTTCATCGAGCAGTAAATTTGCTTTCGCATGATGGTAACCAAGAATGCCAAATACCAGCAATTTATCATCAAAGGCATAACCTGGCTCGACTGCCAGTGAATAGTGAGATTTTTCCTGCACCATCGTTTCGCCAGCACCTAACACTGTTTCACCAGCGCCATATTCTCCATTTTTGGTGTCAACGGTTAATTTGACGCCTAATGTACTGTGGCTATCAATAGCAAATGTATATCCCACTGCCAAAGATGGTGCAGATTCGGATTTCTTGATTTTTTCATCATCTACTTTGACTGATGCACTTTTCCATTCATTTGCCAAAACGACATAGGCACCTTCAAAATGATTGTGCTCTGCATGATGTTCGTCAGCAAATGCGTTTAATGATAAAAGTGTAATGCTTAAGGCTAATATTTTTTTATTGATTTTCATGATGGCAAATTTATAAATTTAAATGAGTAATAAATACGGAATTTGTTATATTTTTACTGGCGTGTATTTTTAAAAAAAGCACTCTTAAAAAATTAAGAATTCCATTCGATATTTTAACTTTTTCCCGATTAACTTTACAAGCACTGTTCGTTTCTGCCATCAACACATCAATTTAGTGCTGATCCAGAGTTTGCTGATCTTTTTGCTCGGGAAACAAGGCTTTGCCGATAAAATGCGATGCTACTGTGCCAGCGATACCCAAAGGAGTTGGTCGTAGCAGGGCGAGGCCGATTTTTACGAATAATGGCGGGTGAGTGACAAAATCAATCAGATCCTTGCCGGCAGTTTGTGGCGTGTTCGAAGAAGTGTTTTTTTCTTCCTGATTTAACGTGTCGGCATCAGTTGCTTGCAGATTCGCAGGCTGTTGCGAAATTTTGGCAGCATCAAGCACAGCTCCAAATTTTGATGCGGTATTGTCATTGCCTGCAGCTTCCGCGCCGAGGGCTTTTAATTTATGCGCACGAATGGCTGCCTGATGCGCGGCTCCCTGCATGAATAAATGAATATCTGATGGCATAGTAATTCCCCTTGCCTGCTCAATAGCAAATTCCAGGCCATTCACTGGAAACCCTTGCCGCTTGGTGCAATTGGCGTGTCTCAGTCTCAATTGTCGATATTCCGACTGGCTAAATACTGTGTAATGCACAGCGGCTCAGTGAGACTTTTTTGACATGATTTTTAATTGTTGCATTTTTTGAAATCGCTGCTTTTTGTTCTCTGCCACCATGTCGTAGCAAGATAATTCCTGGTCATTCGAATTGGCATTTTTAATACGGTTAAATTTGGCCTCAACCTGATTGCCCAATTGGTTTTCAAAATAGGCTTGCATGGCGCTGATCCCTTTTCTGAACTCTGGCCGGTAATTCGCTGGCAGCTCACGATCAACATCATTGAAGCATTGCATAATTACCGGTAATTCAAGATTCGCCGGGCACTGCGTACGCTTTAAATGATGCATTTCATAACAAAGCTGCACGTAACTGCCTGCCAGTGTACCGAGTTGATCTTCAATACTGGTCGGGGTGGCAATACAATTGGCAAGGCAGACAACTAAAGTAGTCAGCATTTAACGCTCATGGGAAAGTGGACCAAAGATGAAACAATTTACGCTGTTATGTGCATTGTGTGTGCTCTCTGTCAGCAATGCTTACGCAGATTGGCAATTAGTTAAAGAAACACGCGATTACATTCTTTATGTTGATCTGGATGCGGCAGAAAAAAATGGTGATTTGATCAAGGTTGCCAGCTCTCAGGATTTTCATAGAGTACAAAATTTGGCAGAGCATGCGTATTTATCGTCAAAATCCTTCACGGAATTTGATTGCGTAAAAATTTTGATGCGACAAATGACGTTCAGTATTTTTCCGGAAAATATGGCCAATGGTGGCGCGCTGTTGTCAGATGATCTGCCGAAAGACTGGACACCAATCGCAAAAGGAACGGCGGCAGAGTTTGTCTGGCAAAGGGCTTGCGGCAAAGACTGATTCGCTTTGCGAAAATTAAAGATGGCAAAACCCTTTTTTTTCATCGTGCCGCTATGCGGGTCTGATATGAATCAAGTATTCGGTAATGGGCGTTCTTTTATCGATTAATAAATCAGCATTCATTTCAGCCTCTGCTAGGCTGAATAAGAAGCTATAACGCTAAACGGCTTTTAAATCTTGATGAGAATTCAACGTTGTAATTGATCATTTCCGGGAAACTTCCTGCGTTGCCTGCGTTCAGATTGCAAGGCCGTAGAAAGCAAAGGGCAGAATTCGTTTTTTTGTTTTCTGCAATTGACCAATCTTTTTTTTAAAGAGGAAATTGATGAAAAAATGTTTATTAGTTTTGGCGATTTTGTCGCTTGCCGCGTGTAGCACGATGCCGGGTGGCAGCTCACAATCCGGCGGGCAAGTTCAGCATCCGGATGTTTTTCATTCCTACATTGAATGAGAGTGGGCGCGGCGACATGCCGCTGCGCCGCGCCTGTCTCGATTTTCCTTTTCCGTCTGCTCGTCTGAATATCGAATCCGCATTGCTTAGTCGCATGGTGTAATATCCGAACGGTCGTGCTTTTAAAGTGCAAATAAACCGGCGGAGACACTATGGATTTGAACTATGCGCCAGCAGATCTGGCGTTTCGCGATACGGTGCGCAGCTGGCTGCAAGCTAATTTGCCGCCAGACCTGCAGCACAAAGTGCTCAACCACAAACGCCTGTCGAAAGAGGATTTCGTTCGCTGGCACAAAACGCTGGCCAGGCAGGGTTGGGTCGCACCGAACTGGCCGCCGGAATACGGCGGCACCGGCTGGAATAAAGTCCAGCAGCATATTTGGGAAGAAGAGTGCGCCCGCGCCGGCACACCGGCCATCATGCCGTTTGGTGTGAATATGGTCGCGCCAGTGATCATGGCCTTTGGCAATGATGCGCAAAAAGCGACCTACCTGCCGCGGATTTTGTCTTGCGAGGATTGGTGGTGTCAGGGCTACTCCGAACCCGGTTCAGGTTCGGATCTGGCTTCGCTGAAGACCCGTGCCGAGCGCGAAGGCGATCACTATATTGTCAATGGCCAGAAGACCTGGACCACGCTGGCGCAACATGCCGACATGATGTTTTGTCTGGTGCGTACCGACAATGGCGTGCGCAAGCAAGAAGGCATTTCTTTTTTGCTGATCGATATGAAAACCCCCGGCATCACCGTGCGTCCCATCATCACGCTGGATGAAGATCATGAAGTCAATGAAGTATTTTTTGACAAGGTATCCGTCCCCGTTGCCAATCTGATCGGTGAAGAAAACAAGGGCTGGACTTACGCCAAATATTTGCTCGGTCATGAACGCACCGGTATTGCTGCAGTCGGCCGTTCCAAGCGTGAACTCGGCTTCGTTAAACGCATCGCCGCTGCACAATGTAAAAACGGTAAACCCTTGATTGAGGATCCACTTTTTTCCGCCAAACTCGCTGCATTGGAAATCGAGTTGATGGCGCTCGAAGTCACGGTCTTGCGCGTCTTGTCGCAAGAAGGCAAGCGCCGCGGACCCGGGCCTGAAGCGTCGATGTTGAAGGTGGCCGGCACTGAGGTGCAACAGCGGCTGACCGAGTTGATGGTGGAAGCCGTCGGACCCATGGGCCTGCCTTTTGATCCGGCTTATCTCGAAGGCGACAGCGCGCACAGCATAGCCGGCGACGACGATGCCGCACCACTGGTGCCTTACTACTTCAATTACCGCAAGACGTCGATCTATGGCGGCTCGAATGAAATTCAGAAAAACATTATCACCCAGATGATTTTGGGACTGTGAGGAAGCGATGGACTTTGACCTGACCCCGGAACAACAGCAGCTGTCCGACACCGTGCGCCGCTGGGCTGAAAAAGATTACAGCTTCGAGACCCGCAAAAAAATCATGCATGCAGAAAGCGGTAACGCTGACGCTGCATGGCAAGCCCTGGCCGAGCTGGGTGTGCTGGCCTTGCCGGTGCCCGAAGCGCAAGGCGGTTTTGATGGCACGGCCTTAGACATGATGGTGGTCATGCAAGAGCTTGGTCGTGCATTGGTGATTGAGCCGGTATTTGCCACCGCTTTAGGTGTGCAATTTTTAAAGCTGGCCAACAGTCATGCTGAACTGCTGGAGCAAGTCGCCGCTGGGGAAGTGAAGCTGGCCTGTGCATTGGGCGAGCAGCAGGCGCGCTACGACTTATTTGATCTGGCAACGACGGCAAAAAAAAGCGGCGATGGCTATATTTTAAATGGCGTCAAATCGGTCGTGCTGCATGGCGGGCAGGCAAACTACCTGATCGTTTCGGCCCGCACTGCCGGCTCGCAGCGTGACAAAGAAGGCATTGCATTATTTGTTGTGCCCGCTGAGATGGCTGGCTTGAGTCTGCAAGACTATCGCACCAATGACGGCATGCGTGCCGCGACTATCCGTTTTGATCAAGTTGTACTGCCCGCGTCGGCCTTGCTGGGCGAAGCGGGACAAGCCTGGGCATTGCTGGAACAGGCAACGGACTACGGCATTGCGCTGTTATGTGCCGAGGCGCTCGGTGCGATGGAAGCCTTGAGTGCGACTACGCTGGAGTACATGAAAACCCGGCAGCAGTTTGGCGTGCCTTTGGGTAAATTTCAGGCCTTGCAGCATCGCATGGCCGAGATGTTCATTCAGCTTGAGCAAGCCCGCTCCATGGCAACACTGGCTGCGGTCAAAGTCGATTCTGCAGACGCCAATGAACGGCGTCGCACGGTGTCGGCGGCGAAAGCCCGCATTGGTGTGGCAATGAAATTTATTGGCCAGCAGGCGGTGCAGCTGCACGGCGGCATGGGCGTCACCGATGAACTACCGGCGGCGCATTATTTCAAACGCCTGTCCATGATTGAAATTATGTTGGGCGACACCGATCATCATCTGGCGCGTTTTGCAGCGCAGCCAGGCTTTCAGCACGCTGCATAAAATAAGGAAGTCAGATGCGTCGTTTTGCCACCGTTGAAGAATTAGCTGCAGAAGTGGGTCATGAAGTCGCGGTCTCTGACTGGCTGACTATTACGCAGGAAAGGGTCAACCAGTTTGCCGTCGCTACTGATGACTCACAATGGATACATGTTGACCCCGAAAGAGCCAAGCGCGAGTCGCCCTTTGGCGGTGCGATTGCGCATGGGTTTTTAACCTTGTCGCTGCTGCCGAAATTTATTGAACAAGTGATTGATCTGCCGCCGGGCAGCATGAGTATTAATTATGGATTGAATAAAGTCCGCTTCCCGGCGCCGATGTTAGTGGGCGGGCGCCTTCGCGGCCGCTTTAGCCTCTTGTCGCTGGAGGGGATAGAGAACGGCATACAAACCGTGTGGCAGGTGACGATGGAAATTGAGGGTAGCGACAAGCCGGCTTGCGTGGCTGAGTCGGTATTGCGCAAATACTTTTAAGTCGCTTGCTGCATCACAGCCAGCTGCTGCGCCAGGTCCAGTAAATCTGTGGCGTGCAAGGTGAAGCGGGAAAGGTCGCCAACGGGTTTGATCACGCCGGGGCCATACTCGGTCGGCCTTGCCACATACGCCGTCTGCAGCCCGCAAGCCTGCGCCGCATCAAGGTCATCTTCATGGGTGGCCACCATCATCACGTCGCCCGGCAACACCGCAAATACGTCGGCAACACCGAGGTAGGTTTCCGGGTCCGGTTTGTAGTGGGAAAAAACTTCGGCCGACAAAATCAAATCCCAGGGCAGGCCTGCGTGCCGGGCCATGTTTGCCAGCAAACCCAGATTGCCGTTTGATAGCGTCACGATGGGCAGCATGCTTTTCAGGCGGCTCAGTCCTTCTACAGTATCTGGCCACGGATCAAGCCGGTGCCAGGCCAGATTCAGATGCTGTTTTTCTGTTTCGGAGAGCGTCAGTTTGAATTCGATCAGGATGCGATCAAGGATTAAACGATGCAAATCATCGATGCGGGTCCAGCCCCGCTGGCCGCTGCGCACTTCCGCCATCGCTGGCTGGTAGCCTGCACGCCAGGCACTGGCAAACGCCAGGCCGTCGGCCTCTGGCAGCAAAGCCTGTACTTCGCGGGCAATCGGGGCGTGCCAGTCAACGACGGTGCCGAATACATCAAAGGCCAGAATTTTTGGTTGTGTCATGGATGCTCAGCGCTTGTTGTATTGGGTCTGGCCAAACAGCATTTCTTTGGCCTTCTCGTCCACCAGTGGCTTGCGCAGTGCGGCCAGCACTTCCACGCCGCGCTGCACGGCAGGTCTTTCGCTGATGGTGTCAAACCAGCGTTTCGCATGCGGGTAGTCGGCCCAGTCTATGCCCTGATTTTTCCAGGAACGGGTCCAGGGAAAGCAGGCAATGTCAGCAATCGTATACGTGTCGCCTGCCAGATAAGCGTGGTTGGCTAACTGCTTGTCCAGCACGCCATACAGGCGTTTGGCTTCATTGGTGTAACGTGTGACTGCGTAGTCGATTTTTTCTGGCGCATAAATACGGAAATGATGCGCTTGTCCCAGCATTGGGCCCAAGCCGCCCATCTGAAACATCAGCCATTGCAGGGTGGTGTATTTTTCGCGGTCGGTTTCACCAAGAAACTGTCCGACTTTGCTGGCCAGATAAATCAGGATCGCGCCGGACTCAAACAATGAGATCGGTTTGCCGTCTGGCCCGTCGCTGTCGACGATGGCCGGAATTTTATTGTTTGGCGAGATTTTTAAAAAAGCGGGTTTGAACTGATCGCCCTTGCCGATATCGACATGATGGATGCGGTAGGGCAGGCCGCATTCCTCCAGCATGATGTGAATTTTGTGGCCGTTGGGGGTGGCCATGGAGTAGAGGTCGATCATGTCATTTCCGTTTTTCTTGATCAGAAAGAAAGACACTGGGTCCCGATTTTCATCGGGACGACGGCAGATGAGCGAGGAGCGCCTCAAGCTCCACCGTCGTTCCAGCGCATGCTGGAACCCAGTGTCTTTATTCATTTATGTCAAAACAAATTAAGACCGTGTAACCGGCAACTCCAGATCTTCACCCGGCAAGCTCATGTACTTGGCCAACTCCAGCTTGGCGATGGCATTGCGATGCACTTCATCCGGACCATCAGCAATACGCAACGTGCGATTGTGAGCCCACAGCATCGCCAGCGGGAAGTCATCCGATACGCCGCCGCCGCCGTGCGCCTGAATGGCCCAGTCTATGATTTTTTGCGCCATCGTTGGTGCCAGCACCTTGATCATCGCGATCTCGGCCTTGGCAAATTTATTGCCAACGGTGTCCATCATGTAGGCCGCTTTCAAGGTCAGCAGGCGGGCGCTGTCGATCATGATGCGGGATTCGGCAATCCTCTCGCGCCATACACCTTGCTCTGAAATCTTGCGACCAAAGGCGGTGCGGGAATTCAAGCGGCGGCACATCAGTTCGAGTGCCCGTTCTGCCGTGCCGATGGCGCGCATGCAGTGATGAATACGGCCCGGTCCGAGACGGCCTTGGGCAATTTCAAAACCACGTCCTTCGCCGAGCAAAATATTGGATGCCGGCACGCGCACATTGGTAAAGACGATTTCGCAATGACCGTGTGGCGCATCGTCATAACCAAACACCGACAATGGACGTTTGATATCCACGCCCTTGGCATCAGCCGGCACCAGAATCATCGACTGTTGCGAATGGCGTGCTGCATCGGGGTCGGTTTTGCCCATCAGGATAAAAATTTTGCAGCGCGGGTCACCGGCACCAGAGATCCACCACTTGTGGCCGTTGATCACGTAGTCGTCGCCGTCGCGCTCTATCCGCGTGCCGATATTGGTGGCGTCTGACGAAGCCACATCGGGCTCCGTCATCGCAAACGCGGAGCGGATTTCGCCGCGCAGCAGCGGTTCCAGCCAGGTGCGTTTGTGTTCTTCGCTGCCGTAGCGCTCAATGGTTTCCATGTTGCCGGTGTCGGGCGCCGAGCAATTGAACACTTCCGGCGCCCAGGGAATGCGGCCCATGATTTCGCATAAAGGCGCGTAGTCAAGATTGGACAAACCTTCCGGCGCGCGCGGCGACTTTGGCAAAAACAAATTCCACAAACCTTGTTCGCGGGCCAGCGGCTTCAAGTCTTCGATGATCTTGGTGGCTAACCAGCGGTTGCCTTTTTCCTTGCCGTTGGTATCGACTTCCTGTTTGTACGCGTGTTCATTCGGATAGATGTGCGCATCCATGAAGGCCAACAGTTTTTCACGCAGGCTTGCGCAGCGCGCTGAGTATTCGAATTCCATGACTTGTCTCCTGGTTGGTTTTTTTATTTGTTCAGACTGCTTTTTTACCGGATGCGTATTCCCAGCCCATTTCGGCCATGGGACGCGCTGCCTGTCCATTTTTCAAAGCCTGCTCGCTGGCAGCGGTGCCGTCCTGATAGCGCTTCATAATGCCCTGCAAAATGCCGGCCATGCGGAACATGTTGTAAGCCAGATAGAAGCGGAAATCTTCTTTGTTAATCGCAATGCCGGTGCGCTCGCTATATTTGGCAAGGTAGTCGTTTTCGCTAGGAATACCCAGTGACTTCAGATCAAGACCGGCAATGCCGCGAAACAGGCCCGGCACAATATGCCAGCTCATGCAGTGATAAGAGAAGTCAGCCAGCGGGTGGCCCAGGGTCGACAATTCCCAATCCAGCACGGCCAGAATGCGTGGCTCGGTCGGATGGAAAATCATGTTGTCGAGACGGTAGTCGCCATGCACGATGGTGGTCATTTCGCCGGCAGGAATATTTTGCGGCAGCCACTCAATGAGCTGCTCCATCGCCGGAATCAGTTCGGTTTCCGAGGCTTTATATTGCCGGGTCCAGCGGTCGATCTGACGGCCGAAATAATTTCCCGGTTTACCATAGGTTTCAAGTCCGATAGCGCGGTAGTCAATGCTATGCAATTGGGCGATGACGCGATTCATTTCATCGTAATGCGCAGCCCGGTCTGCCGTGCTCATGCCGGGCAAAGACTGATCCCACAGCACGCGGCCATCCATGAATTCCATGATGTAGAAGGCGCGGCCAATCACGTCTTCATCGTTGCACAGTGCGTACTGGCGCGCAGCCGGAAAACCGGCTTTTGACAGCGCGTCCATCACGCGATATTCACGCTCGATGGCATGCGCGGAAGGCAGCAGCTTGGCAGCCGGTGCGGGCTTGGTGCGCAACACATATTGCTGATTGCCGGCGGTCAGTTTGAAGGTCGGGTTTGACTGCCCCCCCTTGAACTGCTCAATGCTGAGTTCACCTTTGTAGCCTTCTACATGCTGACGCATGTAGTTAGCCAAGGCTTCAAGATCCACTTTCTGGCGATCGGCTACCGCTTTAGTGCCGATGAATTCTTCATACATAGCTATTGTCTCCAGCTTACATTTTTATAGTTTTAAACAATCAATCTTAACCCGGCATCTGTCTACAGACTGCGTGTTTGCCGGTATTGATGAAACAAGGCTTCCATGGTGGTGCCACGGGATTCGGCTTGCAGCACCGAGGGTGGGGAATAATTAACCAGCCGTGCGACCCAGTCATGGGCGGCGTCGCCGACATCGAGAGCATTAATGCAGCCGGCAGTTTGCGCCAGATTACCGAGGAACAGTCGTTGTCCGGTTAAGGCATACGACAAAATCGCGCGGTTGACGCCGCCATGCAGTACCAGTAATACCGTGTCCCATTCAGGGTCGGCGCGCAGCTTATCAACGGCAGGATGAATCCTGTCCATCAGCTCGCCTATGCTTTCACCACCAAGAAAACGTTTGTGTTCTGGCGCCACACCTTCAAAGGCGCCAATGAAGGCTTCGCGCAAATCGGCGTCGGCAATCGCGGCGAGTTTGCCGCCGCGAATTTCCACCATCTCGGGCCAGTGTTCCAGCGTGATTTCTTG
The DNA here is from genome assembly GCA_947451925.1 of Burkholderiales bacterium. Lineage (GTDB taxonomy): Bacteria > Pseudomonadota > Gammaproteobacteria > Burkholderiales > Burkholderiaceae_D > Pernthalerella. The sequence continues at coordinate 15,504 of CANGAW010000044.1, read as the reverse complement.
TCCGGTTTCAGCCAGCACACGCTTGGCCGTTTCCACCGTTCTTGGCAGACCGGAGACAATCACGCGGTCAAAGCGAATGCCGGCTGTAGCAAATACCTGACCCGCAGCAGTGGCTTGTGCACGGCCTTGTTCATTTAAGGGCACGGTTTCAGGCAAGACGGGTTTGCCGGCGGCGTCGAAGTAAGTGACGCTGCCATGTCGCATCAGAAAGACGCGACGTCTTTTACTAAATGTCATCGGTAAACGGGCTTTCTTTTTTCAAGGAAGGCGCTAATGCCTTCAAGGCCATCGCGATGATGCAGGCTGTCGACGAAGCTTTGTTTTTCGGCTTCGAAATGGGCCGGCAAATTATTCGACGGTGCGTCCCGCAGCAGTGACTTGATCTGCTCCAGCGCATGCGGCGATTGTGCAGCGAGTTCATCGCTCCAGTCGAGTGCGGCTTCCAGTGCCTGTCCATCGGCGACGATGCGGTTGACCAGTCCGGCCTGTTGCAGGCGGGTGGCTGTGACGGCTTTGCCTTCAAAGAAAATTTCGCTGGCCAGTTGACGCGGCAGCGCCTGCGATAAAAACCAGGAAGCGCCGCCGTCAGGCGTCAAGCCCACTTTGACATAGGCCATCACAAATTTTGCTGAGGCACCGGCCACAATCAGATCGCAGGCCAGTGCCAGTGAAAAACCTGCGCCAGCAGCGGCGCCATCGACAGCAGCAATAACTGGCTTGGGACAATCGCGAATGGCATCGATCCAGCCGTGCAGCTGGTCAATCGAGTCGGCTTGTACGGTGCGGTCTTGTGCGAGATTTTGCAGCAGGCGATTGAGATTGCCACCGGCGCAAAAGAAATGATCGGCACCGGTGATGACAACGGCGCGAATCTCCGGATCACGTTCCGCCGTCGACAAGGCTTCGATACCGGCGGCATACATATCAGGATGCAGCGCGTTTTTTGCCCCCGGGTTGGATAAAGTCAGAATAAGCGTTGCATCGCGGCGCGAGGCCAGCAGTTCGGCAGACATGAATAGGCGTTTAAATGTGGCTGGTAAATTCAGAGATAATAGAACAAGCTTTTAGCGATGCATTGTAACGCCTGATAAACGAAATGCGCGACGATGCCATAACGATAATTTCATCCTAACTGAAAGAGACAGCATGCTTACTTTATGTGGCTTTGCAGCCAGTAATTATTACAACAAGGTCAAACTCGCGCTGCTGGAAAAGGGTACGCCTTTCACCGAAAAACTGGTCTGGACTGACCGCTCTGCCGAGCTGCTCGCGCATTCGCCACTGGGCAAAGTTCCCTACTTTGAAATCGGCGACACCACGCTATGCGAATCGCAAGTGATGCTCGATTATCTGGAAGCCGTCTATCCGCAACACCCTTTGGTGCCCGCCGATCCGCTGGCTGCAGCCAAAGTGCGCGAGCTGATGCAGTTCGTTGAAATTCATCTGGAACTGGTAGCGCGCGAACTCTATAAGGAAGCATTTTTTGGCGGTAAAGTTTCCGACGAAACTAAGGAACGTGTACACAAACAACTCAAGTACAACGCGGCTGCTCTGGGCAAGCTGGCGAAATTTTCGCCATACTTTGCTGGCGATACTTTCACCATGGCCGACTGCGTGGGCGTCGTCCATTTGCCTATCATTAGCATGGCATCGAAAGCGATTTATGGCGAAGATGTACTGGCGGATTACCCGGTGCGCGAGTACTTGAAATTATTGGGTGAGCGGCCGACGGTGCAAAAAATTAATGAAGACCGCAAAGCCAATACGATGGAAATGATGCGACTGCGCGCAGCGAAGTAAGAGTGTTTTTATTTTTTTAAGGCAGTCTTATTTTGACTTTTTGAAGCAAAGACGCTGGTTTCCAGCGTCTTTGTTCAATCAAGTTCAGAGCGTCGACAGCCGCTCCAGCGCAGCGAGCAAGGTCTGGTCTTTCTTTGCATAGCAAAAGCGCACAATGCCAGACTCGCGCGGCTCCTGATAAAAAGCCGAAATAGGAATCGCTGCCACGCCCACTTCGGTGGTCAGCCAGGTACAAAATTCTGCTTCGGGCAAATCCGAAATGGCGCGGTAATCCACACACTGAAAATACGTACCATTCGATGGCAGTAGTTTGAAGCGGGTATTGGCTAAGCCGGCGCGGAACAAATCGCGCTTGCTTTGATAGAAGGGCGCCAGATCGAGATAAGGGGTCGGGTCTTCCATGTAACTGGCCAGACCATATTGAACTGGCGTGTTGACGGTAAATACATTGAACTGATGCACCCGCCGGAACTCAGCCGACAGCATCGCCGGTGCGGCGACGAAGCCGACCTTCCAGCCTGTGACGTGATAAGTCTTGCCGAAACTGGAGACGACAAAGGCACGTGCGGCCAGCTCCGGATAACGGCAGATGGATTCATGACGATGATCGTCATACACCATGTGTTCATAGACTTCGTCGGACAATAATAAAATTTGCGTGCCGCGCAAAATGGCAGCCAGTTGCCGGATGTCGGTCTTGCGCAAAACCGAGCCGGTTGGATTGTGCGGCGAGTTGATCATCAGCAGCCGGGTCTTGGGCGTGATCGCTGCGGCGACTTTTTTCCATGGCACGCTATAGCCGTTTTCACCAACTTCCATTTGAACGAACACCGGCTTGCCACCGGCGAGTTCAATCGCGGGCACATAACAATCGTAGGCCGGTTCAATCACAATGACTTCATCGCCGGGATGAACACAACACAGAACAGCAGTGAGTACGCCCTGGGTGCCGCCGGCGGTGACGGTAATTTCGGTGGCAGCATCGTAATCGCATTGATACAGCGTATGAATTTTTTTGGCGATCGCTTCGCGCAGCGGCAGGATGCCAGCCATCGGCGGATACTGGTTCAGTCCGTCGCGCATGGCTTTGGTTACGGCGTCGGGCAAGGCCGGGTCACAAGCAAAATCGGGAAAGCCCTGACCGAGGTTGACGGCTTTTTTTTCTGTGGCCAGCGCCGACATCACGGTAAAAATAGTGGTGCCGACACGGGGCAGCTTGGACACCAGCGGTGCCAGGCCGATATCGGCCGAGTGGGCAGTGTGAATGGTGTCTTGCGTCGTCGTATTCATGGTTGGATCAGCCTGCACGAAAATGGTTGGCGAAAAAATTCTATTGTAGCGGCTGGTGTAAAGACATTTGGGGCTTACTGTTGGTACGAAGCTACCCAGTTCTCCGGGGTCATGATTTTAAACAGGCCAGCCCGCTCTGTCTTGCGTGCGAGCTTGAGCAATGCTTTGTCTTTGCTGATCAGAATATCCGCCGCGCAGGCCTGCGCGAGTTCCAAAAACTTCTGGTCGTCCGGGTCGCGGCATAGCGGCAGCTTGATGGTGGCGGCAGTTGCCGCAGCAGCGGCGGGCATATCGACCAATTTGATCAGTGCGTCGAATTCGGCGGCAATCTCGCTGCGGCGTGCGGCATCGAGCTGGAATTTTTCATAGGCCAGCACCAGCAGCCATTCCATTCTGCATTCGGTGCGGGTGACGGCTTCGATCCGGCCCTGTTGCAAAGCTTGTAGCAAAGACTGCCAGCGCGGGTCATGAAAGACGAACAAGTCGAGGCAGACATTGGTGTCCAGTACAAGGCGCTGCGATTGTTTCGGTATCATGAGGAAAATTTTTTTTGGGTTTACGTGATGCTCATGGTTCTGTCTCCAGCCAAGACGCTGGATTATGCGTCGCCTTTGTCGACCACGACACACAGCTTGCCGGATTTTATCCCGCGTTCTGCCGAACTGATTAGTTTGCTGCGCCAACTGGCGCCTTCTGCGCTGGGCAGTCTGATGCAGATTTCCGATCCACTGGCGCAGTTAAATGTGGAACGCTATGCCGCATGGTCGAAAAAATTCAGCTTTGATAATGCCCGTCAGGCGCTGCTGGCCTTTAACGGTGACGTGTATGAGGGGCTCAATGCGGCGTCGCTCAGCGCTACCCAGTTAGCCTGGGCGCAAGACCATCTGCGGATTTTGTCGGGCTTGTATGGCGTATTGCGTCCGCTCGATCTGATGCAGCCCTACAGGCTGGAGATGGGAACCCGCTTAGCCAACCCGCACGGCAAAGACCTGTATGCGTTCTGGGGGCAGGGCGTGACAGATAAGCTCAACACTGTGCTCGCCGCTGAAAAATCGGCCGCGCTGGTGAATCTGGCTTCGGAAGAGTATTTCAAGGTGGTGCAGCCCAAGGCGCTGACCGTGCCCGTGATTACGCCGGTGTTTGAAGACTGGAAAAACGGCAAGTACAAGATTATTTCGTTTTATGCCAAGCGCGCCCGTGGTTTGATGGCACGCTTTGCGATCGACAAAAAAATCACCCGTCCAGTGCAATTACAGAAGTTTGATCGTGACGGCTATGCGTTCGATGCGGGTGATTCGGATGCGACGCGGTGGGTGTTTCGTCGCCGGGTGGCGGATTGAACGCTAATCCACCCGCTTACCAGGCCTGCCACCAAGGCTTCTTCTCGACTTTTGCACCCGGCGTATTGGACTGATTCTGGAAATTCAACAGGTAGACGCGCTCGGCATCATCGCGCAGGTCTTTCAAACCCAGTGCGTCATAGGCCTTGATCTGGATGCGCATCGCTTCCTGTGCCGAAGGCGAATCGGGGAATTCGCGAATCACTGATTGCGCCCGGTTGGCGGCAGCCAGATAAGAACCGCGGCGTGCATAGTATTTGGCGACGTGAATTTCGTGCTGAGCCAGCGCGTTGACCAGATACTTCATACGGTCGCGTGAATCGGGTGCGTATTTGCTGTTGGGGAAACGCTCGGTTAACAACTTGAAGGCATCGAAGGCGTCGCGTGCCGCTTTCGGGTCGCGCTCGGTCGGGTCCTGATTGCTGATGAAATCGAACATGCCCTTCTTGTCGTTGAAGTTGGCCAGGCCGCGCAGGTAGTACATGTAATCGACACTTTGATGATTCGGGTGCAACCGGATGAAACGTTCAACCGCAGCCAGACATTGCGCCTGATCGTTCTGGCGGTAGTAGACGTAAGCTGTTTCCATTTGCGCCTGCTGCGCAAAATTACCGAATGGGTAGCTCGATTCCAGCTTTTCAAAAAACTTCAGCGCCTTGTCGAAATTACCCGTATTTAGCTCATCCATGGCCTCAGCGTATAATTTCGACGCTGACCAGCCTTTTGTTTCGTCTGGTTTCTCCATATTCATTGAGCCACAGGCCGACAGTAATAAGGCCAGAGTAATAACGGCGAATTTCAAGTAACTTTTCAACATGGCTAGGGGCGCAATCGCTTCTGAATGAGCTGCGATTATAGCTGATGGCAACCGTAATCAAACCCAATAGTGAAGACCGCATGACAGACTTAGTTGTAGAACCCGGCGCGGACGATGCCGACGAATTTGAAGTCGAATTGCCGCATTCTGAGCCGATCACCTTGAAGCTGGAGGCCGACGCTTGCGGTCAGCGGCTGGACAAAGTTTTGTCCGGACTGCTGCCGCAATACTCCCGTGGCCGCTTGCAGCAATGGATTGAAGAAGGCCGGGTGACCGTGGATGGCAAGCCGGCCAAAGTGCGCGCCACCATGTATGGCGACGAAGTGCTGCGGGTTGAACCGCAGGCCTCGCAGTCCGACACAGCGTATTTGCCCGAGGCGATAGACATCAATGTGATCTATGAAGACGATGAACTGATCGTCATCAACAAACCCGCCGGTCTGGTGGTGCATCCCGGTGCCGGCAACTGGAGCGGCACCTTGCTCAATGGCCTCTTGTATCGCTGGCCGCAACTGGTCGGCGTGCCACGCGCTGGTATCGTGCACAGACTGGACAAGGACACCAGCGGCCTGATGGTGGTGGCCAAGACACTGACGGCGCAAACCGATCTGGTGCGGCAATTACAAGAACGCAGTGTCAGCCGTGAATACTTTGCGCTGGTCTGGGGACAGCCGGTGTCGAACGGGCGGATCGAAGCGGCGATTGGCCGCCATCCGCGCGAACGAGTCAAAATGGCAGTCAGTACTTTACCGACAGCCAAGCCGGCGGTTACCCATTACCAGAAGCTGGGCATGGGCAAGCTTGACGGCCGGCCGGTGGCTTTGGTGCAGTGCCAGCTCGAAACGGGCCGCACCCACCAGATTCGCGTGCATATGCAATCCATCGGTTTTCCGCTGGTCGGCGACGGCGTCTATGGCAAACAGCATCTGGTGTTCATGTTTCCGCGTCAGGCTCTGCATGCGCGGCGGCTGGCGCTGATTCATCCGGCCACCGGCGAAGAATGCGCATGGACAGCATCTCTGCCTGAAGATTTCATGAGTTTGCTGCAGCGTGCAAACATTGTCTTGCCTGAGTAAGACAACAACTGCGCAGCACCATGACAGATCTGATTCCGCAGTGGTCCGGCAAGCCTCTTCATGTCGGGGCGACTTCCACCTGCCGCAGCGGCGGAGTCAGCGCTGCACCTTATGATGACGGGCAGGGTGGTGGCGGACTCAATCTGGGTATTCATGTGGGCGACGATCCGGCTGCTGTCCGGCGCAACCGCCTGCTGCTGGCAAAGCATTTGCCGTCGGAGCCAGTGTGGCTGACGCAGGTGCATGGCAACCGGGTGGTCGATGCTGCTACGGTTGTCGACGTGCCAGAGGCGGATGCCAGTTTCACCACCCAGCCCGGCGTGGTGTGCGCAATTTTAACGGCGGACTGCATGCCGGTTTTGTTTTGCGACAGAGCGGCCAAGGTGGTGGGCGCAGCGCACGCAGGCTGGCGCGGGCTGGCCGCTGGTGTGCTGGAAAATACGGTGGCCGCAATGCGGCAGGCGGGTGCGACGCAATTGCAGGCCTGGTTAGGGCCTGCCATCGGTCCGCGTCAGTTTGAAGTGGGTGAAGATGTACTGGCTGTATTTGCTGGTCTGGGACCAGAGGCGCATGCAGCGTTTAGGCCCATTGCCGGTCGCGCCGGCAAATATCTGGCTGACTTGCCGCAACTGGCCAGGTGGCGTCTGGCTCTGGCCGGTGTAGTGCACGTTTCGGGTGGGACGGCATGCACAGTCAGTGATGTGCAGCGTTTTTATTCCTTTCGCCGCGATCAGGTAACAGGGCGCATGGCCTCGCTGATCTGGCTAAAGTGAGGCCTCAGTCTTCTTCTGGTTTGGCCTGATTTTGTTGCCGTTCTTGCATGGCTTTCTGTCTTTCAAGCGCCTGCCGCCGCCGGCGTCCGCCGCTGCCGGTAATGTATAAAATGATCGTGACAGGTAACACGCCATAGAGGAAAAACGTCATAATGCCAGCGATGACGGAGTCTTCCGTGATCGCCATCATTAACACAACATAGCTCCAGCCCACAGCAGCAATATGCACAGTCGTTCCAAATAAAAAAACCAGTGGGCAGCATACGCGAAACCGGGGAATACAGCATGAGTAAACCAGATAACAGCTTTAACGCAATGGGTGCTACGCCCGCAGAATGGTTGGCGCAAGCGTCCAATCCGCAAGCCTGGCAGTCTTTGATGCAGATGGCCCAGGCTGGCAAACACAACCTGCCTGCCATGCCTGCTATCCCCGCTATGCCCAACATGCCGGCAACAGCCGCGCAGGTGCCGCCCGAAAAAATGGCCGCTCTGCAAAAAGACTACACCGAAGAGATGGCTGCACTGTGGAGTGGTCTGCTGGCCTCGCGTACGCCGCAGGTCAAAGACCGTCGTTTCAGCACACCCGCCTGGCAAGAAAGCCCCTTATATGAATTCAATGCGGCGACTTATCTGCTCAATGCGCGCTTCATGAATGCGCTGGCTGACGCAGTCGAGACGGACGCCAATACCAAGAAAAAAATTCGCTTTGCCACCCAGCAGGCGATTGCCGCAATGTCGCCCTCCAATTTTCTGGCGACCAATCCTGAAGCGCAGAAAAAACTCATCGACAGCAAAGGCGAAAGTCTCAGTAAAGGCATCATGCAGATGGTGGCCGATATGCGTAAAGGCCATATTTCGCAAACCGATGAAACCGCTTTTGAAGTGGGCGTGAATGTCGCCACCACCGAGGGTGCGGTGGTCTATGAAAACAAGCTGATTCAGCTGTTGCAATACAAACCGCTGGGCAAGCAGGTTTATCAGCGGCCGCTGCTGATTGTGCCGCCCTGTATTAACAAATTTTATATCCTTGATCTGCAGCCGGAAAATTCCCTGATTCGTTATGCGGTCGAGCAGGGTCATACCGTCTTTGTGGTGTCCTGGGTGAATCCGGACGAGTCCCTGGCCCACCTCGGCTGGGATGATTACATTCAGCATGGTGTCATTGATGCGATCGAAGTCGTGCAAGACATCAGCGCAGAAAAGCAGATCAATACACTGGGTTTCTGCGTCGGCGGCACCTTGCTGGCCGCCGCTCTGGCAGTGCTGGCCGAGCAGGGCAAAAAGCCGGCAGCGAGCCTGACCTTATTGACCGCGATGCTGGACTTTACCGATGTCGGCGCCATTGATGTGTATGTGGACGAAACCCAGGTGTCGCAGCGCGAGCAAAGCATAGGCGCGGGCGGGCTGATGCCCGGGCGTGATTTTGCCAGTGCCTTCTCCAGCCTGCGGCCGAATGATCTGGTGTGGAATTACGTGGAGTCCAATTACTTGAAGGGTGAAGAGCCGACTGCCTTTGATCTCTTGTACTGGAATTCAGACAGCACCAATTTGCCCGGCCCGATGTTCTGCTACTACCTGCGCAATATGTATCTGGAAAACCGGTTGAAAAATCCCGGTCAGCTGACGGTAGATGGTTACCCGGTTGATCTGAGCAAAATACAGCTGCCGGCTTTTATCTATGCGTCACGTGAAGACCATATCGTGCCGTGGGCGACTGCCTATGCGACTACGGCGCTGATTAACAAAGGCAAGCCCGGCAACACGCAATTTGTGCTCGGTGCGTCTGGCCACATTGCCGGCGTGATTAATCCGCCGGCCAAAAATAAACGCAGCCATTGGACGGGCAAAGGCAAATTGCCACCAACGGCGGATGCCTGGCTGGCTGACGCAAGTGAACATCCCGGTAGCTGGTGGACAGGCTGGTCCAGCTTCCTTGCCCGCCATGCCGGTGAACTCAAGGCTGCGCCGCGCAAATACGGCAATGTCCGTCACCAGCCGATTGAACCGGCACCGGGCCGTTATGTGAAGGTCAAGGCAGAATAGACGGCGTATCAGTTTGTGGCACTATAATCCGCAGCATTAACACCAGCTAGCTGGTGTGACGACCTTATAACGACCATAAGAGCATGGGAATCCCGATGAGCAGCACGAAAAAATCGTCCGAGCGACTGATTAAAAAATATCCGAACCGTCGTCTGTACGATACCCAGACCAGCTCTTACATCACGCTGGCCGATGTCAAACAGCTGGTGCTGGGTAATGAAGAATTTACCGTGGTCGATGCCAAGTCGGACGAAGACCTGACGCGCAGCATTCTGCTGCAAATCATTCTGGAAGAAGAAGCCAACGGGCAGCCCATGTTTTCCAGCGTGGCGTTGGCGCAAATCATTCGCTACTACGGTCATTCCATGCAGGGCATGATGGGCTCGTATCTGGAAAAAAATATTCAGGTCTTCATCGATATTCAGAACAAGCTCACTGAAAACACCAAAGGCGTGATCGAAGACAAGCCCTTCAGCCCCGAGATGTGGTCACAGTTCATGACCGTGCAAGCGCCGATGATGCAGGGGATGATGACCAACTATATCGAGCAGAGCAAAAGCCTGTTTGTACAGATGCAGGAGCAAATGGAAAGCCAGACCAAAAACGTCTTCAACGTTTTTCCGTTTCCAGGCGCGCCGGGCACACCGGGCAGCAAGTAAAGTTACGCGTTGCCGGTCCGGCCGGCACAGCGCAAAGGGTACAATGGCGGCTTCGCTCTTGTGCCCTTTTTGATGTCTGCTGCCCATGTCCAGTCTTCCTCCTGTTTCACCCAAAGTCGGTTTCGTCTCTCTCGGTTGTCCGAAGGCGCTGGTCGACTCCGAGCAAATCCTGACCCAATTGCGTGCCGAAGGTTACGAGACTGCCAAGTCTTATGACGGTGCCGATCTGGTCATCGTCAATACCTGCGGTTTTATTGACGCCGCTGTGCAGGAGTCGCTCGACGCCATTGGCGAGGCGCTGCATGAAAACGGCAAAGTGATTGTGACCGGTTGTCTGGGCAAGAAAAAAGACAGCGCCGGGGATGACATGATTTTGAAAATTCATCCGAAAGTGCTGGCCGTGACCGGCCCGCATGCACTGGCCGAAGTGATGGACGCGGTGCATCTGCACCTGCCCAAGCCGCATGAACCGTTTATTGATCTGGTGCCGGCACATGGCATCAAGCTAACGCCGCGCCACTATGCGTATCTGAAAATCTCCGAAGGTTGTAATCATCGCTGCAGTTTTTGCATCATTCCGTCGATGCGCGGCGACCTGGTTTCGCGCCCGATTGCCGACGTGATGCTGGAAGCAGAAAACCTGTTCAAGGCCGGCGTGAAGGAATTGCTGGTGATTTCGCAAGACACCAGCGCCTATGGCGTCGATATCAAATTCCGTATGGGCTTCTGGAATGGCCGGCCGGTACGCACCCACATGACCGAGCTGGTTGCCGCACTGGGCGAGCTGGCCAAGCAATATGGCGCCTGGGTACGCCTGCATTATGTGTATCCGTATCCGCATGTCGACGATGTCATCGGCCTGATGAACGGTGGCCATGTGCTGCCTTATCTGGACGTGCCGTTGCAGCACTCGCATCCCGATGTGTTAAAGCGCATGAAGCGCCCGGCCAGTGGCGAAAAAAATATTGAACGCATTCGCGCCTGGCGCGCACTTTGTCCCGACATCACCATACGTTCGACCTTCATCGCCGGTTTCCCCGGCGAGACGGAGGAAGAATTCCAGCACCTGCTGGACTTCCTGCAGGAAGCGCAAATTGACCGGCTCGGCTGCTTTGCCTATTCGCCAGTCGATGGCGCCACCGCCAATCAGTTGGCCAACCCGGTGCCGGACGAAGTGCGTGAAGAACGCCGCGGCCGGGTGATGGAATTACAGGAAACGATTTCCCGCGCACGACTGCAAGCCAAGATTGGCAAAACCCTGCGTGTGCTGATTGATGCCGTCGACCGTAATGGCGGCACCGGCCGCTCTGCTGCCGACGCGCCCGAGATTGATGGTGTGGTGTACGTGAAGCCGCCGTATGAGCCGGAGCGCAAGTTGAAAGTCGGCGAGTTTGTTGACGTCACCGTCACCGCGGCTGACGCGCATGATCTGTGGGCCAAAGTGGAATAAACGGCCATGCCTGCCGAGTCGCCGAAGAAATCCCTGCAAACCCTGCTGACCGCCACCGAGTATCGGCCGCCGGCAGGCTTTGCTGCCTTTCCAACAGCGATTCATCATGCGTCCACTGTCTTGTTCAAAGACGTGGCCGCACTCAGGGCCGGCAACTGGCAGGACAAGAGCGGCTATACCTACGGCCTGCACGGCACGCCAACTACCTTCACGCTGGAAGCACGCCTGGCCGAGATTGAAGGCGGCCAGCATTGCCTGCTCGCGCCCAGCGGTCTGGCGGCGATTGCGATGGTGGATCTGGCCTTGCTGAAATCGGGCGACGATGTGCTCTTGCCCGACAATGTCTACAACCCTAACCGTGAACTCGGTAACTGGCTCGCGCGCGACTTCGGCATTAGCGCCCGTTATTACGACCCGCTAATCGGCAGCGGCATTGCCGCGCTGATCCAGCCCAATACCCAATTAATCTGGACCGAAGCGCCGGGCTCGGTGTCAATGGAAGTGCCGGACTTGCCGGCCATTTGCCGCGCCGCGCATGAACGTGGCGTGCTGGTTGCGCTCGACAACACCTGGTCGGCCGGCATTGCCTTGCGCGCCTTTGATCTGGGTGTGGATATCGTGATGCAGGCCTTAACCAAATATCAGTCCGGCGGCTCGGATGTGCTGATGGGCGCGGTGATTACGCGGGACAAATCACTGAACCACAAAATCGAACTGGCGCACATGCGTCTGGGTTTTGGTGTCTCAGCAGACGATGTGTATCTGGTGCTGCGTGGTCTGGCCACAATGAAATTGCGTTTTGATGCGCATGACGCCGGAGCGCGCAAGGTGGCGACATGGCTGAAGGCACGGCCTGAAATTGGCCGTGTGCTGCATCCGGCATTGGCCGATTGCCCCGGACATGCGATCTGGCAGCGTGATTTCAGCGGTGCAGGGGGCTTGTTCTCGGTGCTGTTTGATGCACGCTATAGCGAAGCGCAGACCGATCGTTTTGTCGACAGTTTGCGCTTGTTTAAAATTGGTTACAGCTGGGGCGGCGCCAACAGTTTGTGCGTGCCTTACCGGATACAAACCATGCGTCGTGACTGGACGGATGCGGGCCAGCTGGTGCGATTCAATATTGGTCTGGAAGACCCTGCTGACCTGATTGCTGACCTTGAGCAGGCACTGCTCACACTGGCATAGGTTTATTGTCGTCGAGGTCCAGAAAGCCCTTGATCAGCCTATAGGCTTTCCACACCCAGGCAGCGAGCCAGATCAGCGCTGCCAGCGGAATGCCGATGACGGTCATGAACAACACGCCACCCACGCCCACCCAAAACAGATACCACCAGAATGAACGGATTTGCCAGCTGTGATGGCTGCGCAAAAAAGTGCCGTTAGTTTCATCGCGCTTTATGTAATTGATGATCAGCGGGATGAAAGAAAACGCGCCCAGTGAAAACACGACCGATGCGCCATGAATCAGATACAGCCACCAGAGCAGGGTTTGCTGCTTAGCGAGTTGCGGGCTTACTGCGAAGTTTTCTTCGTTCATGGTTTACTTTAATTTTGCTGTTCACAAAAACAAATTCAACACCCCATCGAGCCCCACTACATTCAGCGCCACATTGGCCTGTGCTCTGACTACAGGCTTGGCGCGAAACGCCACCGACAGGCCAGCCACCGACATCATTTGCAAATCGTTGGCGCCGTCACCTATAACGATGGCAGACGTTGAAGGCACGCCGAGTTTTTCCGCAACTTGTAAAACGGTGCGGCGTTTGACTGCTGCATCAACGATCTCGCCAAGCACGCGTCCGGTCAATTTGCCATCGACAATTTCCAGCGTATTGGCCAGACTTACATCAAAGTGCAAGGCCTGATGCAGACGCTCGGTAAAGTAGCTAAAGCCCCCAGAGACCAACACCGTTTTGATGCCTGCTGCCTTGACGCCGGCCAGCAGTTTTTCAGCACCAGCAGAGAGTGCCAGTCGTTCATCAAAAACCTGTGCCAATGCTGACGCAGGCAAGCCTTTGAGCAAGGCCACGCGACGGGTCAGGCTTTCCTGAAATTCGATTTCGCCACGCATCGCGGCCTCAGTAATAGCAGCGACTTGTGGTTTCAAGCCTTGCAGGTCAGCGATTTCGTCTATGCACTCAATGGTGATCAGGGTGGAGTCCATGTCCATCACCAGCAATTTATAGTCAGCAAGCTGCGCGCCCGCTGCAATAAAGTTGCCATCGAGCTGGGCGTGCTGGCAAGCCGCGTCAACCAGGGCGCGAACAGGCGCACTGTGGCTTACCCCTTCACAGCGCCAGGCTTGTTCACCGATGGCGGTGATGGTTTGCGCATCGGCGAGTCTGGCGATGCGCTCGACGATGGCGTAATCGGTTTGCAGGCCTTGCAAAATCAGCTTCATGTTCTTCATTCCGTTAAAACTATATTTATCCTGCCAAAGTGCGGATGGTGGCCTTGACTTGCGCAACCCGCGCAGCGAGGTCGGGCATGGCCGCCGTAATGCGCAATTTGTCCTGACCGGAGAGCTTGATGTGCCGGTTCTTCTGGATCAGGTCAATGATGCGTATAGGATCGATCGGCGGCTTGGGTTCAAACTGCAGCAAGGCCGATTCACTATGCGCATCCACCTTGATGATGCCCACGGTTTTGGCGGCAATACGCAAGCGATGGGTTTCGATCAGCGCCTTGACCGGGTCGGGCAGTTTGCCGAAACGGTCGATCAGTTCTTCCTGTACGTCGTCAATTTTGTTTGGGGTGCTGCAATTGGCCAGCCGCTTATAAATTGACAAGCGCTCATGCACATCGCCGCAAAAGTCACTTGGCAGCAATGCCGGTACATGCAGATTGATTTCGGTGGTGCTGGAAAGCGGTGCGGCCAGATCGGGTTCCTTGCCATTTTTTAAGGATTGCACCGCGGCGTTCAACATATCGGAATACAACTGAAAGCCGATCTCGGTCATCTCGCCCGATTGACTGTCGCCCAGTACTTCACCGGCGCCGCGAATTTCCAGATCGTGCATGGCCAGATAAAAGCCGCTGCCCAGTTCTTCCATTTGCTGAATCGCATCGAGCCGGCGCTGTGCCTGCTTGGTCAGTGTCTGCACGTCGTTGACTAACAGGTAAGCATAGGCCTGATGGTGTGAGCGGCCAACCCGGCCGCGCAGCTGATGCAATTGCGCCAGACCGAAACGATCGGCACGATGCATGACGATGGTATTGGCAGTCGGCACGTCAATACCGGTTTCGATGATGGTGGTGCACAGCAGGATGTTGAAACGCTGGGCCACAAAGTCACGCATGACTTTTTCCAGATCGCGCTCATGCATCTGGCCGTGCGCAATCACGATCCGTGCTTCGGGCATTAAGGCCTCCAGCATGGCGCGCCGGTTTTCAATCGTTTCGACTTCATTGTGCAAAAAATAAACCTGACCGCCGCGCTTGAGTTCGCGCAGACAGGCTTCGCGGATCACGGATTCGGATTCGCTGCGCACAAAGGTTTTGATCGCCAGCCGCTTTTGCGGCGCGGTGGCGATGATGGAAAAATCGCGCAAGCCTTCCAGCGCCATACCCAGCGTGCGCGGGATAGGCGTGGCCGTCAGGGTCAGCACGTCGACTTCGGCGCGCAGGGCTTTCAGCGCTTCTTTCTGGCGCACGCCAAAGCGATGTTCTTCGTCGATGATGACTAAGCCCAGCCGCGAAAATTTGATGTCGGGCGAGAGCAGTTTGTGGGTGCCGATCACGATATCAATCGTGCCGGCTTCCATGCCTTTCAGGGCCAGCGTAATTTCTTTACCGGTGCGAAAACGTGAGAGTTCGGCAATGCGCACCGGCCAGTCGGCAAAGCGGTCGGCAAAGGTTTGTGCGTGCTGTTCTGCCAGCAGGGTGGTCGGCGCCAGAATGGCAACCTGTTTGCCACCCATGACGGCGACAAAGGCGGCACGCAGCGCAACTTCGGTTTTACCAAAACCGACATCACCGCAAATCAGCCTGTCCATTGGCCGGCCGGATGTCATGTCGCCAATCACCGCGTTAATGGCCATGCTCTGATCAATGGTTTCTTCAAAACCAAAACTGTCGGCAAAGGCTTCGTAATCATGCGCAGAATATTGAAAGGCATGACCCTGACGCAATGCGCGCCGCGCATACAAATTCAATAGCTCGGCCGCCGTGTCACGTACTTGTTCGGCAGCGCGACGTTTGGCTTTTTCCCACTGGCCTGAGCCCAGCGAATGCAAGGGCGCATCGTCAGCCGCTGC
>CANGAW010000043.1 GCA_947451925.1 Burkholderiales bacterium | reverse complement strand
CTTTTCAGCCGGGTCCGAGATGTACATGAATTCCGCGCCGATCGAACGGGTGTAAGTGTCGCGCAGGAAGTTGATCAGGTCGCGCAGGGTCGCGGTCTCTGGTCCGAAATAGGTGTTGCTGATGTTGAACACGATGTCCATGTCCGCATCGGTGAAGCCATAGAAGCTCGGGTCGAGTTCCGGCAGCACGGGGCGTTCCTGGCGTTGCAGCGGATCGAGGTTGGCCCATTGGGTGCCGAGGAAACGGTAAGCAGCGATCAGCTGGGTGACGGCTACGCGCTTGCGGCCCATCTCAGCATCGGCTGATGCGGTGACGGTACGGATCGGACCATGCTTGGCGCGCTCGGCAAAAGAGGCCACCACGGGGGCATGCGCGACGTCAGGACGGTTGCTGCCATCGACGGCAGGCACATGCTGCATCGCGTCGAAATACGCGCGCCAGTTGTCAGGGACCGAGCCGGGATTCAGGAGGTAGGCCTCGTAGAGTTCCTCTACATACGGGGCGTTGCCTCCAAACAGATAGGAGTTGGATTGAAACTGCTGCATCATATTGCTCACCTTTTTCTTCGCGCTTCGCGAGATTAGCGGGTTATGGATCTCGCGTGGATCCAGGAATAACCTTCTGCTTGACGGCCTTACCGCGCTGCAGATTGCACAACAAATTGTGGGCCAGAGCATAGCATAGGCCCTGCACTAACTTGAAAAAAACGGGTCACTCGGACCCGTTTTTTACTGACGACTTGAAGCTTAACGTTTTGCCATCGGTGGCACATCCCGCTGTTCGGAACCGACAAACAGCTGACGTGGACGGCCGATTTTTTGTTCAGGATCGGAGATCATTTCGTTCCATTGCGCGATCCAGCCAACGGTACGCGCCATCGCAAAAATACCGGTGAACAGCGAAACCGGAATGCCTAGTGCAGATTGCACGATGCCGGAGTAGAAGTCGACGTTTGGATACAGTTTGCGGGAAACGAAGTATTCGTCTTCGAGCGCGACTTTTTCCAGCGCCATGGCCAGTTTGAACAAGGGGTCATTTTGCAGACCGAGTTCTTCCAGCACTTCATGGCAGGTTTCGCGCATCAGCTTGGCGCGCGGATCGAAGTTTTTGTAGACGCGATGACCAAAGCCCATCAGCTTGACGCCGGAATTTTTGTCTTTGACCTGCGCAATGAAGGCCGGGATGTTGTCGACGCTGCCGATTTCTTTCAGCATGGTGAGTGCTGCTTCGTTGGCGCCGCCATGTGCCGGGCCCCACAGGCAGGCGATACCGGCTGCGATACAGGCGAAAGGATTGGCGCCGCTTGAACCGGACAAACGAACGGTTGAGGTGGAAGCGTTTTGCTCGTGGTCTGCATGCAAAATCAGGATGCGGTCCAGTGCGCGCACCAGCACGTCATTGACTTTGTAATCTTCGGTTGGGGTGGCAAACATCATGCGCATGAAGTTAGCGCTGTAAGACAAATCATTACGTGGATAAACGAAAGGCTGGCCCACCGAATATTTGTAAGCCATGGCCACCAGCGTTGGCATCTTGGCGATCAGGCGAATTGCCGACACTTCACGGTGATGCGGGTCATTGATATCGAGCGAATCATGGTAGAACGAAGCCAGCGCGCCGACGGTACCCACTAACACCGACATAGGATGCGCATCGCGACGGAAACCGCGGAAGAAAAACTGCATCTGCTCATGCACCATGGTGTGCTTGGTGACGGTATCGACAAAGGTTTTTTTCTGGGTCTGGTTTGGCAACTCGCCATTCAACAACAGGTAACAGGTCTCAAGGAAATCACCGCCAACGGCCAGCTGCTCAATCGGGTAACCGCGATACAGCAACTCGCCCTTGTCGCCGTCAATGTAGGTGATCGATGAATTACAAGCCGCGGTCGACATGAAGCCCGGGTCATAGGTGAACTTGCCTGTAGCGCCGTAGAGTTTACGGATGTCGATCACGTCCGGACCGACTGAGCCTTTGTAAATCGGGAAATCTATCGAGGGCGAGCCATCGGAAAAAGTTAGCGTTGCTTTTGAGTCGGAGTGGGTCATGGCTCTACCTTCGAAGATTAAGGGTAATCAAATAAAAAATTCGGTTTTTACAGCGATCTGTTGCTGTTGCTTTCGACGAAAGACACTGGATTCCGGCCTGCGCCGGAATGACGGGTGTTTTCGCTTTTCATTAACTAAGCCTGTCGCAAGCGTGCAAGCAACGCACGCACATGCGGTAAATCGAGTGCATCTTTGGGCTCGCCTTTGCCCAGCAGGAGACTCATTAAATCGTTGTCAGTCAGTTCCAGAATGCGGGTTAGTGCATCGACGTCGGTGTCTGAAAGCGTACTCTCGTGCGCATCCAGAAACCGGGTCAGGATCAAATCATTTTCCAGCAGGCCGCGCCGGCTGCGCCAGCGCAAACGCGCACGGCGGGCCGGATCGTCCTGATGGGATTCGGTCATTTGCATCACACTGCGCGCCGGACCAGCAGCTCTTTGATCTTGCCAATGGCCTTGTTCGGGTTCAAGCCCTTAGGGCAGACATCGACGCAGTTCATGATCGAGTGGCAACGGAACAAACGATACGGATCTTCCAGATTATCGAGGCGTGCTGCGGTGTCTTCATCACGGCTGTCGGCAATGAAACGATACGCTTGCAACAAGCCGGCGGGACCGACGAATTTGTCCGGATTCCACCAGAACGATGGGCATGAAGTCGAGCAGCAGGCACACAGAATACATTCGTACAAACCGTCGAGCTCTTCGCGCTCTTCCGGCATTTGCAGCCGCTCTTTCTCAGGCGGGATCGTGGTGTTGACCAGGAAAGGCTTGATCGAGTGGTACTGCTTGAAGAAGTTGGTCATGTCGACGATCAGGTCGCGAATGACGGGCAGACCCGGCAGCGGACGCAGCACGATAGGCTGGGTCAGCTCGTTCAAGTTCGTCGTGCAGGCCAGACCGTTTTTGCCGTTGATGTTCATGGCGTCGGAGCCGCAAACGCCTTCGCGGCAGGAGCGGCGCAAAGTTAAGGAATCATCGACATCGGCCTTGATGCGTTGCAATGCATCGAGCAGCATTTTGTCGGTGTCTTGCAATTCAACCGACAGCTCTTGCATGTAAGGCTTGGCATCCTTGTCCGGATCGTAACGATAGATTTGGAATTTGACTGTACGTGGCATGATAGGTCCGCTCTTAGAAAGTACGTGGTTTAGGCTTGAAGGTGTCCACCGTCAATGGCTTGGTCACTACGGGCTTGTAGTCGAGGCGATTGCCCTCGGAATACCACAGTGAGTGCTTCATCCAGTTGTCGTCGTCGCGTTTCTCAAAATCGCGATGCGCATGCGCGCCGCGTGATTCTTTGCGTGCCGCTGCCGAGACGATGGTGGCCTTGGCGGCTTCGATCAGGTTGTCCAGCTCCAGTGCTTCAACGCGTGCTGTGTTGAATACTTTGGACTTGTCTTTGAACGACACATGTTTTCTGCGCTCATCGAGTTCAGCAATGGCTTTGACGCCCTGCTGCAGCAAGTCGTCGGTACGGAACACGCTGCAATATTTCTGCATCGAAGAACGAATGTCGTTGGCGACATCCTGCACCCGCTCTGACCCAGTGGAAGTTTCCAGCTTGTTCATACGATCTAGCGCCAGATCAGCGCCGTCAGCCGGCATGTCCTTGTGGCTCTGCGCCTTCAGGTTGGAAGCCACGATATGGTTACCGGCTGCGCGGCCAAACACCAGCAAGTCGAGCAGTGAGTTGGTGCCGAGACGGTTGGCGCCATGCACTGAGACGCAGGCGCATTCGCCGATGGCATACAAGCCATTGACGATGGTGTTCGGGTTGCCGTTTTTCGGCGCCACGACCTGACCGTAAATATTGGTCGGGATACCGCCCATCTGATAGTGAATCGTTGGCACGACCGGAATCGGTTCTTTGGTGGCGTCCACGTTGGCAAACTTGTGGCCGATTTCCAGAATCGAAGGCAGACGCTTTCTGATGGTCTCGGCGCCAATGTGACGCAGATCCAGCAAGACGTGATCCTTGTTCGGACCGCAACCGCGACCTTCCTTGATTTCCTGATCCATCGAGCGCGAGATGAAGTCGCGCGGGGCCAGATCTTTCAGAGTTGGCGCATAACGCTCCATGAAGCGCTCGCCATTGCTGTTGATCAGAATGCCGCCTTCACCGCGCACGCCTTCGGTAATCAGCACGCCCGCACCGGCAACACCGGTCGGGTGGAACTGCCAGAATTCCATGTCTTCGAGTGGCAGGCCGGCACGTGCTGCCATGCCCATACCGTCGCCGGTGTTGATGAAGGCATTGGTGGACGCAGCCCAGATACGGCCTGCGCCGCCGGTAGCAAAGATGGTGGTCTTGGCTTCGAGGATCAGCATTTCGCCGGTCTCGATTTCGAGCGCAACAACACCGATGACGTCGCCGTCAGCATTACGCACCAGATCAATCGCCATCCACTCAACGAAGAAGTGGGTCTTGGCGCGCACATTGCGCTGATACAGCGTGTGCAGCATCGCGTGACCGGTACGGTCGGCTGCGGCGCAAGCGCGCTGCACCGGTTTTTCGCCGAAGTTGGCGGTGTGGCCGCCGAATGGACGCTGGTAAATCGTGCCGTCAGGATTACGGTCAAAAGGCATGCCGAAGTGCTCAAGTTCGTACACCACTTTCGGCGCTTCGCGACACATGAATTCGATCGCGTCCTGGTCACCCAGGTAGTCGCTGCCCTTGACGGTGTCAAACATGTGCCAGTACCAGTTGTCTTCCGACATATTGCCCAGCGAAGCACCGATACCGCCTTGTGCTGCAACAGTATGCGAACGGGTCGGGAAGACTTTCGACAAGACTGCGACATTTAAGCCGGCTTCTGCCAGTTGCAGGGATGCGCGCATGCCCGAGCCGCCGGCACCGATGATGACCGCATCAAAACGACGCGATGGAATTGCAGATTTGATAGCTGCCACGATTACACTCTCCAAAGAATCTGCACGGTCCAGCCGGCACAGCCGACCAGCCACAAAATGGTCAGCACTTGCAATAACAAACGAATGGCGACCGGCTTGACGTAGTCCATCCAGATGTCGCGCATGCCAACCCACACGTGGTAATACAAGGCCAGAAAACTGACCAGCGCAAACAGCTTGAACCACTGTTTGGCAAACAGTCCGGCCCAGCTGACGTAGTTCAAGTCACCAGCACCTAAGAACAGCACCAGCAGGATGAGGGTGAAAACGGCCATCACGATGGCGGTGACGCGCTGGGCCAGCCAGTCCTTGAGACCATAGTGCGCGCCGACGACCAAGCGCTTGGGTCCGATATTGTTATTGGCCATTTAAAACGCTCCGAATAATTTGAGGGCAACCAGCAAGGCCAGCGGCACGCTGACCAAAAACACGGCTTTGGCAGACTTGGCCGCGCCTTCTTTTGACAGGCCAATGTGCATATCCATGATCAGGTGACGAATGCCACCGCAGAAATGATGCAGATAAGCCCAGGACAAAGCCAGAATGCACAGCTTGACCAGCGGATGGCTGACATAGCCTTGCAAATGAGCGAAGGAAATTTCCGAAGTAATGCTTTGGTCGAACAGGTAGAGGATGAACGGCAGCAGCAGGAACATCAGTGCGCCGCTGACACGGTGCAGAATCGACACCATGCCCGCCAGAGGCAGTCGGTAATGAATGATTTGCGAAATATGGATGTTGGTAAAACTTTTCTTCGGTGTCTTGCTGGTGGCTTCAGACATGGGCTTCCTTTTGATCTGGGTGTTCAAACACTTCTTTTGCAAACTGCCTGATTTTATCTGCTTAACAAAATTTCATACCGGAGCAGCCACAATTAGCACTGTTCCGCCCTGCTTTAACTCAACTCATTGTGATAATGATGATGCGCCGTCAGATACAGCGCGCGCCGCACTTCTACCGGCTTGTCACCATAGGTATACGACACTCTGTCCACACTCAATAACGGCACACCAAGCTCAACTCCCAGCGTGGCAACTGCCGCTTCATCTGCTGCGACTGCGTGTAATTTTTCGGACGCGCGAATCATCTGCGTGCCGAACTCCGCTTCGAACAAACCATACATCGGGCCTTTGTACTCAACCAGACGCTCTGCCGTCAGGCCTTTGAAAATCACGCCGGGCAACCAGATCTCTTCCAAAATAATCGGTACATTATCAAAGCGCTGCACCCGACGGATATAAACCACCGAGTCGCCAGCCTTGATATCGAGCAGACGCGTGACGTCAGCCGGCCCGCGCATACGCTTGACTTCAAGTATCTGGTTTTCCGGCTGCTGGGCCTCGCCAGAATCCGGCATCAGGCGCAAAAAACGAAACTGTACACGGGCTTCATGATGGGTCGCCACAAAAGTGCCTTTACCCTGACGACGCATCACCAGATTTTCAGCCGATAACTCATCAATCGCTTTGCGCACCGTGCCCTGACTGACCTTGAAACGGTAAGCCAGCTCCACTTCGCTCGGGATCAGCTCGCCCGGCTTCCATTCGCCAGACTGCAGGCTTTGTAAAATCAGCGCCTTGATCTGCTGGTACAGCGGGCTAAAGGTCGGCGAAACGACAGGCGTGCCGGTCGCGCCCGCTGAAGCTGGCAGATTGAAAACAACAGGCGGAACAGCAATTTGGCTCATAGCTTGGGATTTCACCATAAATTACCCGTTACCGTCCAGAAAATTGTGCAGTAATATGTCTTATATAAGATATAAGATTGCCGTTGACAGGAAACAGACACGCGCCTACACTCGCGAGCAAAGTTTCCGCAGCAATATTGGCGAAATATTTTCGTTTCACCCTTTATTTACTTGACCACTTGGAGATTCATTATGGCTAAAGCCCCTATGCGCGTTGCAGTTACCGGCGCCGCCGGTCAGATCGGCTACTCTTTATTGTTCCGCATTGCCAATGGCGACATGCTGGGCAAAGATCAGCCAGTGATTCTGCAACTGCTGGAAATTCCAGATGAAAAAGCGCAGAAGGCCTTAAAAGGCGTGATGATGGAAATCGACGATTGCGCGTTTCCACTGTTGGCCGGCATGACCGCCCACGCTGATCCGATGACTGCATTTAAAGATATCGACGTGGCTCTGTTAGTCGGCGCCCGCCCACGCGGCCCCGGCATGGAGCGTAAAGACCTGCTTGAAGCCAATGCACAAATTTTCACGGTGCAAGGCAAGGCACTCGACGCCGTCGCTTCGCGCAACGTCAAAGTTCTGGTGGTTGGCAATCCAGCCAATACCAATGCCTTTATCGCAATGAAATCGGCCCCTAGCCTGCCTGCGAAAAACTTCACCGCCATGCTGCGTCTGGACCATAACCGCGCACTGTCGCAAATCGCGGCCAAAACCGGCAAGCCAGTCACAGCGATTGAAAAGCTCTGCGTCTGGGGCAACCATTCGCCAACGATGTATGCAGACTATCGCTTTGCCACCATTGAAGGCCAGTCCGTCAAAGGCATGATCAATGACGAAGCCTGGAACAAGGATACCTTCCTGCCAACCGTTGGCAAACGTGGCGGCGCTATCATCGAAGCCCGTGGCTTGTCCTCAGCAGCGTCGGCTGCCAATGCCGCCATTGATCACATCCATGACTGGGTGTTGGGCACCGCTGGCAAATGGACCACGATGGGTATTCCATCCGATGGTTCATACGGCATTCCTAAGGACACCATGTTCGGTTTCCCTGTTACCACCGAAAACGGTGAATACAAAATCGTACAAGGTCTGGAAATTGATGCATTCTCCCAAGAGCGCATCAACCTGACACTGAAAGAGCTGACCGAAGAGCGCGAAGGTGTCAAGCACTTGCTGCCGTAATGAGGTAAGTACTTTTTAAGTACTCGACGACGGTGGGTTTAAGGCCTGCCGTCGTTCCCGGTTTCAAAATCAAGCATCTTTCCATTACGGCCCGTCCATGCATCCGTCCGAGGTTTTGTTTCAGGGCACACAACACCCCGTCACGCTGCCGGCATGCGATCACTATGCGGGCTCGGAAAAACTGATGCGCAAATCCATTGCGCTGCAACAGCAGTTGGGGCCGGTGTTTGACATCACGTTTGATTGCGAAGATGGTGCCGCTGCAGGCAATGAAGCCGCACACGCCGCACTGGTTGCCGCATTAATTGCCGACCCAGATGCAAACCGTTTCAATCGCATTGGCGTTCGTGTTCACGATATCGAAAGCAATCATTTCGAAGCCGACGTTGCCACCATCTGTGCCACAGCCGCACAGCAACTGGCCTACCTGGTTATTCCCAAAGTCGAGAGTCTTGCGCAACTGAAAACCGCCATCGCGATGGTAAGCCGCCACGCACAAGCTGCAGGCCGCACTGATTTACCGATTCACGTTCTGATCGAAACCCACCGTGCCTTGCACGACGTGTGGGAGATTGCCGCCCTGCCCGAAGTGGAATGTCTGTCTTTCGGCATTATGGATTTCGTCTCTGCGCATTACGGCAGCATTGCCGCTGCTGCGATGCAAAGCCCGGGACAATTCAGCCATCCTTTGGTGGTGCGCGCCAAACTCGAGATAGCTGCTGCCTGCCATGCGCATGGCAAAATCGCCTCGCACAATGTGACTACTGATATCCGTCAGCCATCGCTTGCCGCCAGTGATGCACGACGGGCGGCGCAGGAGTTTGGCTTCGGGCGGATGTGGAGCATTCATCCGGATCAGATCGTCCCCATTGTTGAAGCCTTTGCACCAGACAGTAACGAAGTGATTAAAGCTGTTGAGATTTTGTCTGCCGCGCAGGCGCAAAGCTGGGGCCCCATTCAATATCAGGGCACACTGCATGACCGCGCCAGTTACCGTTATTACTGGACCCTATTACAAAAAGCCAGACACGGCGGCCTGCCCTTGCCCACAGCCGCCAGCAGTCTGCATTAAACCCGTCGTTAACGAGGAGACCCTTTCATGAAAAAATTCTTATTTGCATTCTTCAGCGTAGCCACCATTGCCGCCACACCCGCACTGGCTGCCAATACCGAATCCGTTTGTGAACTCGGTCAGCGCCTGGCGACTTCCGGCGACCATAACAGCGATGGCAATATTGAGCTGGTCTGGCGTGGTCGTCCTTACACCATGCAACGCGTAGAAACCAGCACCGGTGCCAACCGTTTTGAAAATAATGCCTCCGGTCTGACCTGGATCAGCATCCCGACCAAAAGCATGCTGCTTGATACCAAGCGCGGCGTGACATTGGCCAACGAATGCAAGACCGCTGCGCAAGGTCGCTTTGCAAAGTAAAACCCGTTTTCGTCTCAGTAATTTGTAATGATTTTTCCCCTTGAATTTTTCGCTTAACAAAAAATGGAGAGCACATGCCTCGCAAACCCAAGCCATTAAACACCGTCAAAGAATTTAAAATTTCGGCCACCAAAAAAGGCAAGTTCCACTCTCTGCCTGCGCTGCAAAAAACACTGGGGGTCAACATCGACCGCCTGCCTGTCTCAATTCGTATCGTGCTCGAATCCGTCTTGCGCAATTGCGACGGCAAAAAAGTCACCGAAGAACATGTGCGCCAACTGGCGAACTGGAAACCGAAAGCGAATCGCTCGGATGAAATTCCATTCGTCGTTGCCCGCGTTGTGCTGCAAGACTTCACCGGCGTGCCACTGTTAGCCGACCTCGCTGCCATGCGCGGCGTGGCGTCGAAAATGAAGATCAATCCAAAGAACATCGAACCCTTGGTGCCGGTTGACCTGGTGGTTGACCACTCGGTGCAGATTGATCACTTCCGCGAAAAGAATGCGCTGGACCTGAACATGAAACTGGAATTCCAGCGCAATAACGAGCGCTATCAGTTCATGAAATGGGGCATGCAGGCATTTGACACCTTTGGCGTCGTGCCTCCGGGCTTCGGCATCGTGCATCAGGTGAACCTGGAATATCTGGCACGCGGCGTACACAATAAAGACGGCGTTTACTATCCCGACACGCTGGTCGGTACCGACTCGCACACCACCATGATTAACGGCATTGGCGTCGTCGGCTGGGGCGTAGGCGGCATCGAAGCCGAAGCCGGCATGCTGGGTCAGCCGGTGTACTTCCTGACCCCTGACGTCGTTGGCGTCAACCTGACCGGCATGCTGCGCGAAGGCGTAACAGCCACCGATCTGGTACTGACCATTACCGAACTGCTGCGCAAAGAAAAAGTCGTCGGCAAGTTTGTTGAATTCTTCGGCGAAGGCACCCGCTCGCTGTCACTGACCGACCGCGCAACCATTGCCAACATGGCGCCGGAGTATGGCGCCACGATGGGCTTTTTCCCGGTCGACGAAGCCACGCTGGAATACTTCCACGGCACCGGCCGCAGCAAAGCTGAAATCGACGCCTTTGCCGCTTATTTCAAAGCACAAAAAATGTTCGGCATTCCAAAGGCTGGCGACATCGACTACAGCAGCGTGGTCTCGCTCGACCTGTCGAAAGTGGCGCCTTCACTGGCCGGCCCGAAACGTCCGCAAGACCGTATCGAAATCGGCAATGTCAAAAACAACTTCAGAGAGTTGTTTGCCAAGCCGGTTTCTGAAAATGGCTTCAACAAGAAAGTGGAAGATCTCGACGCGGAATACACCAATACCGACGGCGTGAAAGTGATGAACGGCGACATCCTGATCGCGGCCATTACTTCCTGCACCAACACCTCGAACCCGAGCGTGCTGCTGGCTGCCGGCTTGCTGGCGAAAAAAGCCATTGCCAAAGGCCTCACCGTTGCACCGCATATCAAAACCTCGCTGGCCCCTGGCTCACGCGTGGTCACCAAATACCTGGAAGCAGCAGGCCTCTTGCCTTACCTCGAACAACTGGGCTTTGGCGTCACCGCCTACGGCTGCACGACCTGTATCGGTAACGCCGGCGACCTGACGCCGGCCATGAACGAAGCCATCGTCAAGAACGACATCGTGGCCTCGGCCATCTTGTCAGGCAACCGCAACTTTGAAGCACGTATTCATCCGAACATCCGCTCCAACTTCCTGGCTTCGCCACCTTTGGTCGTGGCTTACGCCATCGCCGGCAATATCACCCGCGATCTGATGACGGAACCCGTCGGCAAAGGTAAAAACGGCAAGGACGTCTACTTAGGCGACATCTGGCCAACCAGCGCCGAAATCGCCAAGCTGATGAAGTATGCAATGAGCGCCAAAACCTTCAAGGCCAACTACGCCGATGTCAAAGGCGCACCGGGCAAGCTGTGGGAAAACATCAAGGGCGTGGCCAAGGGCGAAGTCTATAACTGGCCTGACTCGACTTACATCGCCGAGCCACCGTTCTTCCAGGACTTCCAGATGGAGCCAAAAGCAGCGGCGACCGGCATTGCCAGCGCCCGCGCTCTGGGCGTGTTTGGTGATTCGATCACCACCGACCACATCTCCCCTGCCGGCTCGATCAAGGAAAGCAGCCCTGCCGGTAAATGGCTGACCGACCATGGCGTGCTGAAAGCGGACTTCAATTCCTACGGCTCACGTCGCGGCAATCATGAAATCATGATGCGTGGCACCTTCGCCAATGTCCGTATCAAGAACCTGATGATTCCGGCCAAACCGGACGGCTCACGCGTTGAAGGCGGCCTGACCGTGCATCAGCCTAGCGGCAAAGAAATGTCGATCTATGACGCAGCGATGGCCTATGTCAATGACGGCGTGCCGACGATGGTGTTTGCCGGCGAAGAATACGGCACCGGTTCATCACGCGACTGGGCAGCCAAAGGCACCCAGCTGCTGGGTGTGAAAGCGGTTGTGGCGCGCAGTTTCGAGCGTATCCATCGTTCCAACCTGGTTGGCATGGGCGTGTTGCCTTTGCAGTTCCTCGGCAAAGACAGCGTGGAATCACTGGGCATCACCGGCAATGAAACTTTCGATCTGCTGGGTATTGAAAACGATATCAAGCCACAACAGGAAGTCACGCTGGTGATCAAGCGCGCCAATGGCGAGACCAAAAAGGTCAAGCTGCTGTTGCGCATTGATACCCCGATCGAAGTGGATTACTACCGCCACGGCGGCATCCTGCCATTCGTGCTGCGCCAGTTGCTGGCAGCATAATCGGTATCATCATCCGGCCGGCAGCGTTTATGCTGGCCGGATGATGAGGCAGCAAGCTTAAAAAAATCAATCAATTGCGGAGACAGGTATGTGGAAAATTTTGGTAGCGTTTATTGTGTTTGCCGGTGTTGCACTGGCCATCGTCTTCAACATGGGCGACAAAATTGATATGCAAGGCGAATCGGGTCATGAATCCGAAGCCCATTCAGAAGCAGCACCAGCAACTCCAGCAGTAGCAGCGCCTGCAGCAGCACCTGCGGCCGAAGCAGAAAAGAAATAATCGTCCTCCAAGCTTTGAAAGGCGCAGCATGGCAACATGCTGCGCTTTTTTTATGCCCGCTATCCATTAGAATGACCGCTTGACCTTTCCGATCAGGCAGGCTTTCCATGCGTCGCTCCAACAAAACACCCTCACGCAAATTTTCTGCCGACAGCCAGCGTTTGGCCAGCCTCGCGCAATCGCAGGTACAGGCAGCGAGCCGGATCGAGCAACGCAACTGGGAAAACCAGCTCGAAGCAGCGCTGCAAAAACAACTGGGCAGCAACCAGCAGCAGGCTATCGACAATGCGCTGGACCATTTATTCCACACCGATCTGGAAGCCTATGACGGCTTGCTTGACGCCGTTGAAGCTGTCAGCAGCAGTTGCCGCATTGAGCGCGACGGCCAGCGTTATGACGCTTTGCTGCTGGCCGTACCAATTCTTGCGTGGACCCGCTTTTCTATTCCGGCCGGTGCCATCGCCGAATCCACATTGCAAACCATTAGCGCGCAATTGCACGGCCATGTACTGGCCATAGCCACGCAGGCTGCCATCGCACCGATGCTGTTTTCCATCGACCAGTTGCCGCGCTCGTACTGCGATGTCTATCTGCTCACGCACCGAATGGCGGAAGCAGCCTTAGCCGGACAGGCGCTGCAATTACCCGCCGAGCTGCCGGAGACAGCGCCCTTTCTGGCCGATACGCGTTTTATCCTGCTCACCGTTGTCGCCCCCGCCGGCAAGCCGCTGTTGCGATGGCAAGAGGACAGCGCAGGCAGCAACCTGGCGCTGAGCTGTCAGGCAGCGCTAGCGCAATGGCAACTGCAGGGCGGGCCGAACTTGCAGCGCCTGTTCCCCGGTTGCGGTATCGAACTGCTGCAGCCCGAAGCCTATTACGTGGCCTGCCGCAATGCCGACAAACTGATCCGTCCGGTATCCATCCGCGCGGCCGTGCATTACCTGACCCATGCACTGACAATCGATGCCGGCCAACTCACTGCCGTAGTCGCCGGCGTTGGTGACGAAGCCAATGAAATGCGGGTAGATGAATACCGTATCAGTTTTTGTCTGCAAGACAATCCGAATGTGTTCTATGGCGTAGTGTGGCCACTGTACGATGAAGAAAGCAGCGAGGAAGACATGATGCCGGACAGCCGCCGTCCGCAGCTTGCGCAAGCTGCGTCGCCGCTGGAGCAAATCATCAGCCTCTTGCGCGAAGCCGGCATCACGCAGATTCAGCGCCCGGAAGTATTGTTCGCCGCAGAATTTTGCGATGACTGCGGCGCGCCGCTGTTTTGCGATCACGCCGAAGAAATGGTGCATGCTGAAATGCCGGAAGAAGCGGCGCAGTCAAGCGGGCATTTGCATTAATTGAAGCTTGCGGCCAGGTCTGGCCGGGGATGTTAGTGCTCTGATATAATTCGCAGCTCGTCGGGGCGTAGCGCAGCCTGGTAGCGTACTTGCATGGGGTGCAAGGGGTCGGAAGTTCGAATCTTCTCGCCCCGACCAATAGAATCAAAGGGTTAGCTTTCAAAAGAAGCTGACCCTTTTTTGTTTGCTGCCAATTAGTGAATTTTTCACACACATTTCACACACGTTTTCTATTACTGCAACTGCCAAGACCAGAACGACACTAGAAATTAATGCCGAACACAGCGTCGGCAGATGATAGAGAGGCTGCAAAGAACAGCTTGCAAATCACAACGGACTAACTAGAGCAGTGATGCGACAAACATAAGTGAATCGCTGCGAGTCGGGGGGGGGCGTAACCCTTGGTATACATCCCAGACAAGGGGTAGGATCAGACTAAAATTTTTTATTTATAGCAACTGATCGATGATCTTGATTTGCTGCGAGAGCTTTAGCTTACACAGCCGTGCCAACTTCAAAATCGGTTCTGCCGAGAGGTCATCCTCGCAAAACGGGTACGCTCTCGACACAATTAGAACCTTTATGCTGCCATTTGGACTATTTTGAGGGACGGCTGATGCTTGCCAGATTTGTAGCGGCTAATTCAGGCTAAATTAAATACATCATAAAGACCGATATACGCCCAACTTGTCTGCAGCATCTCCATTGACTCTCGTGCTTGCCTAATCATCGATCCAGAACATTTAAAAAGGATGCAGATTTGGTTGGCATCCTAAGATGTTCGTAAAATAGCAGTAGACATATTTATGCTACCGAGCGCGTTGGGAACGCGCTCCGATGATATTGCGCAAAAATTTTATTTTGGCTCTTGGAATCATTCAGCAGCATCAAGGGGCCAAGCATTAAGCACCCCTCCGATACGACCATCATGAAACCCAAGACTTTTCAAAATATCTCGTGTTAAATCATCTTCTAGACCGTAATAAACCAATAGGCCGTTCGTTTCAAGCTCTGACTCGTAACTCATGATTTCCAACATGTAAGATTCAAACAGCATATCGTCATGATTAACATGAATCTTCATTGCGAGAAGAGAAAATATGGGGATTATAAAGATAAGCAATACACCGCCTAATTGCTCAACCGCAGAAAGTAAATCAAATATGTTCTGCAAAAGCGTGAGGACGACGACGAGAATCCAAAAAACTGTTGCAATCTTTTCAAATTTCGCTCGATCTGCCTGTTGCTTCTCATAAAGCGCAGCTGTCTTGGCTCTAAGAGCAATAATCTTTCCACTGTACGCAAATTGACTACGCTGCAAGCGAAGAAACTCTGCTCGTTGAAAGTTATTTAGAGACTGAAGTTGTTCACTTTGGGGTCTAGTCATGTAGATTTTCGCTATTTTACCTATTGGCTCTTGCCTTGACTGCCAAATCTAGCCCACTCAGCCAGGGAACACCTTCTCGACGCGTGTCGTCCAATTCACGCGCAAGTAAGCTCCAGTTTATGTTGAAATTTTCAGCGGTTAGGGAGTAAACACGATTCACGCACCAAATGCGTTTAAAAATTCGATCTTTGATGGCAGAAAACTCAATGCTATCTCTGTGCCATGACATCAGAACATATCCAATTGCTCCAAGGCTCAGCACCGCAAACTGAGTTTGACCATGATCGGCTAAGACAAGTGGGAAGAAGACAGCTATCAAGATGATCAATAGTTTGACAAGCTTAATCAAAATAAGAAACAGCCCCATTTTGTATTTGCCATCAATTAGTTGCAAGATTCCATATGTAAAGGCACCCGACGACTGATGTGCCGCCAAAGACTCCCCAAGAGCCACCATATTTTTATTGGTGTTGGCGATAAGCGCATCAACGTAGAACCAATCTAATTCGTTATTTTGAAAAACATTTTGTGAAAAATATTGAACAGCACATGAATTTAATGTCGATGGAAAAGATCTGGTCGTCAATTCATCGTTTGTTGATAGCGGGCCTTTATGCGCCCAAATTTCGCTATCAAAATAGCCCATTAATTTTTCGAGGTTCTGGGTAGTCTCAAGCATGTAATGTTTTTGAATTTCCTCTTCGTCAGAAAGCTGGTCAATAAATTTGTCCGCTATGCTCTGATTTATTTTTTGAGCAATAATGGAAATGCTGGTGTACGTCGTAAAGATTGTCATCGATTAGAAATTATTGAGTTTTGATATTCATGTCACTAGTGACATTGTCTTTTTCAACACGAACTCCGTTACCCCCCAAAATCTGAGATAACCCAATTAACAACGAAGCAAGCTATTGCGATAATGACTCAATCCATCATATCCCAGTATGGGTATAAATTCTTTAAACATACATTCTACCCACATACGCGCGCGACTATTTCGCTTCAACCGTTCTTTGGTCATCTATAACTCGACGCTGGGCAGATTCCAGCGCGGCAATTATGCTGATTGGCTCATGGATGACGGATAGGTCAAGACGTTCTCCATAAGTCTTCGGTTTGAGCTTAGATGCAGCCCATTTGCGAACATCAACGCGCAAACGCATCTGCTGTACCCATGCAGATCTGCCAGGGCCATCCAAGCCATCTGGCATCGGTGTGTCGGCCAACTCGATCAAGTCTTCAGCAAGACGGTCTGCGCGGTCTTCTACGGCCTGCTGGTAGGCGATTTTTAAAGCATTATTGTTCCGTAATTGCATCTTGGCCCACGCATAGCTCGGCGAAGGGTTGATGCGAGTAAGTGCGGTGGTCAGTGAGTTGCCGCTGGCTATAGCCTCTAGTACTTGAGGCCAGATAGTCTCGAATTCGTACTTTAAATTGGTCATAATTTATCTTTGGCAAAAGGTCCTTTAAATTCGAGGTTCATCAACCTATTGGCCATCCAACTAGCTTCGATCTTCTCTCCTTTTCTCGGACAAGAAATCATGCGGGGATAACGGTTCTCATAAAGACTGCACTTGCGATTTAGGTCAATAATGTTTGCATCGATCGCGAACTCACTCTGGCCACTTTGGGTTGGATGGTCAAGTACGATAAACCCACCGCCAACAGCGTAAAGAATAGGGTCAGTTAAAAGGGCGGCTTGAAATGGTAAGGTCAGTAAATATGTGCACTCCTTGTCCTCGCGGCTAATAATGCATTGGCCGAAAATACGGGCGAACTCCGCTCGTGTCTCCTCGCCGTGAACTGTAGATAGTCGATCAGGCACTCGCGAAATCGAGCCTTTGATACGGGCGACGGTGTCAAAAAATTCGTTGCTCATGATTTCTCCAGTTGATGGTTTGGGTCGGTGAGAGATAAATTTTTGGTTGGTAACGAAGCAAAAAGACTGCTGACAGTTTTCTCAACTGCGGGGGGTAAAGGAGGTAAAGGCGGTGAAGGCGGTGTATCAACGCCGATTACTCGCCAAGCCTTGCGCCCTCCAGCCATATCCGCTTGAATTTCATAACCGTCGACGACTCGATTGGCATTACGCTTGAATATCCACCCAAGTTTTGATTTGTTGATTTCGCCGCGTTCTTCAACTGGGAATTCCTTGAATGCATCTATAAGTTCCTGTGGCGCAACTGTTAACGCTTTTCGGATAGTCGTTGGAGCGTTGCCAAAGGCCGCGCGCCATTCAGTCATTAACCCGCCTAGCGCATCACCATCGGGATCGTGCCGTATTTGATGAAGCAAAGCTGTGGCGGGGTCAGCGTGCCCCAGCCAGATCAGCGGGTGTCGGCAATAATCCGCCCATGCACCCCCGTAGGTAACAACGTTATCAACCGGCGCACGAGGCAATCCCGCTTTGCGCCATGCTTGGATGATGGTCAAGACTGCGGAGACGTAAGCTCCACGGTGCTTATGTACCTTTTCTACAGGAAGTCCGGTGTATGAAAGGGTGGCGGGCGTAGAGCAGCTCGGGTCGATGTGGATCGTCAGCACACGCCGTAATAGGTCGCGTACGGGGCCGACGTTGTTACCGGAGCCGAGAAATAGGGTACGTGTGCTGACAGTAGCCGTTTTGGAAACCCCAAGAATACGATCGGTGATTTGCTCCGCAGTTAGCATTCGCTTGACTGTTCCGTGTGGGGTCCAATCAGTATCCATATCGTCAAACTCGATGACTGCAGGGCTGGTCAGCAGTAAAGACAAAATAACTTTGGTTGCCTCCTCGGAAGTTGTTGGATAGCTAACCTTCGCGTTTTTTGCCGGCCCAGCAAATGCCCCAATTAGTTCGCATAGGTAGGTTTTTCCACTTCCGAAAACGGGGGCTTTAATGTGAAACGCTGGCGCGTGGGGCAATGTAGGGCGAACGACCGCAGTAAATATTGCTGATAGCGCAGCCGACTTGTCATTTGGCGACACGAAGCGAAATTCGGACAACAAGTCTTCTAGTAATGTCAGCGCCGATCGCGCCGCCTCTAGAGTTGGATCGGGAACCACAAACTGTCGCGCATCGAATACCCCGAAGCGTTGCGACTCATTGTCGTAACCGGCTTCTGTGACAAGTTTGCCGTCCGACTCACGAAAGTACGGTTGCCGTGCAACGCCTGCAAGTGGCGCTAGATAATTGAATTGCTGCGCGTCGTAGAGAATAGCGGTGTGACGGGATGGTGGGTCGCACCGTAGCCAGCCTTTCGCTCTTCCGTCGTATTTCTCCCAAGTTGCTGCCACTGATAATTCCCGGGTCAGCGCCGG
Source organism: Burkholderiales bacterium (assembly GCA_947451925.1). Lineage (GTDB taxonomy): Bacteria > Pseudomonadota > Gammaproteobacteria > Burkholderiales > Burkholderiaceae_D > Pernthalerella. Next base: position 9,774 of record CANGAW010000043.1, on the reverse strand, counting down.
TGCGCTGGTCGGCACAATCGACGGATCACCGCTAGTCGGATCAGTCGAGACAGAGACGATCAAGCTGCCCGACTGATAGTGCCGACCACGCACCGCTAGTTCTTTTTCTGCCGCATCCACTACGCGATGCAGATCGCCTGAAACTACACGAATCACCGGCTTGTGTCGCGCCGCCGACTGTGTCACCTCGAGGAACTCAAGCAAGTCGTTGATATGAAAAGTATGGCTATGCAAGCAGCTAAACCCGCCGAGAGGGTAAATTTCTTCGGGCTCGAAATATGCCGTACCGCTGTCTAGGCCGTCTGTGTGTTCGTGTACCCAAGGGCACGTGATGTCATGCTTACCCGACCCGAGGGGGGACTTGTAGAGCCCACGTAATTTGAGCGCGGCAACGATAGGGTTCTCTTTCGCCCTTGGCACCAGAACATCTTCATCGATGCGTGCTGATGATTTGGTTCTTTCAAGGTTCAACTGCAGTCCGTCCACAATCTCTTGTAGCGTATATCGTCGCTCAGGTCGCCATTCAACTAATTGACATTGGAACGGGGTACCGTCAGCATTGAAGTGCTTTGGTTTGCCGTTGATTGCGTTTGGCAGACGGCTCCAACGAGACATTGGTCCAGTAGCGCCTTTGTCGCTTCCTACCGCATCAATTGCAGCGGTCAGTAAGCCCTCCGCCTCGGCATAGTCGTTGATTGGGTCGGCAAGAATTATGCCGCCTTGATAATTGTTGGGGCTAGTTTCAATCAGCCATGACAACTCAAAGCCTCGCAGCTTATCCATTGATGTTTTACCGCCCAAGTCGTCCAGCATAATGAAATGACACGCGGTGGCGTTTGCCTTGCGGGCTTTATACGATCCGTCAGTTGCAGGGTGAAAGCTGGCGCAAGACACATAATTATTGTTACGCGGCGAAAGCTTGCCTCTGGCTGGTTTAGCCGGCCAGCCTCTCTGGTCATCTGGGTTGCCACTCTTGGAACAAACAAGCGGTGATGCGCCTTCAGGTAACTGATGGAAAATTGCGGTGATGAAATCCTCATTCGATACTTGAGAAATGCCGCCTTTACCGCCTTTGCCGCCTTTTTCTGGCTCGGGTGAGTAAACTGTCGTGGTGCTTTCCCGTGAAGTAGGAGGTAGAGTTTTAGTACTCATGGTGTGGTTTTCCTATTAAGAAAACCGAGAGTTCTTGCGTCATTAAACTCGGCGAATTAAAATCAACACTGTCGGGCGATGATTCAACGGCCGAGATAAGCATGCAAGCTATCTCGGCTTTTATTTTGTGCCGTTTAGAAGTGCGCGGATTGAGCCGACGTTGAAAACTGTCACGCCTTGGGATATCTTACGAGCGGTGATTTTCCCTGACTTGGCAAGCCGCCAGACCGTCGCGCTAGAGCAGCCCAGCACACTACGAGTGAGCGGTAGGCGAGCACCAGCTTCATCGGGAAGATTTGTAAATTGCGCGAGTGCAGACGTTGGGGAGATAGCTTGATTCATTGCGTGATCCTTAATTAAAGAATCACCGCGGGTGGCAAGAATGCCTTTCCTTTTCTCCCGGGTTCTCTACTTTGCAGTGAGGATAAGCAGAGGGGCCTACGGGGAACCTTCACCAACATCGCAACAGATGTTTTAGAAGGGAACTTTATCTTTAGAATCTCCGAAGCCGATAGCGCGTTGCCACCATGACTTTTATACGGGTATAGATTGATAATAACTGATGCTTACTGCCGCAGCAAGAACTCATCTCTGTAACCCGCTTAAGCACATAAATAATTTACGCTGCGGCAAGTGTGGTGACGTTGTCGGCATCTAGTCGGGTCAGCAGGTCGAGCCTACAGCCAAGCAAATTCCACGCGCTGGCTTTCGCGGCATCGGTGCGCTGGCGCTGGTAGGTGCGCTTGATGCGGTTCGGCTCGATGTGGTTCAGACATCTTTCAATTACATCGCCATCAACACCCACCTCACCCATGATGGTCGCGCCGGTGCGGCGCAGGTCGTGCGGAGTCCAAGTGCCACCACCAAGCAATAACACCCCCGACACTTTCGTGCGGCCTTTCAATGGCTTAACTCGCTGACGGTCACGCACCTGTTTTGTAATCGCCTTTTCATCAATGTGCGATTGATTCCCGTTGTCGTCCATCTTACTCGCGGGAAATATCCACACTGCCGATGTTTGCACTTCCTTAATTGCCTTAAAGTGATGGATTGCGAAATCAGAAAGCGCAACGAAATGCTCGCGTTGATTTTTTGCATTCGCTGCAGGTATCCTCCAGCGTTTTCCTTCGAGGTCGAGGTCTACCCACTTAGCTTGGCTGAGCTCACCCACACGGCAACAAGTGGCTAGCATCAACCAGATTGCGGCTTTGGTTTGGGGCTGAAGCTTTGCGTCCGGCATCTTTAGCATCAGTTCTTTTATCTCTGCTTCGATTAAGACGCGATCGCGTTCAACGTCTTTGCCACCGAAGTCTGCTTTCCTGAGTGTCGCGGTCGGATCGGCTTCGATCCAATCGCGAGACAGTGCGAATCTGAACATCTGGCGTACCTGAGCCAACATGAGGTTCACCATGCGACCGACGCCACGCTCCCGAACTTTGTCGAGCATTGCTGCAATGTGTCGCTTCTTTATATCCTCAACGGCCATCGTACCTAGATCGGGAAGAACGTCCTTATTAAACATTCGACGGATTTCGCTGCCTTTATCCTTGCGGCTAGTTAGGGCGAGGGCTTCCCATCGGTCAAATAGATTACTGACCGTCATGCGTTTTTGTGCCTGGGCGATTGTGTCAAGTCTGTTTTGTGCGCTGGCTGTCGCCTCAGCTACTTCCGCTTTGCTTACCAACTTCTGCGCATTTTTAATATCTAGCGGATCTTGACCTTGTTCTATCTGAACACGGATGGCATCACGCCTTTTTCGGATGTTGCGCAGGCTTTCATCTGGCCATATACCGACGCCGATGGTTCTGTGTGTGCTTTGGCCGTCAGCACGATGTTGTCTGCGATAGCGATATTCGAACCCGACGACAATCACTCCAGATTGTTTTAACCGAACCCTGCCAGTTAAGCCGCCGGTATCCGACAGCGATCTGTTTGCGTCAACCGCGGTTAGCGCTTTCAACTCAAGTTCAGTAAGCATATCGATCCATTTCACACACGTTTCACACACAAAATTGTGCGCTTATGTGATATTGATTGCAACAAATGGATTCTATTAACTAAGCTAAAAGCCTTTATTTATAGGGATTTTGACGATATTCGATACAAACTGATATTGTGACGTAGCCTTATGGGGTGCAAGGGGTCGGAAGTTCGAATCTTCTCGCCCCGACCAATTAAATCAAGCAGTTAGACCAATCTTCGGATTGGTCTTTTTGTTTTCTGGACTGCAGTATCAAAAAGTGCCCAACAAATTGAGGGAGTCTAGCAACGACTATTGCTTGAACACATGCATGCGACATTTATCGCATCACGTGACAATTCAAAACTACTAACCAGTAGCTTAACAAAACGAGTTAACGCTCATTCATTGAGCTTCCCGGATCTGTGGGTACGCTGATGCTTGAAGTAGGTTTTTTGATCGAAACGAACGGACTGTTCCTACCCACATTCTCGTCGCTGGCGTCCACATCCTCGTCACTGCTGATAGTAGGTTCGAATTTGAATTGCCAGTCGTGATAAGTGGGGATGGCTACTGTCGGATCCATCCCAGACTGCGCCATTGGAAACTTGCCCAACGGCGTCTGCCTGGAGCGACTGCGCACTCCGACGATACTCCCATCGGGCTCCACGATCAGATCCCACTCCCCAGAAGACGTCATCGGATCCCGCCATGGCTTGGACATATGCCGTCGAACACCGGGAAAGCGCGGGTCCTTTAGCAGTTCAGAGATTGATTTAGGAAAGGTGCTGACTCCACCTGCACCGGACTCGTAATAACTCCTGATCGCGTTCACGTATTGCTGGCCCGAGAATATCAACTCCTGCTCCTTCTCGCGTTGGCGCAAGGTTTCGGACACGAGCGTGGCGCCGGACAATGTCATCCCCAGAATCAGTACGATCAACAACACGCCGAGATAGGTGTAACCCTGCTGGCGGGACGCCATCACAATTCCTGAAACGGCACGCCGTCATAGGTTGCGCCCTTAGCGCCGCTGGCAACGTCAACCAGCCCCTGCTCGGATGGATCGGTTGAGTAGACACTGATCCACAAGTCGCTGCGGTCCGCAACCGGATCGACCGGTATAGCGCGCAGGTATTTTTTTTGCACTAATTCTTCTAAGTTCTCCGGATACTGGTTCAGGTCATGGTGAAAATTAGAGATTGCCTCGCGCATAACTGTCAGATCCTGCTTTAGCGCTGTCTCCTTGGCACGCTCAAGCGTGCCAATGTAGCGGGGTGCAACGATGGACATCAGCAAGCCGATAATGGCCATCACCACCATCAACTCGACCAGTGTGAACCCTCTTGCCGATCTTTCTTTTTTTGCTAACGAACAACTAGCCATCACCACTCCCTGTAGCGAACGCCGTTGAGGCCAGAACCGGGCGACAGCGAATAAATGTCATAGACATCTGCCCCACGGGCTGGACGGTCGTATTCACTCTGGTAACTACGCAGCCCCCAAGTCTCGTTCGCGGGCACCGAACTATCAGGAAAGAACGGATCCCGCGGAAGTCGCCGTAAAAAATAGATGTTTGCTCGCTTTGCCGGATCCTTGGCAACAACGACCCCTCGATACAGCACCTCAAGATTCGGCGGGTAGCCGGACTGATCTGGTTTGACCATAATTTTGCCTTCGTCAACCGCCTTTTTGTAGTTATCGATGGCGGTACGTATCTCGCGCAAAGCACGGCGCAACTCCACTTCGTGCTGGCGGCGCGAAAACAGCTCGACGGTCGGCACCGCCAGTCCCGCCAGCAACCCGAGGATAGCCAGCGTAACGAGCAGCTCGACCAGAGAGAATCCCCTTAAGCGTTTCATTCCTTGCTCAGTATTTGTCACTCAATCCTGCCGAGCCGGCGAACTATGTGGCACTACCGGATCAGACACCGGCGACGCTTCTAGGGCAACCGAACGCTTAGAACGTGATGGTGATTGTGCTGTGACGCCCGAACCCAGATTGGCAGACGACGCGCGCCCGGCCACACCGCCGCTGAATTCGGCATCGCCGGCATCTGGGCGCAGTACGTTGCGGATCACATGCGGCGTAATCAGCAGAATGATTTCTGTCTTCTGGCGATTGACGTTTTGTCCTGAAAACAACCTGCCAACAAGCGGCAAATCGGCAAGGCCCGGTACTTTATTGGCAACCTTTCTGTCTTCGTCATTGATCAGTCCAGCCAGCACCTGGGTCTCATTATCGGCACTCATCATGATCGTCGACGTGAAACGGGTACTGAGTGTCGGAAAATCCGCACCGGCCACCTGTGATGCACTGCTGACCTCCAGACTGAGCTTGATGATCACTTCATTATTCAACTTCACGCGCGGCTCGACGTCGAGCTTGAGGCCGACATCAAGATAGTTCGCAGAGTTGCCAACGATATTGCCGGTCGAAGAAATTGTCGATGTTTTAATCGGAATCTTGTCGCCGATATGTAGCTTGGCTTTTTCCCGGCTCTGGATACGAATACGCGGATTAGCCAGCAAGGACGTATCGCTATCGGTACGTAGCAGTCTCAGAGAAGGCACCGGAGACAGGAAAATTCCCTCGCTGGACAAATTGCGCAGATTACTCAGCGGGACTGTTGTCACGCTCGGATCGCTACCGCCCATGAAGGAAATGGTGTTCGGATACCTGAGTCCTAGGTCAGTCAGTCGGCTGCTTGACACTTCAAGTACTTCGACCTCGAGAATGACTTCAGGCTCAGACACATCGGTATCTGCGATCAGTCGCTCAACGCTTAGCATCTGCTCGAACGGTGCCTTCACACTTAGCAAATTCAATTTTTCGTCGACAAAGACATCGCGCAGCGGCAGCATCGCCTTGATTAAGGCTGCAGCCTGCTTAGCATCCGCGTGGTTAAGGTAAAACACCCGAATGATCTGTTCCTCGTACTGTGCAGACCGGCTAAGGGGGTAGATAATTAGCGAATTATCAGACACGACCTTCTTGCCCAGTTGATGCGTGGTAAGTATGAAATTAATCGCATCTTCTACCGACGCATCCTTGAGATACACCGACACCATCAGGTCCGGATTCAGGTTGGGGTCAAGCACAATACTCACGCCGCTGAGTCGAGAGATGACCTCAAAAACATTCCTTAGCGCGCCGTCCCGAAATTCGATCGTCATACGCTTTCCGTTCGATTTCAGCCGGAGGGGAATAATTGTCGATTGATCGAGCTTCAATGCAAGATCATTCCATAGGCCGCGTGCTTCGGGCTGATTAGGATTTTCTACCAGCACGCGCCGCAAAAGACCGCGGGCAGCATCGATGTTACCCGCAGCGAACAGACGCTTAGCTTCAGCAATCGACTCGACCTGGCTCTGTGCTGCGTCTAGCGCACGCAAACTGGCTAGCGCGCGCATATTGCGCGGATCGACATGCAGAACCTCGTTGTAGCGGCCGCGCGCGCCATTAATATCGCCGGCATCAACTAGGTCCGCTGCCTCAGAAAATAGCGCGTTTACCTGACGGTACAGCGCGTTGGTCTGATCGACACGTTCCGACTTGTCGATTGTGCGGACCGTCCGATCCGAACGGTCAGAGGATGCGCAAGCGGACAAGACCAGTAGCAGGCAAGTCAACGACAAGGATGCCCATGGACGGATTTTCATTTTTTTATTCTCCAAGAACTACGGTCGTTTTCATCGACAACGGAACATACACGAATACGGCCGCATTTCCGCTCACCGACTCGAACAGGAAATTTCCATCAAGCGTGTCCCCTGGCTTGACCATATAAGGCCGGCCGGCACGCGTAAAAAACAAGGACTGTTCGCCCTGATCGACAACGCGTCCTATATATTTATATTCGAAAGCCGGCATCGTCGGTGCGGGCGGCGGCGCCGCCACTGTGCCCTTCGGTGTAGGCTTTCTCGGTACGGCGAAGACATCAACGATACGACCCACCTCTACCCGCAGTAACGCGACGGTTTCGTCCTGCACGCTGGACGACACTGCTTGTTCAGGTGTTACTGTCCGATCAAGCGACACACTTCGTGCTTTACTACGGGCTGCCGGCATCACAGTGTCGGGATTTTGCGTGGGATCGGGTGCGAAAATTATGGCGACCACAGTCGCCAGCAATGCAAGCAACAGCAGAGGATTGAGCCGGGGACGTTTGAGTTTCTGCATCAATTCTGACGAAAATAAAATACAAATCGCAGATTCGCCATAACTTGTCCCTCTACTTCGGCGACTCGAGTGATGTCGACGCCTTTCAGCGCCAGATTAGGCATAGTGTTAAGCAGCTGAGCAATGAAACGCTGTACGCTTACATAGTTAGTCTCAAGCAAAAAGTCCATCTGATAACGCCACAGTGAAGTGCCATCTACCTTGGTCAGTCGGTAGTCGCTTGCTCTGATGTCGAGCGCAGATTGTTCCGCGACGCTGCGGAACTCAAGTAGTTGCGTATTCAACTCTGTGCGTAGCGGAATGTACGCATCCCATGCTAGCGCTGGCTTGGCAACGTCGGCAAAATTTCCGGTAGTTTTAACCGATTGAACTGCTGACAGATAGAAGGAAATTTTCTGCTGTAAAGGCAACACGCGCGCGACAACGATGACAACAGAAAAAATCAACAGTACGCATCCGGCCAGCCCTGGCCAGCCGAACTGTCGCGCCGCCGACCCGACAATCCATTTCAATCGCTTCATGATTCCACCGTCCAGTGCGCGCTAATGCTGAAGTCGAGCAGGCCATCGCTATCATCGCCATCGTCGTGCGCTTCGTGTACCAGATGCGCGTCCGTGATGGTTCCATCAGCTTGCAGGCGCTCGACGAAGCGCAGCGCTTGCTCGCCATTCGTCGCTTTCGCCTGTATTACTAGTAACTGTCGCTGCGGATCAGGCCGGATCGATATGATCCGTATCTGTGGTGTTACCGAACTTTCTATCGCCACGAAGAGGCCGCGCCAGTCAACGCCAAGTTCCCTCAAGACTTCGCGCACCTGCGGTCCGGGCGCTGTAGTCACACCTTCGCGGTGCTCCGTGGGAGAGACTTGTTGAGCCGATGCTGCTGAGGCGTCTTGCTTCCAGTCGAGTGCATCCAGCCGATGCTGTAACTCTTCCGACAAGATATAAGTCCATACGGTCACTGCGAAACCAGCTGAGAACAAACCCCAACGCAGGACCTGCACTGTCAGGGGGACCGCACGTGCGAAATCCAGCCTGATCATTTAGCGCCCCCGAGCCAGTGCAAAGGATAGGCTGCAGTGACCCCCGGCTCGCAGCGCCAACGTGGAAATAGTCGCTGTACGCTGCGATCTGCGAGGGGCCCTAATGGATGAGATGCCGTGACAAATAAGACCGGCAAAGCGTCTGGCAAGCCGCGCAACAAGACCTCGCGACGTAACAGTGCATCAATAGGTTCATCACCCTCTGCAGGCAAAGGCAAGCTGACACAATCCAGCGGTATGCGCCCCTGACAATACCAGCCCACTAGTCGGTCTGACTCGGACACCAGTAGCCATGCTGCACCTCGCACCGGCAAACTGGCGCGGTGCACATTGAATAAATCGACGGCTAGTGGCACGATTGATGTGACCCCTACTCGCGCGTTGCTCAGCGTTGATTTCAGTGCAGCGATGAATTCATGTTGCACTCCAGTTGCTACCCAGGGCCGGCCGAAACCATTGCTCTCGCTTATGCAGTTCCAGTCGGCTGCAGCACCGCCATGCGATGCCGAAAGTCGGGCGGCTGCCAGCAAGGCCTGCTGCCCGGGCGTGGTTGCATCGTCACGCCACGGAAGGACGCTCGCTGGCGCCAGGCGAGATGACAGCGTGACAGTCGTCGTTGCTGGCATTTTCTCGTACTCATCCAGCATCACTGCTAATGCCTCCAATATCTTCGTCGATTCATGGCCGGCATTGGACGCGATGATTCTGGCTTTGGATTCGAGAATGGCAAATCTGGACGTTCGCGCGGCCAACACGTGATCGGGCGCGAGATGGATGCGCAGCTTTTCAGGAAACAAAAGTGACACGATTAATTTCCTGTAGAGTAGTTTCTCCCTTTCGAACCAAGTCCAGCGCGGATTCGCGCAGAAAGCGGGTACGGAAACGGCGAGCTGCTTCCTTGATTTCGCGGATAGACCGGCGTGCAACAACCAGTTCACGTAGTTCATCATTCAACGTCAGTACTTCAGCTAGCGCCTTCCTTCCCCTGAAGCCGGTACCACGGCATTTTCCACAGCCGAGGCCGGCACGAAAATCAAAGTCCTGGCAGTCCTCTGCTGTCAAGCCAGATTCGTGCAGCAATTCCTCTGAGGGGCGCGCTACGACCGAACAAGCATTGCAATTCACGCGCACGAGACGCTGTGCGAGTATGCCGTTCAATGCCGATACAAAACTGTACGGATCAACACCCATATGGAGGAATCGTCCAAGCACGTCGAATACATTGTTCGCATGGACAGTGGTAAACACAAGGTGTCCCGTCAGCGCAGACTGCACCGCAATCTGCGCGGTCTCGGCATCCCGGATCTCACCGACCATAATCTTGTCAGGATCGTGACGCAGGATGGAACGAAGCCCTCGAGCGAAGGTCAGGCCTTTTTTTTCATTTACCGGAATTTGCAGGATACCCGGCAATTGGTATTCAACCGGGTCTTCGATG
>CANGAW010000042.1 GCA_947451925.1 Burkholderiales bacterium | reverse complement strand
GCCATTACACCATCGGTCTACCTGCAGCTGGTGCGCGACGGCAGCAAACTCGAAGGCGACTCGGCTTTTTACAGCACCTTCAATGGTCCGGCTGTTTATACCGACAAAGACAAATTCCATAAAGTTACCTTTGACGATATCGAAAAAGGTAAAAATCCGCCGCCAGTGGCCGCTGATAATGGCTGGATTGCGATGGTCCAGCACTACTTCGTTTCTGCCTATCTGCCAGAAGGACATGCAGCACGCGAACTGTTCACGAAAAAAATCGACAACAATCTGTACGCCGTTGGCGCCATCATGAAAATCGGCAGCGTAGCGCCCGGTGCCAGCGCCTCACTGAATGCCAAACTGTTCTCGGGCCCGCAAGAGTCACACCAACTGGAAAAATTTGCGACCGACTTTGATCTGGTCAAAGACTACGGCTGGCTGACCATTATCGCCAAACCGATTTTCTGGCTAATGGAACAGATCCACAAAATCCTCGGCAACTGGGGCTGGACCATTATTGTCCTGACTATTCTGATCAAGCTGGCTTTCTTCCCGCTGTCTGCTGCAAGCTATCGCAGCATGGCCAAGATGAAACTGGTCACACCAAAGATGACGGCCATTCGCGAGCGCCACAAAGGTGATGCGCAAAAAATGAATGCGGCGATGATGGAGCTGTACAAAACCGAAAAGATCAATCCCCTCGGTGGCTGTCTGCCGGTGGTCGTGCAAATCCCGGTTTTCATCGCGCTGTACTGGGTCTTGCTGGCCAGCGTAGAAATGCGCAATGCACCATGGCTGGGCTGGATCCATGATCTGTCTTCGCCCGACCCTCTGTACATTTTGCCGGTGCTGATGGCGGTTTCGATGTTCATCCAGACCAAGCTCAACCCGACCCCGCCGGACCCGATTCAGGCCAAGGTCATGATGTTCATGCCGATTGCCTTCTCGGTGATGTTCTTCTTCTTCCCGGCTGGCCTGGTGCTGTACTGGGTCGTCAATAACGTGCTGTCGATTTCCCAGCAATGGGTGATCAGTAAATCTGCCGGCGTCAAAACCTGATTCAGGCAACATTAGGACATAATAAAAATCCGTGGCCATGGCCGCGGATTTTTTTTGAACACCATTAAAATCACGACATGAACCACGACTCTTCTCCCATTGCAGCAATCGCAACAGCCCCCGGCCGTGGCGGCATCGGTATCGTTCGCGTCTCCGGAAAAAATCTGATGCCTGTGGCGCGGGCCGTATGCGGACTAGGCGAGGAAGCTGCGCTCAAACCACGGCACGCCGCCTATCTTGATTTCGTGCGCGCAGACGGCACCGTCATCGACAGCGGGCTGGCGCTGTATTTCAACGCACCGCATTCTTATACGGGTGAAGAAGTGCTGGAGCTGCAAGGTCATGGTGGCCCGGTGGTCATGCAAATGCTGCTCAATCGCTGCATTGAAGCCGGCAAAGAGATCGGTCTGCGACTGGCCAATCCGGGTGAATTTACCTACCGCGCCTTTTTAAATGACAAGCTGGATCTGGCGCAGGCAGAAGCAGTTTCCGACCTGATTGAAGCATCCACCGAAGCGGCCGCAAAACTGGCAACGCAATCGCTATCGGGTCTGTTTTCACAAGCGATTCACAAGCTGGTTGAGCAAGTGATTCAGCTGCGCATGCTGGTTGAAGCCACGCTGGATTTTCCGGAAGAAGAAATCGAGTTTCTCGAAAAATCCAATGCCCGCGGCCAGTTGCAAAGCATTCGTGCTGCCGTCGAGCTGGTTTTTTCCCAAGCAGCGCAGGGCGCATTGCTGCGCGATGGACTCAAGGTGGTACTGGCCGGTCAGCCAAATGTCGGTAAAAGCTCTTTATTAAATGCGCTGGCTGGCGCCGATGTAGCGATCGTGACCGCGATAGCCGGCACCACGCGGGACAAGATTACCGAGACCATTCATGTCGAAGGTATCCCGATTAACATCATCGACACCGCCGGCATTCGCGACAACGACGAGGCCGATGGCGAAGTCGAACGCATCGGTATTTCCCGCACCTGGGCAGCAGTCGCCGAAGCCGACGTCGTGCTGCATATTCTTGACGCCAGCCGCGGACCAACACGGGATGATGATCTCATCGTGCAGCGTTTTCCCGCAGGCGTGCCGGTGCTGCGCATCTGGAACAAGATTGACCTCTCGGGCCATAAGCCGGCCATCGAAACCCTGCCCGATGCAACGCAAATTTACCTGTCAGCCGCCGACCATATCGGCATGGATTTGCTGCGCGAGGAATTGCTGCACATCGCCGGCTGGCAGCAAACAGGCGAATCGGTTTATCTGGCGCGAGAACGTCACCTGCTGGCCTTGCAAGCAGCGCGCGCGCATTTGCAAGTGGCAGCCGAACTGGCCGCGCAAAGTGATCAGGCGCTGGACCTGTTTGCCGAAGAACTGCGACTGGCACAAGAGCGGCTCAATAGCATCACCGGCGCCTTCACTTCGGATGACTTATTGGGGGTTATTTTCAGTCGTTTTTGTATCGGTAAATAAGCATCGCCGATCTGGCAAGTGCAATCAGCTGGCAGCGATGCGCTCGGTGAGAAAATCCATCAGCACCCGCACCCGATGCGGGATTTGCCGGTTACTGGGCAACATCACATAAATCCCCAGCTCAGGCACAGAAAATTCAGCCAGAATTTGCTCCAGCTCGCCACTAGCAAGGGAAGCCTCGGTAATGAAATCCGGCTGGCAGGTAATGCCCAAACCTTGCGCTGCTGCGTGCATCAGTGCTTCGCCATTATTGGCGCTGATGCGAGCCTGCACCGGAAAATTTTGCAGCACCCCGTCAAGCTCAAACTGCCAAGCTTGCTGACTGCCTTGCATGGTGTAGCCCAGGCATTCGTGATGCGCCAACTCTGACGGATGACGCGGCCGGCCAAACCGCGCCAGATAAGCCGGCGAAGCAACCACATGCATCTGGCTTGTGCCGATCTTGCGCACCACGTCATGACCTTCAAGCCGGCGGGTAATGCGGATCGCCAGATCAATCCCTTCCTCAATCAGATGGACGCGACGATCGGCGTAATCCATATCGAGACTGACTTGCGGATAGCGTCGGGAAAACTCCAGCAGATGCGGCACCAGTCGCTTCAGACCAAAACTGAGCGGCAAGCTGATGCGAATATTGCCGCGCGGTGTGGCGCGCTGTTCGGCGACTCCCGTTTCGGCCACTTCCACCAGATTCAAAATGACCCGGCATTTTTCCAGGTAAGCCGTACCGGCTGAAGTCAGCGTCAGACTACGCGTGCTGCGCACCATCAGCCGAACACCAAGATGGGTTTCCAAAGCCGCTATTTGCCGCGTCACCACCGAACGGGCGACACCCATTTGCTGGGCAACGGCCGAAAAACTGTTCAGTTCGGCCACCCGCACGAACAAATGCATGGCGTTGAGTCTATCCATTGTTGCGCTCTCAGCAATAAAGATGTGCATATTGTTACCTATTTCAAACCCAAAGCAAGGCGTACAGTGTGCCCATCGTCAGCAGGAGCTTTGCCATGAATAACAGCCAGCCCGTATTTTTCGTTCCGCACGGCGCACCAACTTTCGCCTTGCGTCCCGGCGCCGCCGGTGCTGCCATTGCCGCTGCTGCCCGTCACCTGCCGCGACCACGCGCCATCATCATTGTCAGCCCGCACTGGGAAACGACGGTCGCTACAGTCGGCTTTGCAGAGCGGCTTGAAACGATTTACGACTTCGGTGGCTTCGCCCGCGAGTTGTACACGCTGCGCTATCCGGCCACAGGCTGCCCCGAAGCCGCACAGCAAGTTGTGGATGCGATTGCAGCAGCAGGCTTAGCTGTGCAGCGCGATACGCAACGCGGTCTGGACCATGGCGCCTGGGTGCCACTTCGCATCATGTTTCCGGATGCCGATGTGCCGGTTATTCCGCTCTCACTGCAAAGCCATGGCGGACCACAACAGGCCTACAAACTGGGACAGGCGCTTGCGCCACTGATGGCGCAGGGCTTTCTGCTTATCGCCTCAGGCAACATCACCCACAACCTGCGCGACTACCAGATAGCCAGCCAAAGCGGCGGGCAGACACCGGCCTATGTGCGTCAATTTGCTGACTGGATAGGCACGCAACTACTGGCACATGACCACGCTGCACTTCTCGATTACCGGGTGCGTGCGCCCGACGCAGTGCGTGCGCATCCGAGTGATGAACATCTGCTGCCGCTTTATGTGGCACTGGGTGCAGCCGGTGAGGGCGCACAGCTTGAACGTATCCATGCTGGCATTGATGACTACGTACTGGCGATGGACGCCTACCGGTTTGAACCGCAACAAACATTGAGCACGCAACAATCGACGAAGGAAGCATCATGAAAAACGTTTTTCTGTTTGTGCCTCTGCTGATGGCACTGGCACCTGCTTACGCCACTGACTACACGCAGATACAAGCCAACAAAAGCAGCATCGCCTTCAGCTACAAGCAAATGGGCGTGGGCATGACGGGGAAATTTAAAAAATTCAGCGGTCAGCTCAGCTTCAATCCCGAACAAGCGGCCAAAGCCAAGACCAGCTTTGATGTGGATCTGGGCAGCATTGATACCGGCAGCCCTGAAGCCAACGATGAAGTCGGTGGCAAAGCCTGGTTTAGCACCAAGCTTTTTCCTGTCGCACACTTTGCTTCCGACAGCGTCAAGGCCGTAGGCGGCAATCGCTATGAGGTCGCTGGCAAGCTGACCATCAAAGGCAAAACCCAGGAAGTGATTGTGCCGGCGACCTTCAGCAGCCAAGGCAAAGAGGGCGTGTTTGATGGCAGCTTCACTATTCGTCGCGGCGATTTCAGCATCGGCGAAGGTGAATGGGCAAAATTCGATATCGTCGCCAATGACATCAACGTCAAGTTTCGTTTCACCGCCACATCTGGCAAATAAACCCAAGCCAAACTTTTTTAATTAACGGAGCCTCACCATGAACAAACTGTCTCAACTCGCCGCAGCACTGCTGTTAACCGCCGCTGCCGCTGCACCGGCACTGGCCGCACCTGAAACCTATGTGCTGGATGGTTTCCATACCTTCCCACGTTTTTCTTACAGCCACCTGGGCTACTCAACCCAGCTCTCGCGCTTTAACAAAACCACCGGCAAGGTGATCTTCGACAAAGAAGCCAAGACCGGTTCCGTCGACATCGAAATCGACACCAAGTCAGTTGATACGGGTGCCGCACTTTTCAACGAACACATTCAGGGCGAAGACTTTCTCGACACCGCCAAATTCCCCACCGCGACCTTCAAGTCGACCAAGGTGATTTTCAAGGGTGACAAGCCGGTCAAAATTTTGGGCAACCTGACTCTGAAAGGCATGACCAAAGCCGTAACCCTGACCGTTACGTCCTTCCAGGCGATGCCGCATCCTATGCAAAAGAAAGATGCGATCGGCGCTAATGCCTTCACTATCGTCAAGCGTACTGACTTCAACGCCGGCAAATATGCGCCGCACGTAGGCGACGAAGTGCGTATCGATATCGCGATCGAAGCGATCAAGGAATAAATTACAACTGCGTTGGTAGCAAGGGAAAGCATCGCGAAATTTGCGGTGCTTTTTTTATGCAAGGAGCGATCATCGTTTAACAAAAATTAAGTACGCTGAATTGTTTGTCAAGCGCAGGCAAGACCGTTAAATTAGCGGCTTCAGTTTTCCTACTTGTCACCACGGAGAATCCCCATGCCTATTCACACCGCCTTGTTTGAGACGCATGCAATACGCAGGGTGTATGACGAAGAAACGGAAATCTGGTGGTTTTCCGTGGTCGATATTATTCAGGTGCTGACGCAGCAGGCGGATTATCAAGCTGCACGAAATTATTGGAAAGTACTGAAAAATCGCTTAGTCAAAGAAGGTAGTCAGTCGGTTACAGACTGTAACCGACTGAAACTCCCCGCTTCTGACGGCAAGCAATATCTGACTGATGTCGCCAGCGCAGAAACTCTGCTGCGTCTGGTGCAATCGATTCCCAGCCCGAAAGCCGAACCAATCAAGCAATGGCTGGCAAAAGTTGGCTATGAACGCATGCAGGAAATGGCTGATCCCGCTCTATCACTGGACAGAGCACGCGCGACCTGGCAACAACATGGCCGTAGCGATAAGTGGATAGAACAACGGATGACGGGTCAGGAAACGCGAAACAAGCTCACGGATTACTGGGCCAGTCATGCTGTCAAGCCGGGGCAGGAATTTGCGATGCTGACTAATATCATTCATCAGGAATGGTCTGGCGTCAGTGTCAAAAAACACAAAGCGATGAAAGGTTTGCAAGATCATAATCTGCGCGACCACATGAGCGAAGCAGAATTGATCTTTACGGCTTTGGCCGAACTATCAACGCGACATATTGCACAAGCCGAGCAGGCACAAGGTCTGAACGAGAACAAAGAAGCGGCCAGTAAAGGCGGCGGTATCGCCGGTCACGCCAGAGCCGCACTCGAATCCAAAACAGGTAAATCAGTACTCACCGGAGAAAATTTTCTGCCGCCGCGCACCACGCCACGGCTGCGTGGCGTGAAAAAAAATTAAGCCCGGGATTTTCCCTTATCATTACGCGCATTACATTTAAATATTTTGGAGAACCGCATCGTGTCGTCATCCCATTTCACCAGGCTTCCTATGTTCAAACTCGGTACGACACTGCTGCTGTCACTGACCGCTATTACCGGCTTTGCCGTTGATCCGAACAAGCTCGAAAATCTCAACACGACGAACACCTGCAAATATTGCGACCTGACTGAAGCAGCACTCGCCGGTCGCGATCTGCGCGGCGCAGATTTTCAAAATGCTAATCTCGCCGGCGCCAATATGTCGAAGGCCGACTTGTCGCAACGGCCGCTGGAAAAGCGCACCTTGTCGACCAATTTTGAAAGTGCCAATCTGAGAAAAACAGATCTGTCGAACGCCAATTTGACGCGTGCGAATTTCTCCAATGCGTATTTACGCGAGACCAACCTGAGCGGCGCCAATCTGACAGGCGTGATTCTGACGGCGGCCAATCTGAAAGGGGCGAACCTGAAGGGTGCCAATCTGGAAGGCGTCAAACTCGACGAGGCAAAATTTTGCAATACGACGATGCCGGACGGCAGCGTCAATGATTCGGGCTGCTGATCAAGAATTCCCTCTGCTTTAACTGCTCAAAGCATTCCTGAACCGGCCCGTGGTGAAGCTTTCACCCGGGCCGGTTTGGCTTTTGCGGTTGATACTTTCGGTGCCGGCTCGGCTTGCAAGTTCTCTGCGGGCCAGGGCTGTAAAAATGCGGGTGCCTCTTTGGGCGAAGCATGCAGCCATGGCAAAATTTGCTGCGGCTCGAGCAAGACCACCATACGTTTTTCATCGTCAGGACGATGAAAGCGCTGCATCAATGGATGGCCATCGGCATTAATCGTCAGCATCGAAAACGACACCAGCGGCTGGTCTTCCGGACCACCATTGGGCCGCCATTCCCAGATGCCGGCAATGGCTAATGGTGCATCGTCGGCACCATGAATCTGCCAGCGCACTGCCCTGCCGCTTTCATAATTGGGCTCAAAAAAAACCTCGGCTGGTATCACGCAAAACTGCCGCTTGGCAAACGCATGACGAAATGTCGGCTTGCCAGCCACCGTCTCGCTGCGTGCGTTGTAAGTATGACGGGCCAGTTTCAATTCTGCCCATTGCGGCACCATGCCAAAACAGGCGGCGACGCACTCGACGTCGCCCGAGCCATCATCAGCCAAGCGAATGACAGGCGCCAGATAGCCAGGATACGTTTCGGGTTTGAATGTCGCTCTGGGCGGCTCGACATCAAAGAATTGATGCAGGCGCTCAGGCTTGGGCGGCGTGTAACTGGAGCACATAACAAACCCCGGCAAATAGTCGATGTCGGCTTAGTAAAATCGGTACTGGGATCCGTGCTGCCTTATTTTTTTGCAGTGCGTTTAACTTTGGCAAAATCCGCTTTGCGTATCATGCCATGCACGCCTTTGGTTCTGTCCACCACCTGCGACACTTGAAAATCTGCTGCAGCCGACAGATAAGCATAGGCGACGGCGGGTTGCATGCCCAGGACTTCGGTCAAAAAGCGGATCGATTCACGCACCGCATCTTTCATCGCTTCATCCAGATCCGCATTCAGGCCAACGGTAATCCAGTGCTGCCGCGTTTCACCAAACGGCTTTTCCAGCGAACCGGATGCAGACGGAATCTGCGCATCGCCTTTCTTGAGCAAGGTAAGCCGAAAGGTCGCACGCATTGAATGCTCCAAAGCGGTCAGCGCGACTTCGCCATCGCCCTGCGCCATATGCGGGTCACCCGTATAGAACTGCGCGCCTTTTACCAATACCGGCAGATACAAGGTCGTGCCCACACCCAGATCATTAATATCCAGATTGCCGCCATACACACCAGGCGGCACCGAATGCACCAGTTCACCCGTTGGTGCGGCCACACCCATCACACCCATGAAGGGTGCGGTAGGAAAGCTGATTTCGGCATCGTGCGCGTTATGCATGACACCGGTCCAGGCGCCGTGCTTGTCTTGTCGAATCGGCGTAAACACCGAGACGTTATGAAATTTTTGCGGCTCGGCAGCGCTGGCGTCCGCCTCGGGTTTTGGTCCTTGCGGAAATTCACCGGGCAACGCCCCTTTGCCATGACGGTTTGAAATCACGCCATAAGGCACACGCGGCTGCACAGCCAGAATATCGATTTTTAATACATCGCCCGGCTCGGCGTCGACCACGGCCACCGGACCGGTAATGATATGCGGGCCGTCTTTGGCGTAATCATGCGGCATCACCGAACCAGTGATGGCGATCGCATCTTTCAGCACCATATGCGCAGGGATACCGTGGCTGGCGAAATATTTCAGCGGATCGCGGCCCTGATCTTCCAGCAGGCCTTCGTGCGACAAGGTATCAAAGACCACCGTCGCGCCTGAAGGCACGGTCAGTAAGGGACGATCGGTCGCATTGGGCAGATAACCCCATTTGATGGTGTCGACAGTGGATGGAACGTAGTACACCCTGGATGGCAGACCTTTGATTGCAAGCAGCCCCGGCTTGTCAGCTAAGGGCTGCAGCGGCAGCCGGGCCTTCGATGGCTGAGCGGCGAAGGCCGCCGAACAGCAGGCGCCAAGGAGCGCCATAGCCCATATTTTTTTTGATCGTTTCAACACAGCGCGGCCTCGTTGGATGCAATAGAGCTGCCGAGTTTACCGTATCAAGGCTCGCAGACGCTGCATTGCACGCCTTTACAATTATGCAGAACCGAAGATCGCATCGCGTTCTTTTTCGTACCCGGACCCGTGATGCCATTGCCTGCCAATTGCTGGGCCAGACTTTGCGGCTTCCAGCGCTCAACCGAACTCATCGCCACGCGCGAGCTGGTAATTTCCGGTGCTGCTTTGGTCAGCTGTTTGCAGTAAGGACAATCGGTGTCGGTATGCAGGCTGGCGACGGTCAATCTTTTTTCGAAGATGCCATCGCAATGGGAACAACGGATATCGTATAAGGGCATTGCAGGTCTCCTTCTTTGCTATTCGGGGTGGCCGCTCCACCTGCGTGAAGCGGCCGGACTTTCTTTACGCTTAATGAGCGAAACGAACTTAACGGCCCCAGTAAGACTTGTCGTTCAACATGCCTTTTGGCGTAATGTCATGTTCGAAGATCTCGGTCGGAATCGAGACCGTTGCAGCGCAGTTCGGAATATCGACGATACCGCCGATACGGCCTTCCACTGGTGCTGCCGTTAACAACATATAAGCTTGTGGGCCGGTCAGACCAAAGTGGGTCAGGTAATCAATCGCCTTTAAGCAAGCCTGACGGTAAGCGACAGTCGCATCGAGGTAGTAGTTCTTGCCGTTCTCGACACTGATGCCTTCAAAGGTCAGGTACTTGCTGTAATGCGGCTTGACCACGGAAGGCATGAAGATCGGTGCCGACAGGTTGTACTTGGCCATGCCGCCCTTGATCAGATCGAAGCCGACATGGGTGGCGCCGTCCATTTCAATCGCGCCGCAGAAACCGATTTCGCCGTCGCCCTGCGAGAAGTGCAAGTCGCCCATCGAGAAGCCGGCGCCTTTGACATACACAGGGAAGAAAATACGGGTACCAGTCGACAGATCTTTAATGTCGGTATTGCCGCCATGCTCGCGCGGTGGCACGGTACGCGCCGCTTCTTTGGCCATACGATCAAATTCTGCGCCCTGCACGCCGCGCAACACGGCTGTCTCTGCATGCGGTGGCTTGGCCAGACCCATCTTGGCCAGTGGCGCTTCGCGACGGTTCCATTCTTTGAGCAGATCATGTGAAGGCAGGCAGCCCATCAGACCCGGGTGGGTCAGACCCGCAATACGCACACCAGGAATGTGGCGCGAGGTGGCGTACAAACCCTTCAGGTCCCAGATCGCTTTGGCTGGATCAGGAAAGTAATCGGCGAGAAAACCGCCACCATTGGATTTGGCAAACACGCCGGAAAAACCAACCGGTGTAATCGGCTTGATGTCGAGCAGGTCAATCACCAGCAAGTCGCCAGGCTCTGCGCCTTCGACATAAAACGGGCCGGTCAGTGGATGGGCACGGGTCAGGTCCACATCGCGCACGTCGGATGGATCATCGTTATCCAGAATCTGTGCATCGAGGAAGTCGAGGGTCTCGATGATGATCTCTTCGCCAGGCTTGACCTTGGACAGAAAAGGGATATCCGGGTGCCAGCGGTTGTGGCCCAACTCGGCTTGTTCAGAGAGGCGCTTGCCCGGCTTGATCGTAAAGTGTTGCATGATTTCTCCTTGTTCTTCGTTGTTAGAAAGGTGGGAAGGTGCCGGCCGTGCAGCCCGCCTGATAGCCGCCACTGACGGTCTCGTCCTTGATCGACTTACAGACTTGCCGGACCCACTCGTCCTGCTTCAATACGGTGCCGTCGGGCAGCGTGCCGCCGTCAGCATTGAAGACCATCAGGCATACCGGGCAGGTTTGCACCGACGCACTGCTGCGCGCCTTGCCGCGATCGGTAAAGCCCTCATGTCCGAATTTGTTGTAATGCATGTAGCCAATCATTGAGTCCATCCTCCTTGATGAATGCCTGTCGGGTCAGGCGCAAAAATCCGATCTTGCTGCGCGACTTAAACGGACAAGTAGCGACTGATGGTTGCGGCATCGACGTTGGCACGCGTGTCTTCGTACGCAAAACGGCCTTTGTCGATCACAAAGAATCGATCGGCGATTTCGAGCGTGAACGACAGCACCTGCTCAGAGACAATGATGGTCAGGTCACGCATCTTGCGAATCTCTTTCAGACTCTTGGCAATGTCTTTAATGATGGACGGCTGGATGCCTTCCGTCGGCTCGTCCAGCAACAGCACTTTCGGATTGGTAGCTAGTGCGCGTGCAATGGCCAACTGTTGCTGCTGACCGCCGGACAAGTTACCGCCACGGCGACCCTTCATTTCATACAGCACAGGAAACAGCGCATACAACTCGTCTGGCACTACGCCATTGGCTGATGCAGGCAAACCGGTCTGAATATTTTCCAGCACGCTCATGCTCGGAAAAATCATCCGGCCCTGCGGCACATAGGCGATGCCATTGGCCACGCGGTCATGACTTTCCATGCCGGAGATTTCGGTGCCGGCGATCTGGATGCTGCCGGCGCGGGTCGGCAGTATGCCCATCAGGGTTTTGAACAGCGTGGTCTTGCCCATACCGTTACGACCCATGATGGCGATAATTTCTTGTTTCTCGACTGTGAAATTCAGATCATGCAAGACCTGACTCTGGCCGTACCCGGATGCGAGATTTGATACCTTGAACATAATGATTGCCTCCGAATTTTTCGCTTAGTGACCTAAGTACACTTCAATCACTTTAGGGTTGTTCTGTACCGCTTCCATGGTGCCGGCGGCGAGCAGTTTGCCCTGATGCAGGACGGTGACTTTGCTGGCAATGGACTTGACGAATTCCATGTCATGTTCAATCACCACCACCGAGCGGCCCTTGCTGATGCGCGCCAACAGCTCAGCCGTTTTTTCGCGCTCGGACACACTCATGCCGGCCACGGGTTCATCGAGCATCAGCAGCTCTGGCTCTTGCATCAGCAACATGCCGATTTCCAGCCATTGCTTTTGACCGTGCGACAGCAAGTCGGCGGTTTGCTCGAGAAAATCGGTCAGGAAAATATCGCCGGCGACCTGGTGCACGCGATCCGTCACGTCTTGCGTACGCTTGAACAAGAGCGCACCAAAGACACCGCGACCGCGGGGAAAGGACATTTCCAGATTTTCGAAAACAGTCAGTGCTTCGTAGATGGATGGCGTCTGGAATTTGCGACCCACACCGGCGTGCACAATCTGGTGCTCGCTCATCTTGGTCAGCTCCATATCTTTAAACTGGATGCTGCCCGAGGTGGCTTGGGTTTTGCCGCAAATCAGATCAAGCAAGGTGGTTTTGCCGGCGCCGTTAGGCCCGATCACCACGTGCACTTCATTACGGTCAACATAGAGGTTCAGATCATCGACTGCCTTGAAGCCGTCGAAGGAAACCGTCAGGCCTTCAATCGCCAGTACCGGACGATTACTATTGGTAATGCCAATCGCAGCGGTGCTCATTTCGATGCCTCCAGGGCCGACAGTGTGAGTTTAGATTTGCTGCCGAATAATTTAGCCAGCCATTTTTTGCCGTGGCTTTCATACAGTCCAGCCAGGCCATTCGGGAAGTACATCACCACGACGATGAACAGACCACCCATCAGAAACAGCCACAGTTCAGGCACGGTCTCGGAAAAGTAGGTCTTGCCATAGTTGACCAGCAGCGTGCCGTAGACTGCGCCGAGCAGGGACATGCGTCCGCCGACTGCGGCGTAGATCACCATTTCAATCGAAGGCACGATACCGACGAAGGACGGTGACATGAAGCCGACCTGCAAGGTAAACATCGCGCCGCCTATGGCCGAGATACCGGCTGCCGCACAGAACACAAAGACTTTGAAGTTGGCCACGTCATAACCGGAAAAACGTACGCGCTCTTCTTTGTCGCGCATCGCCACCAGCAGACGACCGAGTTTCGAAGTCAGCACGAAACGACCGAACATGATCGAAGCCACCAGCAAACCGACACCAGCGAAATACAGAATCAGGCGGGCACTGTCGGTACGGATATCCCAGCCGAGCATGGTCTTCAGATCGGTGATGCCGTTAACGCCACCAGTCCAGCCCTGACGACCAATAATCAGAATGGCCAGAATCGCAGCAATTGCCTGTGTCACGATCGAGAAGTACACGTCACCAACACGACGCTTGAACATCGCCACACCAACAATGAAGGCCAGCACCACCGGTACCGCAATCACCAGCAGGAAAGTCAGTGACAGGCTCTGAAATGGCAGCCAGATGTTAGGCAGTTCCGTAATCTGATTCCAGTCCATGAAGTCAGGAATGCCTGGCGTGGTTTGAATCTTGGTACTGATCGGGTCCGACGCTTCCAGCTTCAGAAACATCGCCATGCAATAGCCGCCCAGACCGAAGAACACGCCCTGGCCGAGTGACAAAATGCCGCCATAACCCCAGCACAGCACCAGACCGACAGCGACAAACGCGTACGACAGGTATTTGCCGATCATGTTCAGGCGGAAGGGATCAAGCGTCAGTGGGAACACCACCAGCAACAGGAAGCACAACACCAACAGACCAATGGTCCCTTGTTTGCCGCCCAGTAGTTTTTCAAATATAAAGTTCATGGTTGGACCTTTCGATTATGCGTAGCGGTTTTATTTGCGCAGCTTGGTTGCAAACAAGCCTTGCGGACGCATCAGAAGGATCAGGATCACGATCGACAGAGTCAGCACCTTGGCCATGGAGCCCGTCAGGAAAAATTCCAGCGTTGACTGTGCTTGCGCAATCGTGAAGGCCGACACGATGGTGCCGATCAGACTTTGCGCACCACCGAACACCACCGTTAAGAAGGTGTCAACGATATACAGCGAGCCGGAAGTCGGGCCAGTCGAGCCAATGGTGGTGAACGCTGCACCAGCCACACCGGCGACACCACAGCCGAGAGCGAAGGTAGTGCGGTCAACCTTGCGGGTATTAATGCCGACAGCGCCGCTCATCAAGCGGTTTTGCATGGTGGCGCGCACTTGCAGGCCCCAGCGCGAGCGATAAAGCAGAATGAAAATGGCACCGGTCAAGACGATGGTCAGGGCCATCATGAACAAACCGTTCAAGGGAATATCCACGCCTTCGGCAGGCTGGAAAGAACCCATCAGCCAGTCAGGCAAGGTGGCGCTGACTTCTTTGGCGCCGAAAATCGAGCGGAAAGATTGTTGCATGATCAGTGACAAACCCCAGGTCGCCAACAAGGTGTCGAGCGGACGTTTGTACAAATGCGAAATCATCAGGCGTTCGACTAAGTAACCAATGCCGTAGGCAACGACAAAGGCGACAACAATCGCGCCGAAAAAATAGTAGGGCTGCAGGGCAGGAGCGTACTCGGTTGTTAACTTGGACAACATATAGGTGGAATACGCGCCAATGGTGAGAAATTCGCCATGCGCCATATTGATCACACCCATCTGGCCGAAAATGATTGCCAGTCCCAGTGCCATCAACAACAGCACGCAGAAGACGGACAAGCCGTTAAATCCTTGCATCATTAAGATGCCGCCAAATTCAGATAACCAGTCCATGATGACTCCTTAGGTACGACAAATCAGGTACGAAAACACATTTCAAAAAAACAAACGGCGCGTGACCGCAAGGTCGCACGCCGTTTTAGAGCAGATTACTGATAACCCTTAGGGAAAGGATTTGGTTCGATCAGACCGGATTCGAAGACGATCTTGAACTGACCGTTCTTCTGCACTTCACCGATGCGGGTTTTGGACCACAGGTGATGATTTTCATGCAGCTTGACATAGCTCTCAGGAGCGGTTTTGAGTTCGATGCCAGGCGATGCGGCAACGACTTTATCCACATCGAAGCTGCCTGCTTTTTCAACAGCGGCTTTCCACAGCCATGGGCCGAGGTATGCAGCCTGGGTCACGTCACCGATAACCGAGTTGGCGCCGTATTTCGCTTTGAAGGCTTCAACAAATTTCTTGTTGTTGGCATTGTCGAGCGACTGGAAGTATTTCATCGACGAGAAGAAACCTTCAGCATTTTCGCCGCCGATTCCCAGCATTTCATCTTCGGTCACTGACAGGGTCAGGACTTTCTGGGTCTTGCCGGTTACGCCAGCTGCTTTCAATTGCTTGAAGAAGGCAACGGTCGAACCACCAACGATGTCAACGAAAATGACGTCTGGCTTTTTCAGCTTGATCTTGTTGATCAGTGAGCCGAACTGGGTGTTACCCAGTGGGTAGTATTCTTCACCAACGACTTCGCCCTTGACGACGTTTTCGATGTGCTTGCGTGCGATCTTGTTCGAAGTACGTGGCCAGATGTAGTCAGAGCCCACCAGGAAGAAGGTCTTGGCTTTTTTCTCTTTAACGATCCAGTCCAGGCCAGCCAGAATCTGCTGGGTGGCTTCCTGACCGGTGTAGATCACGTTCTTGGATTGCTCCAGGCCTTCGTAGAAGGTTGGGTAGTAGAGCAGGCCGTTTTCTTTTTCCACGACTGGCAATACAGCCTTGCGTGAAGCAGAAGTCCAGCAGCCGAAAATGGTTGCAACGCGATCGCTGACCAACAGCTTCTTGGCTTTCTCGGCAAAAGTTGGCCAGTCGGATGCGCCGTCTTCCTGAATGATCTTGATCTTGCGACCCAGGATGCCGCCCATGGCATTGATCTGCTCAATAGCCAGACGCTCTGCCTGGATAGAACCGGTTTCGCTGATGGCCATGGTGCCGGTTGCGGAGTGCAACTGACCAACGGTCACTTCGGTGTCGGTAATAGCAAGCTTGGTGGTGTTGATGGCAGCCGTTGCTGGTGCGGCGGCAAAGCTCATGCCGGGCAGTGCGATAGCGGTAGCAGCTGCAAGACCGGCGAGGACTTTACGACGACCTGCGGATTTGATTGAATGATCAGACATGCGGTGTTCCTTTCACACTTTTGCGTTTCGAAAATGACAGACAGAGACTGCTGATGGCCTTACAGAAAACTTGTTTGCAGGGCTTGGAGCGAGATTAGGTTTCGTGCGGCTATGCAGCAATACGCTGTTTGACGTACGTAGGGGACACCGCAGCCCACGCGCATCGCGGCAGGAAATAGCCCTGCTCTAATCTGGCGCGTGGCCGGCACAACGGAAAACTTGCCGGGCGCCTCATTACGGTGAAGAATTTGCACCTTTACCGTGCAGAAACATCCACGCATTTCTTTTACGTCCCCGGCATTTGCACCTACGTCAAATGACGTAGGCGTGTGCTGTGCATGGTGCAGAACTTGCTCGGTTACCATGCTGCTCCACGCGCATTACCAGCGAGCTTTCCCACCCGGAGTCAACTTGAAGTCCACCTCTGTCCAACGCATCGTCAAAAGCCGGCGCGACTACAACACCTGGGTTGCCAATGAAACCCTGGAAGACTACGCGCTGCGTTACACGCCGCAGAGCTTTCGCAAATGGTCTGAATTCAGAATCGCCAATACCGCCCTGGGCGCGGTGTCTTTTCTGGCGTTAGAAGCAATTGGCGCGGCCATCACCGTCAGCTACGGTTTTACCAATGCGCTGTGGGCGATCTTGTGTGTGTCACTGATGATCTTCATGACCGGTCTGCCCATCAGTTATTACAGCGCCAAATACGGCGTTGATATGGATTTGCTGACGCGCGGTGCCGGCTTTGGCTACATAGGCTCAACCATCACCTCGCTGATTTACGCCAGCTTCACTTTTATTTTCTTTGCGCTCGAAGCCTCGATCATGGCGCAGGCCGTCGAGATGTATGTCGGGCTGCCGCTGGTGTATGGCTATGTGCTGTGCTCGCTTGTCATCATTCCTCTGGTGATTCATGGCGTGACCTTAATCGGCAAAGTGCAGGCCTGGACGCAGCCGTTGTGGCTGGTGCTGATGGTGCTGCCCTTTGTCGCCGTTCTCTATAAAGAGCCCGATGCAATAGGTCGGCTGATGCAGTTTTCCGGCGCCAGCATTCATGGCGGTCACTTTAATTTGCTGCTGTTTGGCGCTGCGGCCACGGTGGCGTTTTCCCTGATCGCGCAAATTGGCGAGCAGGTCGATTTCCTGCGCTTCTTACCCGACAAAACACCAGAGAACCGACTGCGTTGGTGGTCCGCTTTATTACTGGCAGGCCCCGGCTGGATTCTGATGGGTGCGGCCAAAATGCTGGGCGGCGCACTGTTGGCATTTCTGGCGATCAGGCAGGGCATTGATACGGTGCGCGCGATTGAGCCAACGCAGATGTATCTGGTGGCCTTCAGTTATGTGTTTTCCGATCCGCGCTGGATACTCGGTGCGGTCGCCTTGTTTGTGGTGGTGTCACAGGTAAAAATTAATGTCACCAATGCGTATGCCGGCTCACTGGCCTGGTCAAACTTTTTCGCCCGTTTGACACATAGCCATCCGGGTCGGGTGGTGTGGGTCATCTTTAATGTATTGATTGCCATTCTGCTGATGGAAATCGGCGTCTTCTCGGCATTGAAAGAAGTGCTGACCTTGTATTCGATGGTCGCCATTTCCTGGATCGGTGCGGTACTGTCGGATCTGCTGATCAATAAGCCGCTGGGATTGTCACCACCGCATATTGAATTCAAACGCGCGCATTTGTATGACATCAATCCGGTCGGCGTCGGCGCCATGGCACTGGCATCCGCGCTGTCCCTGCTGGCGCTGTCGGGCTTGATCGGTGAGCTGGCACAGGCAATGGCGCCCTTCATTGCACTGCTCACGGCGCTGGTAACGGCGCCGCTGATTGCGCTGGCAACCAAAAGCCGCTATTACATTGCACGACAACCCGCCGTCTTTGCTCAAGACAGCCACACGCAGCAATGCGTGATTTGTGACAACCATTTCGAAGTACCTGATGTCGCGCACTGCCCGGCCTATGAAGGCACCATTTGCTCGCTGTGCTGCTCGCTGGATGTGCGCTGCAATGACCGCTGTAAAACCGGTGCGCGCCTGTCGGATCAGTTACAGCAGGTAACCGATGCTTTGTTACCGAAAGCGCTGACGCGACACCTGCAAACCGAGGTTGGTCACTACGTGGTGATGCTGTGCCTGTTCTCTGGCGTCCTGGCGGCCGTTCTGGCGGCGATTTATTTCACGGAACTGCCAACATTGCTGCATGCGCCGTTTTACACCGAAGTTGATTTGCGCAGCGCGTTTTTCAAATTATTTTCCGCACTATTTATCATGACCGGCATCGGCACCTGGTGGCTGGTGCTGACCGCCGAGAGCCGTCGCAATGCGCAACAAGAATCGGAACGACAAACCAATTTGCTGTTAGCCGAAATTGCAGCGCATGAACATACCGATCTCGAGCTGCAGCGGGCCAAAAACGCGGCTGATGCATCGAATATGGCCAAGAGCCGTTTTGTTACCGGCATGAGCCATGAACTGCGCACGCCCCTGAACAGTATTCTGGGTTATGCGCAGATTCTGCAGGTAGACAACAGCATTCCGCCACACCGGCAAAACGCCATTAGCGTGATTCGCCGCAGTGGCGAACATTTGCTGTCACTGATTGACGGCATGCTCGACATCGCCCGCATCGAAGCCGGCAAAATGCGGCTGGAATCGGCCGAATTGCCACTGCGTGAATTTCTGGATCAGATCGTGCAGATGGTGGCGCCGCAAGCGGCGCAAAAAAATCTGGGCTTTCATTTCATTGAAGCCGGCCGCATTCCGCAAGCCGTACACGCGGATGAAAAACGTCTGCGCCAGATTCTGATTAATCTGCTGGCCAATGCGGTTAAATTTACCGACAGCGGCGCGGTGACCTTGCGCGTTACTTATGCACGCGAGATTGCGCAATTTGAAGTGGAAGATACCGGCATCGGCATCGCGCCTGAAGACATCGAACGTATCTTCCTGCCGTTTGAGCGCAGCAAATCAGCTAGCGTGCAGCAGGAAGTCGGCACCGGTCTGGGTCTGGCCATCTCCAATATGCTGGTGCATATCATGGGTGGCGAATTAAGCGTCAGCAGCGTTGCCGGCAAAGGCAGCGTGTTCAAACTGCGGATGTATCTGCGCGAGGTCAGGCAACCCACACAGCGCATTGCAATCACCACGCAAATGACAGGCTATGTCGGCGCACGCAAACGCATTCTGATTGTTGACGATCAGGCTTCGCAGCGGGTGGTGCTGTCTGAAATGTTGGCGCCTCTGGGTTTTGATATCAGCGAGGCTGACAGTGGTGCCGGTTGTCTGGCAGCGGTCGAGGCCGCGATGCCGGACATTTTGCTGATGGATATCGCCATGCCCGGCATGGATGGCTGGGAAGTCTGTCGTCAGCTGCGTGAACGGGGTCATACTGAGCTGCCCATTATTATCGTCTCGGCCAATGTGTTTGACCCGACTGCACGGCAAGCCGACAGCTTGTATTGCAGCGACTTTATCGCCAAGCCTTTCATGCGTCATGATTTGCTGTCCAAACTCAGGCTGCACCTGGGCATCGAGTGGACTGCTGCTGCACGGCCGGAAGCGGCAAGCGGGCAGACGGTCAAACTGATTCCACCAAAGGCAACACTGAATCGCCTGCTTGAACTCGGCACCATTGGCTATGTCAAAGGCATCGTCGCATTGCTGGATGAAGTCGAACAAAAGAACAATATGTACGCGCCCTTTTGCGCCGAACTCAAAGCCTTGGTGGAGCGTTTTCGCCTGCCTGAATATACGAACAGATTAAAGGAATGGATGCATGAGGACATGGACCACGTTTGACGGCGACGTTGCGCTGATTGTCGATGACGTGCCGGAAAATCTGGCACTGTTATCAGACGCGCTTTCTGAAGCCGGCTATACGGTGCTGGTGGCAACCGATGGCTTGTCGGCACTCGAACGACTGCAGATTGTTGTACCCGATATTATTTTGCTCGATGCCGTCATGCCGGGTATTGATGGCTTTGAAACCTGCCGTCGCATCAAGCAAATGGAAGAAGTGCGGCATGTGCCGGTGATGTTCATGACCGGCCTGACCGAAACCGAACATGTACTCAAGGGCTTTGAAGCCGGCGGCCTCGACTATGTGACCAAGCCGATTGAACCGGTTGAAGTGCTGGCCCGCATGGCCACACATATTCGCAATGCCCGCATGATGTCGCAGGCGCGCCATGCGATTGACGCGGTGTCCCATGCAGCGATTTCTTTAAAGTCCGATGGCACGCCTTTGTGGCAAACCAGACAGGCCGCCGAATGGATGGAAAAATATTTCCCGGGTGCGCAGGCAGCGTCGAGCGCGCTGCCAGACAACGTGGCCGAGTGGCTGGCGCTAGCCTTACAAGCCGAAGCCGACAGCGCAGAACCCTTGGTCATTACCCAGGGGACGCAATCGCTGCGTCTGACGCTCTCACAGCGTCAGCGTGAACTGCTATTGCTGCTGGAAGAAAAAACCGCGGACACCGACAACGGCTCGCTGGCCCAGTATCAGTTAACGCCACGCGAAACCGATGTGCTGGCATGGGTCGCCAAGGGCAAGACCAATCGCGATATCGCTGAAATTCTCGGCATGAGTCCGCGCACGGTCAATAAACACCTGGAACATGTGTTTGTAAAACTGGGGGTAGAAACGCGCTCTGCTGCCGCAGCACTGGTGGCCGGGCGGCGACTGGAATCGTAGAGGCGATGCAGCATATTTTTCGAGCTTATCAACCACTACCGTCGTCCCGATGAAAATCGGGACCCAGCGTCTTTCGTTGTGACCCCGAAAAAAACCTCGCTGGCGCGGGATATACGTTGAATGACTAATTTTCCCGGATCAAAGATTAGGTCACGATGAATGTCGAGATTAATTTTCCAGGGAGATGGTCATGTATCACGGAGATATTTCTAGCAGCAAGGACACCGTTGGTGTCGCCGTCGTTAATTACAAAATGCCGCGTTTGCATACCAAGGCCGAAGTGCTGGACAACGCACGCAAGATTGGCGAAATGGTCAAGGGCATGAAGCTCGGTCTGCCGGGTATGGATCTGGTGATTTTCCCTGAGTACTCGACCCACGGCATCATGTATGACAGCAAAGAGATGTACGACACCGCTGCCGCTGTGCCTGGCGAAGAAACCGAAATTTTTGCAGCGGCCTGCCGCGCGGCCAAAGTCTGGGGCGTGTTTTCGCTCACAGGCGAGCGTCATGAAGAGCATCCGAACAAAGCACCCTACAACACCCTGATCCTGATGAATGATCAGGGCGAGATCGTGCAGAAATATCGCAAGATCATGCCATGGGTACCAATCGAAGGCTGGTATCCGGGCAATTGCACCTATGTGTCCGAAGGACCGAAGGGCATGAAGATCAGCCTGATCATTTGCGACGATGGCAACTACCCGGAAATCTGGCGCGACTGCGCGATGAAGGGTGCCGAGCTGATCGTGCGCTGCCAGGGTTATATGTACCCGGCCAAAGACCAGCAGGTATTAATGGCCAAGGCGATGGCCTGGGCTAACAACAGCTATGTGGCAGTGGCCAATGCTTCCGGTTTTGATGGCGTGTATTCTTACTTCGGCCACTCGGCCATCATCGGCTTTGACGGCCGTACCATGGGTGAATGCGGCGAAGAAGACATGGGCATTCAGTATGCGCAATTGTCGACATCGCTAATTCGCGATGCACGCAAAAACATGCAGTCGGAAAATCACTTGTTCAAACTGCTGCACCGCGGCTACACCGGCAAGATCAATTCCGGCGAAGGCAATCAGGGTGTCGCTGCCTGCCCTTACGACTTCTACACGAAGTGGGTCACTGATCCGGAAGGCACGCGCGAAATGGTCGAATCCTTTACGCGTCCGACAGTGGGCACCGAAGAATGTCCGATTCCGGGTATTCCGAACGAGTCCGATCTGAAACACAAGTAAGCCTCATGTCGCACGAGACCTTAATTGATCAGTACCGGGTACCGGCAGAACCGTTTTATCTGCCGGCCCGGCAAGAGGTAATCGAGTTCGAGGCTGCTTATGCCGCGCGCTTGCCCACCATGCTGAAGGGGCCAACCGGCTGTGGCAAAACCCGCTTTGTCGAACATATGGCATGGCGGCTGCAGCGGCCCTTGATTACGGTGTCGTGCAATGAAGATACGTCAGCCAGCGATCTGATCGGTCGCTATCTGCTCAATGCTGATGGTACGTATTGGCAGGACGGCCCGCTGGCGCTGGCCGCACGGGCGGGGGCGATTTGTTATCTCGATGAAGTGGTTGAAGCTCGTCAGGACTCAGTCGTGGCAATTCATCCTCTGACGGATGCACGACGCAATCTGCCGCTGGACAAGAAAAATGAATTACTACTGGCGCATCCTGACTTTCAATTAGTGATCTCGTATAACCCCGGCTATCAACGCATGCTGAAGGACTTGAAGCAATCAACCAAGCAGCGTTTTGTAGCGATTGATTTTCACTATCCGGCGCGAGCCATCGAGATCGACATTGTGATGCATGAAAGCGGCATCAGCCGCGAAGTATCAGAACGTCTGGTGTCGATTGGCGAGAAAATGCGCAACCTGAAAGGCCATGGGCTTGAAGAGGGCGCATCAACCCGCATGCTGGTGTATGCCGGCACGCTGATGGCCAAAGGCATTGCGCCGCTGCAGGCTTGCAGCATGGCGCTGGTACAGCCTATCAGTGACGATCCGGATATGCTGACTGCCTTGTCGAATGTGGTGCTAAGCTTTTTTGCGTAATGCAAACCGACGGTCTCGATTACGGTTTCGATGCCGCCGACAAAAGCCTGCGCCACTATTTACGCGCCTTGTGGGACAGAGAATTTGCGCTGCGCCCCTGTGAACAGCCGCTCACACAAATCCGGCCCTTCATTTCCGAGCTGGGCATTCATCTGCCGCGCCAATACCGCTCGCATCAGGGACAGTTGCTCAAAGATCTGTACCGGGCCGCCGCAGCACACGCCGCCGCCCATCAGGCCTATTCGCACATTCAATTTCAGCGCAACAAATTAAAGCCGGTACAACTGGCCATCATCGCGCTACTGGAAGACGCCCGCGTTGAGCAATTGGCGATCGATGCCATGCCGGGGCTGCGCAATTTATGGCTGCAATTTTTTGATGCGCAGGGCCATCAAGGGATAGGCGTGGAGTCGCTGCTGTTGCGGCTCTCTCATGCCTTGCTCGATCCGGACAGGAAAGATGACAACCCCTGGGTAATGAAGGCAAGGCGACTGTATAAGGCCTCGCAGCAGGCCGGTAGTAATGCAGAGAGCCTGCGCGAAATCGGCTCTTTACTAGGTAACGACATCGGCCAGATGCGCGTGCAGTTCAATGCCAAGAGTTATGTGGTCGAACCTTTGTATCGTGACGATAATTTATTTTTGTGGGACAGCGACGCGCCACCCGAAGAAATGCAGATGGAAGAGCTGGCCCCCTTGGCCAATAATGAAGTCGAACAGTTCACGCCAAAGTCTGATCTCGACAGCGCAGAAGATCAGCGCTTTCGTCCACGCGAAAGCGCGATGGCAGATCCGGACCGGACTGCTGGCAGCGATGCTGATTTGCCGACCTATCCTGAATGGGATGAACGCATTGGCCACTACCGGCCGCACTGGTGCAGCATCATTGAACAGGTGCCGCCGGCAGGTGACGCGGCGCCCTTGCGCGCCGAACTTGAACACCATGCAAGGCTGTCGGCCCGACTGGCGCAGTTGATACAAGCCCGCAAAGTAGGGCAGCCGGTTCAACTACGCAATCAGGCCGATGGCGACAGTTTCGAACTGGATCAGCTGATCAAGGCACAAGCGGCTTTGCGTTGCGGGCAAGTGCCGGAGTGGCGCATTCATCGTAAACAGCGCCTGCAAAAACGGGATCTGTCAGTGCTGTTATTACTCGACTTGTCCGAGTCAACCAATGCGCGGCTGGGTGAAGCTACGCTGCTGAGCCTGATCCGTCAGGCCAGCGTTTTACTGGCGCAGGCGATTGGCCAGAGCGGCGACCCGCTGGCGATTCATGGCTTTCGCTCCAATGGCCGACACGAAGTACATTATCTGCATTTCAAGGATTTCAATCAGCCATTCGACGATATGGTGCTGGCCCGTCTGGCTGGCGTGGAAGGCGCGCTATCAACGCGCATGGGTGCAGCGATTCGCCATGCCCGGCATGGCATGCGCCATTGCCGCACCGAGCAGCGTCTGATTCTGGTGGTAACGGATGGCGAGCCGCATGATATTGATGTGTTCCAGCCAGAGGTTTTAATACACGACGCCGCCCGCGCTGTAGGACAAGCCAGGGCGGCGGGCACACCGGTGTTTTGTGTGTCCGTCGATCCGAAAGCGGACCCGTATATCAAACGCATTTTCGGGCCGCATAATTATGTGGTGATTGATAGCGTCGAGCAGTTGCCGCAGCGGCTGCCCGAGCTTTATTTAAGGCTGACTGCCTGAAGACTCAGTAAGACGCTCGAACACACCGGCCTGCCGGTTTTTGCGCACATCGTCCCAGGGGAAAAGTGTCCCGTTCATCGCAATATAGACACCATGCGGTAACAAGCCCGCTGCTGCCAGCGCAAATCCCAGATTGAACAAGGCATCCGAATCGACAATATCGTATGGCACCATCGCACCGGTCAACACAATGCAGCAGGCTAGCCTGGCCTGGCCTAATACGCTGGCAGTTTCGGTCATGGTGTCGGTGCCATGCACGATGACGATCTTTTCTTGAGCAGAGCGGCTGCAGGCCGCCAGTATTTGCTGGCGATGCGAATCCTTCATGTCCAGTGAGTCGAGCATCATCAGCGATTCGAAGGTGCACGCTGTCTTGATGCGCGCACGCGCCAGTGCCGCCGGCAGCACGCTCTGGCCAAATGTCAGCGCGCCACTGACAGGATCGTAATGTTTATCAAAGGTGCCGCCGGTGGCGATGATGTGCAGGCTCATGAATGAAAAATGAAATAAACAAATGGAATAGTTAAGCAGAACCATGCGGAACGCAAACATCATACCGCTTGCTGCTTTGAGTAATAAATCCGGGCAAAAAAAAGAGTGGGCCCGAAGGCGCCACTCTGAAATTGCAGAGCAAGCAGGGCAATATGCACTCTGCTTACCCGCCATCCGAGACAAGATGGACCTCCATAGTAGGAGAGGGAGAGAATAAAAATCCAATGCAATGTTGACATGATCTTATGCGCAAGCCGGGCTTTATTGCACACGCAATAAAAAAGCCGATGCCATTTTGATCTGCACAGGGAATTGCTTTTGTCGTCAGCCCATTAGCCGCTACACTTAACGCTGATTTTTATTTTCACTTCACGTCTTCATGAAGCCCCTTGCTGCCGGTACTGTCATTTTTCATCGCGATCGCGGTTATGGCGTCGTTACGTCCATCAACCTGATGACGGGGTGGATCTCGGCCAGATTTGGCAATGAGGGGCGCACACTGGATTTGAATTTGTCATGCGATCAGGTTCAGCATGCAGACGGCGAAGCCATTTATTTTCGGCGCGCCACACCGGACCGTATGCCACATGGCCGCCTGATGCAGATGATGCGCGAGCTGCATCAGGCCGGCTATGAGCGGCTGTATTTGTTTAGCTGGCCCAAACCCTCGGGGCTGCATTTGCGCTGGCATTTGTTCACCGGACCGCGCCACTGGATGCAGCGCAGCTGGCGCGAAGGCTGGTACGGCTCGGGTGCCCAATACAATAGCAACCCGGTATTGGGCTGGGGCGACGCACCCGGCGCCTCAACGCATGAGTTGTTATCGGCGTTGGCAAAATTTGATCCGCAAGGGCTGGCGCAGGCCCTCGGTCGTGATGAAGACCACAGCAAATGGTTTGCCGAAGTGTGTGATGCGCTGCTGCCGGACTATACGTTTTCCTTAAGCTGGGATCAGCGCAATGGACCGCGCCCTGCGGCCATGCCGGTTATTCCTTTGCGCAGTAATCTGCCGCCTTACAAAGGTCCGGACTTGCGCTGGCCACCTGGCTGGGCGGGGCTGTGGAGTCATTTGCCGCTCAAAAATGAGCCGCTTGTGATCAGAACAAATCCCGCTGGCGTCCCCTCAGACGCTGATCGTTAATCTGCGCAATCGACACCTCGCGCGGGCCGGGCAATAAACTGATGGACTGGCCTGCTTCGATCTGACCTGTTTCAATCACTTTGAGATAAACCCCGGTAAAACCAGTTTGCAGCATGTGTTTGAGGGCATGTGGAAAACCCATCAGCGCCGCAAATTTGAAACAGGGTGCGCGCGGCTCGGTCACTTCTAACAGGCAGTCGCCAATCTGCATACGGTCGCCCACCCATAGCGCGGTTTCCAGCAAACCCTGCGTAGTCAGGTTTTCACCCATCGCACCTGGCAGCAAGGGCAAGTCTTGTTTCAGTGCCTTCAAGCGCTGTGCAAGCCAGTAAAGATAATGTTCTTGCGGGTACGCATAGACCGCTTTGTCGAGACCGCCATGCACGCTCAGATCGGCTTGCTCGTCACCTGCCAGACCCAGACGTTTGACTGCCACGCTGGTCTCTATCGGCTGCTTGCGAATCGCCGTCATCACCGATTGCCTGTTGCCTGAATGGTTAACGAAGAGCGGCGCCACGCGGGCGATATTGATACTCACTATGCGCATAAAAAAATCATTTCAGGCAGGGGACGATGCCGGTGGCTGTCCATTGACGAAGGCGACGATGGCTTCAAAGGCCGGCCGGAAATAGTGTTCATAGCTTTCCTGCTCGACAAAACCGATGTGGGGTGTCGCTAATAAATTTTCCAGTTGCAGTATCGTTGCCGCCGGTAACACCGGCTCGGCATCAAACACATCAGTTGCCGCAAAACCCGGTCGACCGCTGCGCAAAGCCGCCTCCAATACACCGGGGGCAAGCAGCTCAGCCCGGCTGGTATTGACCAGTAGCGCATCGGCTTTCATCAAGGCCAGATCACTGGCTGTAATCAAATGATGCGTCAGTTCTGACAGGCGCAGGTGCAAGGACAGCACATCGACTTGCGAAAAAAACGCTGCACGTGATGACGCCACCTGCAGGCCATCGGCCAGGGCTTGGGCACGACTTTTTTCACTGCCCCAAACTTGCACCGTCATGCCAAAGGCTTGGGCATAGCCGGCAACTAAACGGCCAATGCGGCCATAACCCCAGATACCTAAAGTGCGTCCGCGCAGAACACGACCCAGACCATTGTGGGCCGTGTGAATTGACGCTGTCTGCCACAAGCCCTGTTTTAACAAACCGGCGTATTGAGGAATTTTACGACTTGCTGCCATGATCAGCGCCCAGGTCAGTTCGGCGGGCGCCACAGGATCACCGGCGCCTTCAATCACAACAATGCCTCGCTCAGCGGCGGCAGCAAGATCAATATGCGGTCCGATGCGTCCGGTCTGACAAATTAATTTTAATGCCGGCAATCTGGCCAGCAATGCCCGAGGCAGGCTGGTGCGTTCACGAATCAATACCAGCGCATCAAAGGGGGCCAGTCTGATTGCCAGCTGTCCCGCGCCTTTTGCGCTGCTATTAAAAATTTTAACGTCTAATCCATCCAGTAAGGAGAAACACGGGAGATGACGAACGCTGTCTTGGTAGTCATCGAGAATGGCAATTTTCACTACAGAGCACCTGAGTCAATTCATAAAAAAAGCGGCATTGCAAGAAGTTTATCGGATTGAGCGCCCATTGCGTGAACACAGTCAGGCCGAATGTTCGGTAGATGTACAATCTTTCTATTATTTTTAGATCGTTAACAAGGAAAGCTCAGCCAATCGTTCGATTACCAAAAAGGCATCGAACGTCGCGGTCAGTACCCACCGCTTTCGACACGAACGCCGTAACGTCCCTTCAAGAGACGCGCCACAAGCTTACGACGATCCTGCCGACCGGCCCAGGCACTATTTTTCGCATGGAGGTCGTGTATGAATCAAGCAATTATGAATGGCGTTGCCGCCATCAACCCACCCGCATTTGTAAAAAATCCGCGCCTGATCCAATGGGTCTCGGAAATCGCCGCATTAACCCTGCCAGACCAGGTTTACTGGTGTGACGGCTCGGTAGAAGAATACGATCGCTTGTGCGCCCAGATGGTCGCCAGCGGTACGATGAAAAAACTTAATCCGGCTAAACGCCCGAACAGTTATCTGGCCAATTCAGATCCTTCCGATGTGGCGCGGGTAGAAGACCGGACTTTTATTTGCTCGGAAAAAGAAGAAGACGCCGGCCCCACTAATAACTGGACCGAACCTGCTGCGATGCGCTCAACCCTGAACAACTTGTTTAGTGGTTGTATGCGCGGCCGCACTCTTTATGTCATTCCTTTTTCTATGGGGCCGCTGGGCTCGCCGATAGCGCACATCGGAGTCGAGTTATCTGATTCTCCTTACGTCGTCGTTAACATGCGCGTGATGACCCGCATGGGCAAAGCCGTTTATGCGGTGCTGGGAGAAGAAGGCGCCTTTGTGCCTTGCGTTCACAGCGTGGGCGCGCCGCTTGTTCCCGGACAGGCTGATGTGGCATGGCCATGCAATGCGACCAAGTACATTGTTCACTATCCTGAAACGCGGGAAATCTGGTCGTATGGCTCCGGCTATGGCGGCAAT
>CANGAW010000041.1 GCA_947451925.1 Burkholderiales bacterium | reverse complement strand
TCTCACCGGCGTCATGATTTCTGCCGGCTTTGGTGCGCTGATGAGCTTGTTGCTGTCATTGGCTCCGGAAGGACAATTGCGCGGCATGGTGTTCTGGCTGATGGGCGATATTGATTCCGGCCCGCTGCTGTGGCCGGCGTGGCTGGTGCTGGTGGCAACGACCGTCTGGGCCAGCTGGCAGGCACCGGTATTGAATGTACTCGCGCATGGCGACACCACGGCCCGCCTGCTTGGTGTGCCGGTGCGTAGCTTGCGCGCTAGAGTCTTGCTGGTTGCCGCACTGGCCACGGCCAGCGCGGTGGCAGTGGCCGGCGCAATCGGTTTTGTCGGGCTGGTGGTGCCGCACGCAATGCGTCTGATGCTGGGTAATGACCAGCGCCTGTTGCTGCCTGCTTCAGTGCTGGCAGGCGGTGCTGCACTGACTTTGGCCGATCTGCTGTCGCGCAGTATCGTCGCTCCCGTGCAGCTGCCAGTGGGGGTGGTCACGGCATTAGTTGGTGTGCCGGTGTTTTTGTGGCTGTTGGCGAGGAGCCGTTAATGTCGCAGATGCCTTTGCTGCCATTACTGCAAACGAAAAACCTGAGCGTCAAAATGGGCCAGCGGACTTTAGTCAGCGGGCTTGACTGGCAGGTGCAAAGCGGCGAATTCTGGTGCGTGCTCGGCAAAAACGGAGTCGGTAAAAGCAGCCTGTTGTCGGTGCTGGCCGGTTTACTGCCGCGCTCGGGTGGCACGCTGCAGTTCGCTGCTCAGTCGATTGATCAGCTCGGCGACTTGCAACTGGCGCGCCTGCGCGGGCTGATGATGCAGCATCAGAGCGATGCGTTCTCGCACTCCGTTGCCGACACCGTGCTGATCGGCCGCACGCCGTATCGCGTGGGGCGGTCTTGGGATGAGGAACAAGACATCAAAGTAGCGCACCAGGCCTTAGCCAGAGTGGGCCTGCTCGATAAACTCCACGCCGACATTACCCAATTGTCCGGTGGCGAACGCCAGCGTGTCGCTCTGGCCGGCTTGCTGGCGCAAGACCCGGGGCTGATGCTGTTAGACGAGCCGACTGCGCATCAGGACGTGGCGCAGCAACTGGCGATCATGCGTCTGGCGTGTGAGCTGGCACAAACGCATGCGCTCATCGCCAGCTGTCATGACATCAATCTGGCGATGCGCTTTGCTACCCATGTGCTGGTTCTCGGTGAGGATCAGCATTGGCAGGGCAGGGTGGCGGAGGTGATGACAGTGCAGATTCTGGCGCAAGCCTTTGGCTGCAGTTTCAGTTTGCGTGGCGGGCAGTTTATTGCGGAATGAATTTTTATTGTTAAGCCTTCGGCCACAACACCATCTGCGTGCAGCGAAACAGCGCAATCGTTTTACCCGCCGCAGTGACGGTCGCATCCCACACCTGGGTGGTGCGGCCAAGGTGAACAGGTTTGGCAATGCATTCCAGCCTTCCATCGCGCGCGGTGCTCAGATGATTGCTTTTTAATTCAATCGTCGTAAAGCTGTGTGCTCCTTGCGGCAAATTCAGCATGCAGCCATAGCCACAAGCAGAGTCAGCCAGCATCACCACCGAGGCAGCATGCAGATAGCCATTGGGTGCCAGATGATGCGGCTTGATGTCGAGTGCAGCATGCAGTCCCGACTCGTCAAAGGCAGTGACTTCCAGACCGAGCAATTCAGGCAACGTGCCTTGTTGCAGCGTTTTTAATCTGGCGAGTTGGGGATGTGTCATCAGAGACTCTTTCAAGCTAAAAAAGGAAGCCTTATTTTAAGGTCGGATGGGGCGACGCTGTCGCGCTTGCTCCAGTTGTTCGCACAAATCAGCAGCGCCGATCAAGATGCGCGGGCTGGCCCGGTTCATCAGCGTGCCATTGATGGCGAGCAGATTGTGTTGCTTCACAGCGGTAAGCGTTGGGAAGCGTTGCCACATCGCCCTGGAAGTGGATTTTTCATCGCTGATAAAAATTACTTCGGGGTTGGCTTTAACCACGGCTTCGATGGAAACCGTCGGCACCAATTGCGGCAGCATTGCGAAGATATTGCCGGCGCCGCACAAGGACAAAGCTTGGGACACCAGATGCGATTGATTCAGTGTCATCAATGGCGACGGCCAGATCTGATAGAACACGCTCACCGTCGCTCGCCCCGCATAGCGGTTGCGCAAAGTTTGCAGCTGTTGCCGGAATGCGGACGCAGATTGCTCGCCTTGCTGCTGCGAGCCACTTAATGCGGCCAGCCTTTCGATACTGCTGGCAATGTCTTCTAACTTGCGCGGTTCACTGGCAAACACAGCAATCCCCAATGCTTTGAGTCGGGCTAACTGACGCGCCGAATTACCGCTTTGCCAGGCCACGACCAAGTCGGGTTTCAAGCGGACGATGCGTTCGAGATCGAGTTGCGTGCTGTTGCCGACCGAGGCAATTTGTCTGGCTTCTGTCGGAAAATCGCTGTATTCCGAAACGCCGACCAGCTGCTTGCCAGCGCCTGCAGCAAACAGTAACTCGGTAGTGTGGGGCGCCAGACTGATGATGCGGCGGGCCGGGGCAACGAGTTCGATTGTGTTGCCGGCATCATCGACGGCACTGACGGCGGCATGGGACGTGCTGCAAAAGTGGAACAGCGCAGCCAGCCAGATTGCGCCAAATATTAACGGACTACGTCTGCCAGCTGGTCGACTATCCGGCTTCATATTTCCAGATTGTCGATCAGTCGGGTGTTGCCGATTTTGGCCGCAGCCAGCACGACTAATGCTTCGTTTTGCGCCAGGTCTTGTGCACTGGGTGCTTGCAGATTGATCCGCTTTCGCACCGAAATATAGTCAGGTTGCCAGCCGCGTGCAGCCAGCGTGTCCATGGCCGACTTTTCCAGTTGCGCCAGATCGTGGCTACCGCCGCGCACGGCGTCGGCAACCGCATTGAGCTGGGCATACAGCGTTGGAGCTTCAGCGCGTTGCGCGGTGTTCAAATAACCATTGCGGGAAGACAGCGCCAGCCCATCTTCGGCACGAAAGGTTTCGGCGGCGATGATTTCGGTAGGCAGCGAAAACTGACGAGCCATGTTCCGGATAATCATCAGCTGCTGATAATCCTTTTTGCCAAACACAGCCACACGCGGTTGCACGCAGCTGAAAAGTTTCAGCACCACAGTGGTTACGCCATTAAAAAATCCGGGCCGGAATTCGCCTTCGAGGATGCCGCCGATATCATCAGGCGGCTGCACGCGAAATTCTTGCGGCTCGGGATAGAGGTCTTTTTCTGCCGGCGCAAATAAAACGTAGACGCCTTCTTTTTCCAGTTTTTCGACATCGGCTGCAAAGGTGCGCGGATATTTTTCGAAATCTTCGTTCGGACCAAACTGCAGGCGATTGATAAAAATCGAAGCCACAATCGGGTCGCCATGTTTGCGCGCCAGTCGCATCAGCGACAAATGGCCTTCATG
Organism: Burkholderiales bacterium; assembly: GCA_947451925.1. Lineage (GTDB taxonomy): Bacteria > Pseudomonadota > Gammaproteobacteria > Burkholderiales > Burkholderiaceae_D > Pernthalerella. The sequence goes on along the minus strand of CANGAW010000041.1, from coordinate 25,889 downwards.
CAGATTACCCATTGTCGGCACAAATACGGTACGCAACTGGCCGCGCAGCTGGTCGCGCAATTCGTCAATGGATGAAATGATTTTCATAGGTGAGTCTCGAACGGTGAGGGGGATTGCCAGCGTCGTTACTGGACAAGAATCAGATTAGTTTGGCGAGTAAGCCAGGCGCACGTAGATCGGTGCAAAAGCCTCGCCTTGGGTGATTTCAATCAGGGTTTCCTTGGCCAGTTCGAGCAGCGCGATGAAATTGACCACGACCACTGGCGTTCCACGCGAAGGATCAAACAGTTCGTGAAACTCAACAAACTTAGTGGACTGCAAGCGGCGCAAAATATGCGTCATGTGTTCGCGCACGGACAATTCTTCGCGTGAAATCATATGATGCGCGGTCAGCTTGGCACGCTTGAGCAAGTCACTCCACGCGCTTTGCAAGTCGACCACATTAACCTCGGGCCAGGTAGTGACGACAGCCTGATCGATATAAATTTGCGTGCGTACAAAGTCGCGGCCCAGCTGGGGCAGGGCGTTGATTTGAAATGCGGCCAGCTTCATTTGCTCATATTCAAGCAAACGGCGAACCAGTTCGGCGCGCGGATCAGCCGCTTCTTCGCCGGTGTCGCCTTTTTTCATGGGCAGCAGCATGCGCGACTTGATCTCGATGAGCATTGCCGCCATCAGCAAGTAGTCAGCCGCCAGTTCGAGGTTGTGCTTGCGGATTTGTTCGATGTATTCCAGATACTGCAAAGTTACCTGTGCCAGTGGAATGTCGAGCACATTGAAGTTTTGCTTGCGGATCAGGTAGAGCAAAAGATCCAGCGGCCCTTCAAAGGCTTCGAGGAAAACCTCCAGCGCATCCGGCGGAATGTACAAGTCATTAGGCAACTTGAACAAAGGCTCGCCATACAGTTTGGCGAAGGCTACGCCATCAATGACGTCGGGCGTGCTGTCCATGATGGATGCGTCAGTGCTCACAAGCGATTTATTTGGATTTATAAACGTAGGCTGCCTGCGCGATGCGCGACTCTGCGGCGCGGCGCGTGGCGTCCAGATCAATCGGTGACTTATCCCACAGCAGCGCGCGGCCGGCCAGCTGCTTGCTTTCCAGTGAAGGGTCTTTTTTCTTCAGGTCGGCGATGAAGTCGCTGATCTCGGATACATAGCCGCTTTGTTGCTTGGAAAATTTCATCGTCGCTCGCTGTTGGATTATCAATACCTGCCGCATTTTACTCTGGCCGGATGCTGCACTTAGTGCTTGTTTGAAAAGACAATATTTTGTTGTTTAAGTAAAGACGCTGGATCCCGGCGCAGGCCGGGACCCAGTGACTTTTTTGGCAGACCAATGCAAATATATTGAAACAGGCTATCAGCCAATCCGCATGCCGGGCTGCGCACCGGGCCAGGGTTCGAGAATGTATATTCCCGGGTCGGCTTTTTCATCCGCAGCGGAAGCGGCCAGCACCATGCCTTCGGAAATGCCGAATTTCATTTTGCGCGGCGCCAGGTTCGCGACCAGCACCGTCAGTTTGCCCACTAACTGTTCCGGCTGATAGGCTGACTTGATGCCTGAAAAAACATTGCGCAAACGACCTTCGCCAGCGTCCAGCGTCAAGCGCAGCAGTTTGTCGGAACCTTCTACATGTTCGCAATTGATAATTTTGGCAATGCGCAAATCAACTTTGACGAAATCGTCAATCTTGATCTCTGCTGCCAGCGGTTCAATCGAGGTCGCAGCCGGCGCCGCTTCGGCAGGAGGCTCGCTGACTTCCGGTGCTTCAAACAAGGCGTCCAGCATTTTCGGTTCCACCCTTGTCATCAGGTGGCTATAGGCATTCACCTGATGTTGGTCCGGCATGGGGGTGGCGATTGCATCCCAGTCGAGTGGCGCAATATTCAGCAGTGCTTCAACTTGCGTGGCCAGTGTTGGCAACACCGGTTTGAGGTAAATAGTCAGAATGCGGAAAGCTTCCAGCAAGCGGCTGCAGACTTCCTGCAATCTGGCGTTGTTGGCCGCATCCTTGGCCAGCTCCCAGGGTTTGTTGGCGTCGACATAGACGTTAACGGCGTCGGCCTGCTCCATAATCAGCCGCAGTGCCTTGCCGTATTCGCGTTCTTCAAACAGCGTGGCGATTTCATTGCCGGCCTGACGGATCGCCGACAGGAACATATCGTTTTCGCTGGCCCAAAGCATGCTGAGCTTGCCATCGAATTTTTTGGCAATGAAGCCGGCGGCGCGGCTGGCGATGTTGATGTATTTGCCGACCAGATCGCTGTTGACGCGGGCCACGAAGTCATCGGGATTGAAATCCACATCTTCAACCTTAGCACTGAGTTTGGCCGCAATGTAGTAGCGCAGCCATTCCGGATTCATGCCGATGTCGAGATAGCGTAAAGGTGAAATGCCGGTGCCACGCGACTTCGACATTTTTTCGCCGCTGACCGTGATGAAGCCATGCACGTAAATATTGTTGGGGACTTTCAGTCCGGCGAAATGCAGCATCGCCGGCCAGAACAGCGTATGAAAGTAGGTAATGTCCTTGCCGATGAAATGATATTGCTCGGTTTCGGGGTCGGCCATGAAAGCCTCATAGTCGCGCCCGGTTTTGGCAAAATAATTTTTCAGCGAAGCCAGATAACCGATCGGTGCGTCCAGCCATACATAAAAATATTTACCCGGCGCGTCAGGAATCTCGATGCCGAAATACGGCGCGTCACGGCTGATGTCCCAGTCACCCAGGCCGGTGTCGCCTTCCAGCCATTCGCGGGCCTTGTTGGCCACTTCGGGCTGCAGGCGTTGCGGGTCCAGCGCCCAGGTGCGTAAAAATTCCACGCACTTCGGGTCCGACAAGCGGAAGAAAAAATGCTCCGATGATTTCATCACCGGCGTGGCGCCCGTCAGGGTTGAATACGGTTGCTTGAGTTCGGTCGGCGCATAGACGGCGCTACAAACTTCGCACGAATCGCCATACTGATCTTTCGCGCCGCATTTCGGGCATTCGCCCTTGATGTAGCGGTCAGGCAGGAACATGTTCTTGACCGGGTCATAGAATTGTTCGATGGTTTTGGTGGTGATTAGTTTGGCATCGTCGCGCAGACGCAGGTAAATGTCTTTGGACAGTGCATGATTTTCTGCACCGTCGGTTGAATGCCAGTTGTCAAAAGCAATGTGAAAACCGTCCAGATATTGCTGGCGGCCAGCGGCAATATTGGCCACAAATTCTTGTGGGGTCACGCCGGCCTTTTCGGCAGCGATCATGATCGGCGCGCCATGCGCATCGTCGGCGCCAACAAAATGCACCTCGTTGCCGCGCATGCGCATGAAGCGCACCCAGATATCAGCCTGGATATATTCCATGATGTGGCCGATATGAAAAGCGCCGTTGGCATACGGCAGTGCGGTGGTGACGAACAGTTTCTTTGGCTTGGCGACGCTCATTGCTTGGATACAGAATGAATTAAAAGCAGGATTTTAGCAGCGCGAGCCTGTTTCTCCCTCACTCTATATAGCGCCAGCGGCTAAAATATCGATCTTTATGTTTCGCCTTTGGCAATCCAAGACCGCTCATGACAACTGTACGCACCCGTTTTGCCCCCAGTCCTACCGGCTATCTGCATGTAGGCGGCGCCCGCACCGCACTCTTTGCCTGGGCCTATGCGCGCCGCTTTGGCGGCACCTTCATTTTGCGCATCGAAGACACCGACCTTGAACGCTCTACACCGGAAGCCGTGCAGGCTATTTTGGATGGCATGAAATGGCTGGGGCTGGACCATGACGAAGGGCCTTTCTATCAGATGCAGCGCATGGATCGCTATCGTGAAGTCATTGCGCAGATGCTGGAGCAGGGCACCGCCTACCATTGCTACGCGTCGCCGGAAGAAGTCGAAGCCATGCGCGAGCGTCAGCGTGCCGCCGGCGACAAGCCGCGCTATGACGGCACCTGGCGTCCGGAGCCGGGCAAGACCCTGCCCGCCATTCCGGCAGACCGCAAGCCTGTGGTGCGCTTTAAAAACCCGCTCGATGGCGAAGTCAGCTGGGATGACGCCGTCAAAGGCACCATTACCATTGCCAACCGCGAAATGGATGATCTGGTGATTGCCCGCCCTGACGGCACGCCAACCTATAATTTTTGCGTGGTGGTCGACGACTGGGATATGAAAATCACCCACGTCATTCGTGGCGACGACCATGTCAACAACACCCCTCGTCAGATCAATATCCTCAAAGCGCTCGGCGGCACGCTGCCGATTTATGGTCATCTGCCGATGATTCTGGGTAGCGATGGCGAAAAACTCTCCAAGCGCCATGGCGCCGTCAGTGTGATGGACTATCCTGCGCAGGGTTATTTACCTGAAGCGATGCTGAATTACCTGGCGCGGTTAGGCTGGAGCCATGGCGACGAAGAGATTTTCACCATGGCGCAGTTCTGCGCCTGGTTCGATCTTGACCATCTGACCAAGTCCCCTGCGCAATTCAATCATGAAAAACTCGGCTGGGTGAATAACCACTACATCAAGCAAACCGACAATGCGCGGCTGGCCGAACTGGCCCTTCCCGTACTGCTACGCGAAGGGGCGCAGCTTGAAGGCGCACCCGCGCTCGATACCGTGTTGGCCCTGATGAAAGACCGCGCCAATACCATCAACGAGCTTGCGGACGCCGCGATGCTGTTTTACCGCCAGCCGAATCCTGAGCCGGCATTGTTGACGCAGCATCTGACGGACGCCGTGCGTCCGGCCTTGCAACAGTTTGCCGAGGGCTGCAAGACAGTGGCGTGGAGCAAAGAAGCATTAGCTGCCTTGCTCAAAGAAACTCTCGCTGCCCATCAGTTGAAAATGCCGCAGCTGGCGATGCCGATGCGCCTGTTATTAACCGGTCAATTACAAACACCATCGGTGGATGTCGTGCTGACTTTGTTTGGTCGCGATACGGTTTTACAGCGGCTGACAAAAGTATTTTAAAAAAATCTTCGATCAGAGATTGTCAGCAGAGAAAAAACTCGGCTATAATTCGGCCTCTGCACAAGGGGGTATAGCTCAGCTGGGAGAGCGCTTGCATGGCATGCAAGAGGTCAGCGGTTCGATCCCGCTTACCTCCACCACTGAGTTAACAGCCAGTTTGTTGCAGTAAGGTAGTCGCAGTAACCAGGTCAGCAGCACGGACAGTTTTTTTGTCCCCATCGTCTAGAGGCCTAGGACATCACCCTTTCACGGTGAGTACGGGGGTTCGAATCCCCCTGGGGACGCCAGTTAAAAAGCCGGTATCGGAAACGATACCGGCTTTTTTTTTGCGCTTAGTTCAACACGGATTCAATTTCAGATTGCCGTTTTGACGGCATCAGACGCGCTTCCTTTGCGATGTTGATCTGTCGGGCGCTGATGGCGGTTTCAATCAAACTCGCATCAACTTCATAGTTGGCTTTCTCGCTGAGCCAGCCAAGCACATCTGCCAGATGCCACAGTGCTGCGCTTCCTTCATGGATGGGCGGCGGAAAGCGGGTGCCATGCCCGAGCATCAGTTTGCGCATGTTCTGGCGACTGACGCCAACCATATCGGCGACATCGGTCAGTCCCACCAAGTCCGGTGATACTTCGATTAGCTTGGCGTCAGGTAATGCCTTTTTGACGTCACGCAGTGCACTTAAAATTGCGGTATACGCGTTACGTGCATCCCGAGTGAATGCTAAGGCAAGGCGACCTATTTGTCCGGTGCCAGCCAGTGCGTCATCGCAACCAGCCGCCCCCAGCCTTTCTATTAGTTCATCGGGGTCTTCGTTTGAAATCTGATACTTCAGTGTAAAGACGTATTCCATTTCAGTTCTCCTATGATTTCTTTGCCGCCGCCGCATCCTTGTGCCGGTAGCAATTCATCACCACCCTTAAAAGGGCCCGGGCATGGTTATCAGGATTACGGGGTGTGCTCCAGATGCTGGCAATACAAAACTCGCCACAGCGACATTCAAGATCCTAGTACGGACAGTAAATTTTGCCCCAAGCGTGGCTTCCTCCTTGTACTACTCTCCAGCCATTGTCTTCGGCTATACGCAATGCCTTTTCCACTTCCTTGTTTGGGTGGGGAGAACGCGCCATATGCTTGGCTCAAATATAGAGGGCGATATCTATGGGTGTCAAGTGACAACCATTTTTTGGGCGCCGATTGTTTGACAGATGCAGCGTCGGCGACAAGATTGGAAGAAAGCCGCGCTGCACTTGAATTTATGCGGATCGCAAGATGAGAGTGAAGGCAGGTCAGGACTAATGCGTGAGTACGTACTGCAAAATGCAAATTTCGTATTGCACAGTCGCTTAATTGCAACGAGCTTTAGGCGAACTGCTTAACGCAGTTAATCGGCAGAGGTTTTATCGTGCGGGACGGCCACTCTGCGACAGCAAGCCCTTCAGGTCTTGATATATTTTCGCCAGCGCGATGCCAATCAGAGAGATTGAAATCGGCAGGACTGAAATAAAACCGATGTGTTTGAATGCGCTCGCACCAATGACGGCGCCTGCGGTAAACATCGAGAGAATCAGTAAATATTCTTTGAGCTTTTGCGGGTTATGCCGAACCTGATGGTTTTTATTGGCTTCTTCGGACTGATTCCAATACAGCAGTTTGCCTAACTCGATACCCATATCGGTAACGATGCCGGTCATGTGGGTAGTGCGAATTTCGGCTTTGGAAATTTTGGTGATGATGGCGTTTTGCAGGCCCATTACATAGCAGAGCAAAAAAACAAGAACCGGCACCGTCAGTTGCAGGTAGGCCGACAGGTTCGCTCCTACTACCCCGAACAGCAACAGCACAAAAGCCTCCAGCAACAAGGGCAGCGCATAGCGACTGTGAATTTTCCGGCGCAATCCCCAGTTCACCAGAATGCTGGTGGTGGCCGCGCCAGAGATAAAGGACGCCAGTAAGGCCAGCCCAGCCAGTACAGCGGTGAAGTTGCCCAAGGCGAGATCATCACCCACGGCCGAGATAATGCCGCTCATGTGCGAGGTGTAGCGATTAATAGCCAGAAAGCCGCCCGCATTGATGGCGCCGGCAATGAAGGCCAGATAACTGCCGAGCTGGTAGTTGGCGCGGCTGGTACGGTCAGCGCTGGTCAGGCGCTGTAAAGTGTTAATGGGCACGGTTACATTCCTGCGAAGGGCAACGATTCTTGCAATCATGCCCTGCTTTAAGCTCGGCGGGGCTAAAAGTAAGGTTTACGCGGTGACCGAAATGCTGCTGCTCTGCGCTCGATTGTGCCTGCTTTGCCGTTTTTACAAACGGATCAGCACCTTGGCATTGGCGCCGCGTTCAACCTGCTGGTGTGCCGCAGCGATATCCTCAAGCGTGTAAATTGCCGTTGGCGGATGTTGAAAGCCCGGACGCGCCAGCGCAGCGCTGACCCCATCGAGTACGGTTTTTAATGCGGCCGGCGGCAAGCGATAAACAATGAAAAAAACCATCGTCACAAAGCCCACGATCAGCGGCCCGAACGGCATCGTAATTTGTGGTGTGCCGGTGCCATAGATCACGGCCTTGCCATCAAAGGTCAACAGGCTGCCGTAATGCGCGGCGTGGGCGGCGACATCGACTTCAATCACATAGTCTGCACCGCGGCCTGCGGTCAGGGCCTGAACCCGTTCCACCAGGTTTTCGCTGCGGTACAAAATCACTTCACTGGCACCGGCCGATCGTGCCAGCACCGCTTTCTCATCGTTGCTGACCACGGCAATCACGCGTGCGCCCGCCATCGCTGCCAACTGCGTCGCATAAAAGCCGACGCTGCCGGCTGCACCCGGAATCAATACCGTTTTGCCCAGCAGGGAACCGCAGGTCTGCACCGCATACATGGCCGTCATCAGCGGAATCGCGATCGATGCGCCAACTTCAAATGAAGTTTCGTCTGGCAGTGGCACCACTTGCGCCAGCGGTAGCGTCACATACTCGGCAGCGGTGCCAAAAGGCCGCTCCCATTGCGCATTAAATACCCAGACCCGCCGCCCCAGCCACTCGGCCGGTACATCCGCACCAAGCAAATCAACGACACCGGCACCATCGCTATGCGGAATGACTTCGGCGTAACTGCTGCCACGACTGGCGACGCCGGCGCGTGACTTCACATCCGACGGATTAACGCCGCTGAAGGCCAGTTTGACGCGTACCTCACCGGCAGCCGGTAGTGGCGCTGGCCTGTCGACGATTTGCAAAACCTCGTTTGCCGGGCCCTTGCTGGTATAGATTGCTGCGCGCATAGCGTTTCCTTGTAAGTGAGTGAATCAGAACAGACCGACGACGGTGCCGCTGTCGTCAATGTCGATTCTTTCTGCGCTTGGAATTTTTGGCAGGCCCGGCATCGTCATCAGATCACCGCACACCATCACGATAAATTGTGCGCCGGCGTTAAGCCTGACTTCACGCACCGTCACCACATGGCCGCTGGGCGCGCCGCGTAATGCCGGATCAGTCGAAAACGAGGACTGGGTTTTGGCGACGCAAATCGGATAATGACCATAGCCTTCATCCTGCCATTTTTGCAGTTGCTGGCGAATTTTCGGCGTGGCGGAAATGCCGGACGCGCCATAAATTTTGGTGGCGACCTTGTTAAGTTTTTCCCACAGGCTGTCACTATCTTCGTAAACAAATTTTTGCTGGGATGGCGTGGCTGCAATCTGGACCACGGCTTGTGCCAGTTCTTCTGCACCAGCGCCGCCCTGGGCCCAATGATTGGCCAGCACGATTTTTACACCAAGCTCACGCATGTGCTCGGTGAGCAATTTGATTTCTGCGTCGGTGTCGTTGCTGAATCGATTTATAGAGACAATCGCCTGCAAGCCATAGTGCTCACGGATATTGTCGATATGCCGTTCCAGATTGACCATGCCTTTGCGCAGTGCATCGAGGTTTTCGGTGTTGAGTTGGGCGACATCGACACCGCCGTGATATTTCAGGGCGCGGATGGTCGCCACCACGACGCAGGCGGCGACTTTCAGCCCGGCTTTGCGGCACTTGATACTCAAGAATTTTTCTGCGCCCAAGTCGGCGCCAAAGCCGGCTTCGGTCACTACATAGTCGGCCAGCTTTAACGCGCTGCGGGTGGCAATCAAGGAGTTGCAGCCGTGTGCAATATTGGCGAACGGGCCGCCATGGACGAAGGCCGGATTGTTTTCCAGCGTCTGAACCAGATTCGGTTTGAGTGCATTTTTTAACAGCACCGTCATTGCGCCATGGGCGTTCAGGTCGCGCGCGCGCACTGCCTTGTCGGCCCGGGTGTAGCCGACCACGATGTCGCCCAGGCGCTCTTTCAAATCATTGACTGAAGTGGCCAGACAGAAAATGGCCATGACTTCGGAAGCCACCACAATGTCGAAACCATCTTCGCGTAAAAAGCCGTTCGCCACGCCACCTTGACCAACCACGATTTTGCGCAACGCGCGGTCGTTAATATCCACCACGCGTTTGAAGGCGATACGACGCGGATCAATTTCCAGCGCATTGCCATGATGGATATGGTTGTCGATCATGGCGGCCAGCAGATTATTGGCCAGCGCAATGGCCGCGAAGTCACCGGTGAAATGCAGGTTGATATCTTCCATTGGCACCACTTGCGCATAGCCGCCGCCCGCAGCCCCTCCCTTCATGCCAAACACCGGGCCTAATGATGGTTCGCGCAGACAGATGATCGTTTTTTTGCCAATCCGGTTCAGTGCGTCGCCGAGTCCGACCGTGGTGGTGGTTTTGCCTTCGCCGGCCGGCGTCGGGCTGATCGCTGTGACTAAAATCAGTTTGCCATCGGGCTTGTCTTTGAGGGTATCGAGATAATCGAGCGCGATCTTGCCTTTAAAATGACCATAAGGCTCAATCGAATCTTCAGGTATGCCGATGCTGCTTGCAATATCGATAATTTTTTTCATCTTTGCTTTTTGTGCAATTTCGATATCACTTAGCATGGGCTCTCCGAATGTCTCGTTAATTATTAGAAGGCGCAATTTTATAGTGGACCATGATGTTTTGCGACCTCTGTTAAACTTCTCTATCCATAAAAGTGCATGCGTGTCTTCGCACTGATGCGCAAGACCCTAGCAAAATAATATTTATATACTCAGGACTCACTATGCCCGGTTTGCTGCCCCACGTTGATCCCGATGGATTGCTTGAATTTTCAGTGGTCTATACAGACCGCTCGTTAAACCATATGTCGAATGCCTTCAAGCTCGTCATTACCGATATTTCGAAAATTCTCAAAGAAGTCTATAACGCCAAATCAGCGCTGGTCGTTCCCGGCAGCGGTACTTATGGCATGGAAGCCGTAGCGCGCCAGTTCGCCAATGATAAAAAATGTCTGGTCATTCGCAATGGCTGGTTCAGTTTTCGCTGGAGCCAGATTTTTGATGCCGGCAAAATCTCGTCTGACCTGCATGTGATTCAGGCCAAGCAAGTCACCGAAGGTTTTGAAGGCGCGTTTGCACCGCCGCCTGTCGATGAAGTGGTGGCATGGATCAAGCGTGAAAAACCGGCAGTGGTATTTGCGCCCCACGTTGAAACCTCGGCCGGTATGATTTTGCCGCCAGAATATTTGCGCGCTGTGGGCGAAGCGGTTGAGTCGGTTGATGGTTTGTTTGTGCTGGACTGTATTGCTTCCGGTGCGATGTGGGTCGACATGGTGGCGTCGAAAGTCGACATCGTCATCAGCGCACCACAAAAAGGCTGGAGCAGTTCCCCTTGCTGCGCGCTGATTGCGATGAGCGAGCGCGCCCGCGCCAAAATTGATGCCACGACCAGCAGCAGCTATTCCTGCGATTTGAAAAAATGGCTGCAGATCATGGAAACCTACGAAGGCGGTGCGCATGTGTATCACACCACGATGCCGACCGATTCGCTGCGCATTTTGCGCGACGTGATGAAAGAAACCCAGGCCCACGGCTTTGCCAATCTGAAGGCGCAGCAAGAAGAGCTGGGCCGTCAAGTGCGCCAGCTGATGGAAGTCAATGGCTTCAAGAGCGTCGCCGCTCCCGGCTTTCAGGCGCCATGCGTGGTGGTCAGCTACACCACTGACCCTGAAATTCAGAACAGTAAAAAATTCATTCCGCTGGGTTTGCAGACCGCTGCTGGCGTACCTTTGCAATGCGGCGAGCGCGAAGATTTCCGTACCTTCCGCATTGGTCTGTTCGGCCTGGAAAAACTGTTGAACATTCCACAAACAGTGAATCACCTGAGTACGGCTCTGGCCAAGCTGGTGTAAGGCGTTCTACGCTCAGTCGCTTTGGCGACTGAGCGGCAAGTCCCGTTATTGAGCCGATAAAAAATTAAAACGGCGGGGAGACAATCATCAACAAGCAAAGACGTGATCTGCTGCAAATCAGCAGTGCTCTTGGTCTGGCGTTCGCAACGGGCCTGTTAAAGCCGGCCGAGGTATTCGCTGCCGAATGGAATCCTGATTTTTTCAACAGTAAAAGTGTGCAGGATGCCGTGCGCGAACTGGGCGGCGACAAGCTTGTCAGCAGTGAGTCTGTCATTCTGTCCGGCCCCGAGATGGTCGGCAGTGGCAGCGTCGTGCCTTTGACTATGAGCAGCAACATCCCCGATACCGAATTCATGGCAATTCTGGTGCATAAAAATCCCATACCGATGACTGCCGCTTTCGTGATCCCTGCGGGTACCGATGCAGCCATCAGTACCCGCATCAAGATGGGCGAGACCTCAACGATTTACGGCATCGTGCGCGCAGCGGGAAAGTACTATGTGGGCAGCACCATGATCAAGGTGCTGGCTGGCGGCGGTGGTTGCGGCTGAATGAAAACACCCGGGCGAAAAAAATCATGAGCGAACCCATGCGCATCCGCGCCGTACTGTTTAACGGCGTAGTAGAAGTCAAACTAATGATCAGGCATGTGATGGAAACCGGCCTGCGCAAGGATGAGCAGGGCGTGCGCATTCCGGCGCACTATATTGAGACGCTGGTAGTGCGCTGCAAAGACAAAATCGTACTTGATGCACATCTGGGCATGGCTGTGTCGCAAAATCCCTATATCGCCTTTACCTTCAGAGACGCCGCAAAGGGCGACCGTATTGAAGCCAGCTGGCGCGATAATCTGGGTGACACCCGTGTTGATGAGTCCGTGATCAGTTAATGAAAGCACTTTGTTCTTTGCTGCTATGGTTGTTTGCTGTGCCGCTGTGGGCTGGCACAGGCTCGGCACGAACAGATTACGTCTGTAGCGGTGACTTTCGCAGTGAAAATATTTTTGAATCAGGCAGCGCTGCCGTCACAAAGAAGCAATACCGGCTGATTGTGAATACGGACAACAACACGGTCAAGCGTGACCCGGAACTGGCCGCTGGTTGTCTGACCCGGCAAATTGAAATCTGTCGTTGTGAATTGAGTGCGGACGCAGTGCGTTGTCTGAGCATGGGTATCAATAGCGGCGGGCAAGAAGTGCAGGCCGACTTTACGCTGGACCGCCGCAGTCAGCAGATGCACGTCACTGGCCGCCTGTCTGACCCGCAGACTGGCCGGCTGATCGAAACGCAAGGCATACTCACCTGCGAAGCGCAACCCGCTTCCCCCTACTGAAGAAGGCTGAAATATTCATGCTGATGCAATTGGCTGGCTTGTTGTTCTTGCTGTGTTTGCAAACACCATTGGCCTTTGCGCAGTCGTCGCCGACGCTGCCGGCGTCGCTTAATTTGCAGCAGGATGGTGCATTGGCGCTGAGCGAGGGCAAGCCCTTAATCTTGTTGTTTTCATTGCCGGATTGCCCTTACTGCAAAGTGGTGCGGCAAAGTTATCTTCTGCCCATGTTGCGTGAGGGGGAGCCAGCAGAGCGGCCAGTGATGCGTGAGTTACAGATCACCAGCGAAGAGTCGCTTGTGGGTTTTGAAGGCAGCAGAACCACCCAGGCAGCAGTGGCCAAACAATTTGGTGTGCGTATCGCGCCGACCGTGGTGTTTGTTGATGCCACAGGCAATGTGCTTGCGGCTCCTATTGTCGGCGGCGATGGCCACGGATTTTATTCTGCGTATCTGGATAAGGCACTCGCCGAGTCAACCAGAAAAATTGCCGCTGGCGGACCTGGCAAAGCCCGCTGATTACTTCAGGCCCAGGGCCGCTATACCGGCTTCGGCCACCTGACCATCCTGTTGTGAGCTGGCGCCGCTGACACCAATGGCGCCGACCAATTGCTGCTCGGCGAACAGTGGCACACCGCCTTCAACCATCACAGCCGTTGGCGACAAGCTAAGCAGACCGGGTCGGGTTTTGCTGGCTTCTTCAAATACTTTAGTTGGCCGTTTGAATGCGGCTGCGGTTTTTGCCTTGGCAATGGCCACTTCAATGCTGCCGGTCTGGGTACCGTCGATGCGTTCAAAGCTCATCAGATGACCGGCATCGTCCACGACGGCGATGGCCATAGTCCAGCCATTTTTCTTCGCTTCGGCTTGCGCTGCGGCCGTCATTTTTTTGGCGGCGTCTAGGGTGAGCACTTTTTTATCCGCAAGCTGAGCATGGGCAGAAAAAGACATTAAGGCGCTTAGGATCAGGATGATTTTTTTCATGAGCAGGCAATCCGAGTGAAATGGTTGAAAAGGAAAAAGACTTAGTTCAGGCCTTTGATTTTACATTTGCCAGTTTCTGAATACAGGCTTGGCTTGTAATAGGAAAAACGTAATTTTTCAGTCGCAGCCAGATCTTCTTTGGTCAGGTAGCGGCCGCTGTTGGTCATGAACTCATTGGCCATGAGGAAGTTGCCGGTGTCGATCTCGATTTTGTAGAAATATTGTTCAACAAAGAGATCATTAATTTTCGGCCGGTCTTCATGCGCGATGATGACTTTTTCTTCCCACTTGTCGACGACCACTCGAATTTTTGGTTCTTCCGCCTTGCCTTTGCGGGTCAGCGTTGCGCCACCTTGTTTGCCGTAGAAGGTGAAGGTACAGACTTCCGGACTTTCCTTGCAAATCCATTTATTGCCATGCATGGCGGTGGTGGTGCAGACAATTCCTACGGCGCCTGCCGAGGCAGCGATGCCCAGACAGGCCGCACCCGTTAACAAGCAGCGAAATAGATTGCCGAATATTTTTTTTGCAAATGCGGTCATGGCGGTCTTCCTCTGTCCCGGCAGGATTGAATAATTTCAAACCATTATAGAGGAGGCCGCCTGTGACTATGACTACACCGCCGCCAGTATCTCCGCGCGCGTTAATTGCGGCGCCAGTTGCATGATGAAGTCCAGCGTATACGCCCGCAAATACGCACCACGGCGAACTGCCACTCGTGTGGTGTTGGGGGCGAACAGATGGTTGGCCTCGATGGCCCTTAGTCCGGCATTCAGGTTGGCGCCCACTGCCATGGAAGCCACGATACCAACGCCCATGCCGAGTGCCACGTATTGCTGAATCACGTCCGAGTCCATTGCGGTGAGCACAATGTCGGTTTCCAAGCCCTTGCTGCGGAAAGCCTCATCAATATGACCGCGGCCGGTGAAGCCCTGATCGTAGGTAATCAGCGGCCACTTCGCCAGGTCTTCCAGCGTCAGGCTGGTGTTGGCGAGCAGGGGATGGGCCTCCGGGACCACCACGACGTGATGCCATTCGTAGCAGGGGAAAGAGGCCAGTCCATCAAACTGGGCCAGACCTTCGGTGGCAATGCCTACGTCAGCCTTGCCGGACAAGACCCATTCGGCGATATGCTCGGGCGCGCTTTGCTGCAAGGCGACTCTGACATCCGGAAAGGCGGTGCGAAATGTCTGCACAATTTTTGGCAAGACATAGCGCGCCTGAGTGTGGGTGGTGGCCACTGACAAAGTGCCGTTTTGCAGGCCCGCGTATTCATTGCCTGCCTGTTGCAGATTTTCTGCTTCTAGCAAGAGTCGCTCAATGATGGGCAACACATTTTTCCCCGGCTCGGTCAGTCCGGTCAGCCGCTTGCCATTGCGCTCAAAAATATCGATACCGAGTTCGTCTTCGAGTTCGCGAATTTGCCGGCTTACACCGGGTTGCGAAGTAAACAGCGCATTGGCGACTTCAGTGAGATTAAATCCGCGGCGTACCGTTTCGCGCACCGAGCGTAGCTGTTGAAAATTCATGATCTACCTTATTGAAATTTATCAGACAGCATTGTCAAAAAACACCCGCAGGCGTTTTGGTCTGGCTACTAGTTTTTCGCCTTCTTTGAAATTGAGTTGGGCAAAGTGCTCGCTCGGAATCAGTGCTTCGATCAGTTGGCCATTGTCGTCACGCTCGAGTTCGAGCTGGGCCAAGGGACCGATGGCATGTGCCCGTTTCAGCTGCACGATAATGCCTTCAGCGCCCGGCGTGTAGCGGGCTACATCGATTTCATGCGGCCGCACATAGCCAATCCCTTGCGCATCCTGCGTTTCGGCATGGTCGGCAAGAGCAAAACGGGTGCCGTCGCTGCTCAACACGCCTTCGTGGACCCGGCCGTGGAAAATATTGACGTTGCCCAGAAAGCCCAGCACAAAGGGCGAGGCCGGATGGTTATAGACGGCGTCTGGCGTGCCGAGTTGTTCGACCCGGCCTTTATTCATCAGCACCACCTGATCCGATACTTCCAGCGCTTCTTCCTGATCATGGGTGACAAAAATGCTGGTTACATGCAGTTCATCATGCAGGCGGCGCAGCCAGCGACGCAATTCTTTACGCACCTTGGCATCAAGTGCACCAAACGGTTCGTCCAGCAGCAGCACCCGTGGTTCAACCGCCAGAGCGCGGGCCAGGGCAATACGCTGGCGCTGACCACCTGAGAGCTGCGGCGGATAACGATCTGCCAGCCAGTCTAGCTGCACCAGATCAAGCAGGCGATGTACTTTTTCTTTGATTTGCGTCTCGCTTGGTCGCAGATGGCGGGGCTTAACGCGCAGGCCGAAGGCGATGTTTTCAAACACGCTCATATGCTTGAACAAGGCATAGTGTTGAAAGACAAAACCAACCTGACGCTCGCGCACATGGCGCGCCGACGCATCTTCGCCATCCAGCAGCACTTGTCCGCTGTCGAGTTGTTCGAGGCCCGCGATAATGCGTAGCAGCGTGGTTTTGCCGCAGCCGGAAGGGCCGAGCAGGGCGGTTAATTCGCCGGTCGGAAAATTCAGCGACACATTGTCGAGCGCGACAAAATCACCAAAGCGTTTACGGATGTTGCGGACTTCGATGCTCATGCGGGATTCTCCAGAGTGTTCTTGCTGACGCTTTGCTGCACGCGCCATTCAATCAATGATTTCAAAGCCAGTGTCACCAGTGCCAGCAGTGCCAGTAATGAGGCAACGGCAAAGGCAGCGGCGAAGTTGTATTCGTTATAAAGAATTTCGACTTGCAGCGGCATGGTGTTGGTCTCGCCGCGGATATGGCCGGAGACCACCGAGACTGCGCCGAACTCTCCCATCGCCCGCGCGTTACACAAGATCACGCCGTACAACAAACCCCATTTAATGTTCGGCAGCGTCACATGCCAGAAAGTGCGCCAGCCGGACGCACCCAACACCAGTGCGGCCTCCTCTTCTTCGTTTCCTTGCACCTGCATCAGCGGAATTAGCTCGCGGGCGACGAAGGGAAAGGTGACGAAAATAGTGGCTAAGACGATGCCGGGTACGGCGAATAAAATCTGCACGTCATGCTCCAGCAGCCATGCACCGAACCAGCCATGGGCACCGAACAGCAGCACATAGATCAGACCCGAAATCACGGGTGACACCGAAAACGGCAAATCGATGAGGGTCAGTAGCAGGCTTTTGCCGCGGAATTCAAATTTCGCAATCGACCAGGCGGCAGCGACGCCAAACACCAGGTTCAATGGCACGGCGATGGCGGCCGTTAATAAGGTCAGGCGAATCGCCGACAGCGCATCGGGTTCGATGATGGCGGCGAAATAGGCCTGCCAGCCTTTGCGAAAGGCTTCGGCAAACACCGCCAGCAGCGGCACCAGTAAAAACAAGGCAGCGAAAGCCAGCGCCGTTGTAATCAGCAGTGCCCTGACCCAGAAAGGCTCCAGTGTTGCGCCTGGCGAGAAGGCCGGCTCTTGCAGACTTGCTCGGGAATGCGTCAATGAAGTTGCGGCGCTGGCCATCTCAAGATCTCCGGGTGCTGCGGCGGGTCCAGGCCTGCAGCAGATTAATGGTTAACAGCATGACGAAAGATGCAATCAGCATCACCACAGCAATCGCGGTGGCGCCGGCGTAATCGTATTGTTCCAGCTTGGTGATGATGAACAGCGGCGTGATCTCCGACACCATGGGCAGATTACCGGCGATGAAAATCACCGAGCCGTATTCGCCGAGTGCGCGGGCAAAGGCCAGCGCAAAGCCGGTTAACAGTGCCGGCAAAATGGTCGGCAGGATCACCCGAGAAAAAGTTTGCAGGCGGCTGGCACCCAGACTGGCGGCAGCTTCTTCAAGTTCGCGTTCTGCATCTTCCAGCACCGGTTGCACGGTACGCACGACAAAGGGCAGGCCAATAAAAATCAATGCGATGGTGATGCCGAAAGGGGTGAAGGCGATCTTGATACCCAATGGCTCAAGATAGCGGCCTATCCAGCCATTAGCCGAGTACAAGGCGGTCAGTGCAATACCTGCCACTGCTGTGGGCAGCGCAAACGGTAAATCAACCAATGCATCGAGCAATTTTTTGCCGAAAAAATGGTAACGCACCAGCACCCACGCCAGGATAGTGCCAAAGAATAAATTGACGGTGGCGGCAATCAAGGACGCGCCAAAGCTGAGCTTGTAAGAAGCCACCACCCGATCCGAACTGACCGCGCGCCAGAAGGCTTCCCAGCTCATGCTCAGCGTGTTGAGGATGACGGCAGAAAGCGGTATTAGTACGATCAGGCTCAGATACAGCAGCGTGAAACCCAGTGACAAATGAAAGCCGGGCATTACGCGGCCTGCTCTGGCTGCTTTGTTCAATACGGGTGAAAGAGATGACATGCTGGCTTCGTTATTGTTTTTAAAACGGAGAAGAGCAGATCATTCCATTGTTGCCTTATAAACAGAACGAATCTTTCGGTATGTCGATAGATGAATTTCAAATATAGGGATGGGGGCTTGAAGCGAAGGCACTGGACCCACCCTTGCTGGGTGATCCAGTGACTTTCAGGGTACCGATCAGAACGCGAGCTGGTAACGGGCAACGGCAAAGTTTTCTGTTTTGCCGTCGAGCTTTTTGAGGCCGGTGCCACCGCTAAAGCTGGTTTGTTCAAAGTTCACCGCAAATTTGGATGACTGGTTCAGATACCAGTTCAGTCCCAGACCCCAGGTTTTGGCCGATGCGGCATTGGCTTTGGTGGTGTCAACGAAGTTGGTAAACGCATCTTTGTCGATATTGTTTTCCTGATAGCGTGCGACCAGTTCCCAGGCGCCGAGGCCGCCGTTGGCACCAAACGGGCTATTGGGTTTGACCCCTTTGTAGGACGCATCTTCGCCGGTCAGCAGCCATGAGGCGGCGACCTGCCAGGCATCATTTTTTAATGTTGCTGCATTTGTGCTGACTTTAACTTGTTGTGACACATCCGCGTATTCCGCAATGACACCGACGGGGCCGTTATAAAAATGCGCTTGCGGTGATAAACGGGTGCGCTGACCATTTGCAAAAACGCTCGTTGCGTAATTGAAGAAGGTATTGGCCTGTCCCGGCGTTTTGTAGGAAGGCAGGTTCGAAGCGGCGGTGGTGCCGGTTGAATTGCCGAAGGTGCCGCCCACACCAAAGCCCAGGCCGCGCAGGAAGTTGTCGCTGTCGTTGAATGGGTTAGTAAAAATCCGGCCAGTGAATTCTTTTTCAGAGTTCACGTCCTGTGTGGTGGTGTTTTCACCACCGTCGCTTACGCCATTAAATACACCAAATGCATAGTTGAGTTTCTTGTTCAGCACCTCACCGCTCAAGGACAGACCAAGGTCACGGTTCGGCAGGATGTTGTTGCTGACATAGCTACGTTCGATAAATTTGATATCACCTGCGCCCTGCAAGCGCTCCAGACCGACCGCCGGTTTGAATTTACCAAAGCGCAGCTGTGCGGCGGTGTCAAAGCGGGCATCCAGATAAGCATCGACGACAGCAGCTTTGTTTTCGCCAAATTCAGGCGTAAAGCGAAAACCATATTTGCCAAATACCGTGCCCTCAAAGGTCGGCCGGATACGACGTGCGGTAAAGCCATTAATCGCCGTTGGAAAAGCATCGCCATCGAAATTGCGATAGTCCAGCTGCATGATGCCGCGCAGTTTATATTCAAACTGACCATCTGCCGACTTGAAGCCAAAGCCGTTTTCACCGGCAACCAGAACGGGTGCGCTCTTTTGTTTGGCGCTGGCTTCTTCGCTGGCGATTTCGCGTTTGCGGTCCAGCACTTTAACGCGTTGATCAAGTTCTTCGATCAGGTTTTTCAACCGTTCGATTTCGGTTTGATCGTTGGCCAAAGCAGGCACGGAAGTCGCACTCAGGCTGCCAATAAAAAGGGGCAGCAGCAGGGCACGGTAAGTTTGGTTTTTATAAGTCATGATTTTTGTCTTTTTATAAAATTAATTTAGATGAAATTTATTTACCTGGCAGATAAATCTGGTCAAATAATCCGCCATCGGCAAAGTGTGTTTTCTGTGCTTTGGCCCAGCCGCCGGCGGCTTCTTCAACAGTGAAAAGTTTCAGCTTCGGGTACTGTGACGCGTATTTTTTTGCCAGCTTTTCATTGACAGGGCGGTAGTAATTTTTTGCCGCGATTTCCTGACCTTCATCGCTATACAAATATTGCAGATAGGCCTCGGCGATTTTGCGGGTGCCGCGACGGTCAACTACTTTGTCAACCACGGCCACCGGCGGCTCGGCAAGAATGCTGACTGAGGGCGCGACGATTTCAAGCTTGTCGGGCCCCAGTTCTTTAATGGCTAACAGGGCTTCGTTTTCCCACGCCAGCAGTACATCCCCAATGCCGCGTTCAACGAAGGTGGTGGTGGCGCCGCGTGCGCCGGAGTCCAGTACCGGTACATTTTTATAAATTTTGCTCAAAAATTCCTGTGCGGTTTTTTCTGTTGCGCCCGGCTGTCTGAGTGCATAACCCCAGGCTGCCAGATGATTCCAGCGTGCGCCGCCTGAAGTTTTCGGGTTGGGCGTAATGACGGAAATGCCGGGCCGTGTCAGGTCGTTCCAGTCTTTGATGCCTTTCGGGTTGCCCTTGCGGACTAAGAAAACAATGGTGGAGGTATAGGGTGCGCTGTTGTTTGGCAGGCGTTTTTGCCAGTCTTTGGCAATCAGGCCGCGATTGGCGATTTCATCAATGTCATAGGCCAGTGCCAGCGTGACGACGTCGGCAGCCAGCCCATCGATGACACCGCGTGCCTGTTTGCCCGAGCCGCCGTGCGACTGTTTGACCTTCAGTTCGTCGCCGGATTTATTTTTCCACTGCGAGGCGAAGGCTTTATTGAAATCCTGATACAGCTCGCGGGTCGGGTCATAGGACACGTTGAGGATGGAGACCTCGGCGGCAAAGGCGGCAGGTGCTGCCAGAGTGGCCACAATAATGGCCTGAATGATTTTTTTATATGACATGACTTCCTCGTTGTGAATTGAACAGACGAGGAGGAGCTTAATTTTCTGTGAACAGAAACGGAACGAATAAGTTCGCGCTTGCTTATCTGTTCAGCAAATATGTAATGAGGGGGGAATGGTTTGCGTCTGCGTCAAAGGCATGACGCGATGTTTCAGGGCGCGTCGTTGCGGGCTGAGTCTATGATGCTTTTTGCAGCGGCTTCAGCGTCAATGCCGTCGCGGCTGGCGATCAGCTGACCATGGACAATTGCGCCGGGCTCGACGGTAATGGACTTATGGGTGATGTTGCCGCGTACCTCGCAGCCTTCCATCAGTTCGGTACTGCCGCTGGCAAAGATATTGCCGAATACTTTGCCGGACACGCTGACATTTTGTGCGCGGATATTGCCACGGATTTCACCATTAGGCCCGATGATGATCCATCGCGCCTTGCCGACCGTTTGCTCCAGATTGCCATTGAGACGACCATCAATGCGCAGACTTTCATCGACATGCAGATCACCCTCTATGCGTGTGGCGGTGCCAACGATAGAGTCGAAGCTTTGCATGCTGTTGCGGTGCGATGAAGATTTCATTTATGAAAACACATGAAAGTGATCCGGGCCAGATAAGCGAATTTAGCAGCGTCATATTACACCGCCGCAGACCCTGTATCCGAATCATCTTGGCGTGATAGCATCAACTTACTATTTTATCTACGCAGCCTTGTGCTGCTTTACCTGATTTGCATACTATGAAATCCATCAAAATCGATTTTGTTTCTGATATAGCCTGCCCGTGGTGCGCCGTCGGTCTGGCTGCGCTGGAGCAGGCCATCGACAGCGTTAAAGAAGAAGTGCAGGTCGAATTGCATTTTCAACCGTTTGAACTGAACCCGGCCATGCCGCCCGAGGGGCAGGATATTGTTGAGCATCTGAGCCAGAAATATCAGATGACGACAGAGCAGGTCGCGCAAAATCAGGAACACATTCGTCAGCGTGGCGCCGAGGTCGGTTTTACCTTCAATATGGAAGGCCGCAAACGGACTTACAACACCTTTGATGCACACCGCCTCTTGCATTGGGCCGAGCTGGAAGGACAGCCGGGGCAGCAGCAAGGTTTGAAATGGGCGCTGCTGGAAGCCTACTTCACGCTGGGTCAGAATCCATCGGACCATGCAGATTTGCTGGCCGCCGTGAAAAAAGCCGGAATGGATGTTGAACGCGCGTCGGCAATATTGGCCAGCGACGAATACAGCGCCGAAGTTCGCAAGAGTGAACAGCACTATCAGTCGCAAGGCATACATTCGGTACCTTCGATTATTTTTAATGGCCAGCATTTACTGCAAGGCGGCCAACCCGCTGCGATGTTTGAACAAGCGATTCGTCAGCTTGCAGCCGCATAAAGTCATGCGGGCCTTGATGTGTTCCATGCTTTGTTTGCTGTGGGCCAGCCTGGCACCGGCGGCGTGGGCGCTACCTTTGCCGGTAGCCGAAATCGCGCCGGGTGTATTTGTCCATCAGGGTGTGCACGAAGAGTTTGGCGAGCATTACCACGGTGATATTGCCAATATCGGCTTCGTCATCGGCCACTCTGCGGTGGCGGTCATTGATACTGGTGGCAGCTATGCGGTTGGCAGTGCATTGCGCGAGGCGATTAGGCAGCGCACGGATTTGCCTATCCGCTATGTGATCAACACGCACGTGCATTCGGATCATATTTTTGGCAACGCCGCATTCGAATCTGATCACCCTGAATTTTTTGGTCATCATCAATTGCCCCGCGCCATGCAGCTGCGTGCCGAGACTTACACCACCAATATCGTCACCATGCTGGGCGACGCAGCCAAAGGCAGCCGCATTGTGCTGCCCACGCAGTTGGTTCATGCACAAACGCGAATCGATCTCGGGGGCCGACAGCTGCTCTTGCGCGCCTGGCCGATTGCGCATACCGATCATGATCTGACGGTGGAGGATGAAGCCAGCGCCACCCTATGGCTGGGCGACTTGTTGTTTGTCGAGCGCACGCCGTCGATCGATGGCGATATTCACGGCTGGCTCAAACTGATCTCGCCTTTGAGCGCCTTGCCGGCCAGGCAGACCGTGCCGGGACACGGGCCGGTCACGGCAGATAAAAACGCTTTGCTGGAAAAGCAGCGGCATTATTTACAGACCTTGCTCGATGATCTGCGCAGCAGCATCAAAAAGGGTGAGCCCATGTCGGCTGCCATTGATGCGGCCGCACAATCTGAAAAAAGACAGTGGGCTTTGTTTGATAATGTGAACCGGCGCAATGCCACGCTGCTTTATCCGGTGCTGGAGTGGGAGTAGGGCGCAGCATGATTGCTGGCATCGAATGAGCGCGCCGCAATCTGTCACGATTTTTTGCCAGGTGATCGACAACTTCGGTGACGCCGGGGTTTGCTGGCGGCTGGCGCGTCAGTTCGCGCAGCAAGAAAAACTGCAGGTCACTTTGTGGATGGATGATCTGTCCCGCTTGCAGCGCTTGCGCCCCATGATCGAGCCGCAGGCAGAGCGGCAGCAGGTCGATGGCATCACGCTGCGTCGCTGGCATGAAGGGGCTGACTTTGAGGCGCCGGCCGATCTGGTCATTGAAGCCTTCGGCTGCCGGCTGCCCGAGTCCGTGATTGAGGCAATGGCGGCTGCGTTGCCGCCGCCGGTCTGGATCAACCTGGAATACTTGTCGGCCGAGCCTTGGGTCGAATCTTGTCATGCCTTGCCTTCGCCGCATCCGCGTCTGCCTTTAAAAAAGTATTTTTATTTTCCTGGCTTTACCACCCGCACCGGCGGTTTGCTCAAAGAGCGCGGGCTGGACTCGCAGCGTTTGGCTTTGCAGCAAGACCCAGCCGCACGCAGAGACTTTTTAGCGCGGCTAGGCGTGTCGGTGCCGGCAAAGACGACGCTGGTTTCTTTATTCTGTTATCCGTCGGCGCCGCTCGATGCGCTGTTTGCCGCGATGCAAAGCGGCTCGCCGGTGCTTTGTCTGGTGCCTGAAGGCGTAGCCGACCTTGCACTGGCGCGGCTGTGTCCGCAGCCTTTGACCACGGGTCTTGCGCACACGGTGGGAAATTTGCAGGTGCAGCGGATTCCATTTCTAGCGCCCGATGACTATGACCGTTTGCTATGGTGCTGTGACTTGAATATGGTGCGCGGTGAAGATTCGCTGGTGCGTGCGCAATGGGCACAGCGCCCCTTCGTCTGGCAGGCATACGAGCAAGAAGCGTTTGCGCATCTGGATAAATTGCAGGCTTTGCTGGACCACTATGTGACTGGTTTGCCGGCAGCGCTCAGTCTGACTGTGACGCAGTTTTGGCGCAGCTGGAACGGTGCGCCTGATGGCCGGCTCGACTGGCCAGTCTTGCAGGCCAGCTTGCCGGTCTTGCAAGCGCATGGTGAGCAATGGGCAAGGCGGCTTTCGTTGCAAGCGGAGCTGGCTCGCAGTTTGATCGAGTTCGCCGGCAAAATCGGGTAAAATCCACCGTTCTTAATTTAGGCGCAGCAGTTCACACAGCAAAAGCAAAACAGTTTCTCTGCGGCGCCTGTCCTTATTCCCCATTTTTAGAGTTAATCCTGTTATGAAAACCGCACAAGAAATCCGCGTCGGTAATGTCGTCATGGTCGCCGGCGAGCCGATGGTTGTCCTGAAAACCGAATACACCAAATCTGGCCGCAATGCATCCGTGTGCAAGATGAAAATGAAGAACCTGCTGACTGAAGCAGGTCTGGAATCGGTATATCGCTCAGACGACAAATTTGATGTCGTCACGCTAGAGCGCAAAGAAGCGACCTATTCGTATTTCGCTGATCCGCTGTATGTGTTCATGGACACCGACTACAACCAGTATGAAGTCGAAGGTGAAAACCTGGGCGACGCGATCAACTACCTTGAAGATGGCATGGCTTGCGAAATCGTGTTCTACAACGAAAAAGCGATTTCGGTGGATTTGCCAACGACAGTTGTGCGCGAAGTGGTTTACACAGAGCCAGCAGTCAAAGGTGACACTTCAGGCAAGGTGTTAAAGCCGGCAAAGATTGCAACCGGATTCCTGATTTCGGTGCCTTTGTTTGTGGCGCAGGGCGACAAGATCGAAATCGATACCCGCACTGGCGAATACAAGAGCCGTACCAAGTAATGCTGTAATTTTGGCATTGCCAAAAAACCGCGAAGCGATTCGCGGTTTTTTTTCGTCTCAAGCCTGTGAATTTTGCTTTAAAAGTTTATTCGCTTCCGGTGGGGAACTTTGACCTGTTGCAACGGCCAAAGTCCTGCGTGCACAGACGACACCTTATGGTTGGCTGCGCATTTATCCAGGAGAATCCATGCTTAAATCAGAAAAACTGTTTGGCCGGCGCGAGAACACGCTCACTGACGGCAAACCTACCGATCATGTCATTGAACGTCTTATTCAGGCCGGTGGCCCGGGCTCGGCCATACCAACGGGCACGAACGTGTCTTTTGCGCGTCCGGTTCCGGCTTCCATCACCGCCGCGTCAGTCAGCAGCCATTTTCCCAGCACTATGCACGCCGCCAGTGTGGCGCGCAGCACGCTGACAGTCGGCCCCAATATCAAACTCAAAGGTGTGGAGATTACCGATTGCGACACCTTAGTTGTTGAAGGCCGGGTTGAAGCGACGATTCATTCGCGCATGGTGCAAATTTTGGAAATGGGCATCTTCGTTGGCTGCGCCGAATTTGATATCGCCGAGATACGCGGCGAATTCGATGGTGAATTAACGGTTCGTCAAAAGCTGGTCGTGCATTCGACCGGCAGAGTGACCGGGAAAATCCGCTATGCGACGCTAGTCATAGAAGAAGGCGGGCAGTTGTCAGGAGACCTGCAGATGATCAGTACGCTGGCATCCTAATCTGAATAAAAGAATGAACAAGGGCGACCTGTTTTAACAAGGCGTCGCCTTTTTTCACGCTTGTTTCAAGCCTTGGGGCGGATGTTTTGCCACTGCGTGAGAAAATTTTTCGAGCGATATTTGCAGACAAAAAGCAGCCGGTTCTCGCCGGCTGATCCCGGTATCACCGGTTGAAAAACTAATTTTTCCAGCGCCTGCTCGGCTTCCGTATGGACTGCTTCGCCTTGCGGTTCGGTACCGGAATAATAGACATTGCCGGTGTAGGCAATGCTTCGCTTGTCACAATCAAAATAATTTAAATACGTTGAAGACTGGTAGGCCGTGCCATCCGGCCCGTATTGCGGCAGCGACCAGGAAGTGCGCAAATAGGCCCGCAGGTAATCGTCCTCATGCACGATGCTGCTCAAATCCACGTACCAGCTGATGATTTTGTCCGGGTCTTCGGTTTCCATTAGCAGCTTCCAGTCTGGCGCTGCGACTGCGGGCAGGCAAAAGCAGAGTGC
>CANGAW010000040.1 GCA_947451925.1 Burkholderiales bacterium | reverse complement strand
TTTGCTCAACGATTTCCTGGTAACTGCCGGTGCGAATCACCTGCCCTCCCTCGAAGAGATAGAGCCGGTCGCAGTTACTAACGGTAGAAAGTCTATGTGCAATTAGAATGATCGTGATTTCTCCGCTGAGTGCATAGACAGCTTCCATCACTTCATGCTCTGTCAAATTGTCGAGCGCGCTAGTTGCTTCATCCAGCACCAGCACTTGCGGTTGATGATAAAGCGCGCGAGCTATGCCGATACGCTGACGCTGTCCACCTGACAGCCGTATGCCTCGCTCGCCGACAGATGTCATGTATAACTGTGGCAGTTTTTCGGTAACGAATTCATGCAACCGGGCTATTTTGGCAGCACGCACAACAGCTTCTTGATCAATATCTTCTTTGCGCACGCCAAAGGCAATGTTGGCTTCAATAGTGTCATCTGATAAAAATATATGCTGCGGGACATAACCGACAATGCGCTGCCAGGCATGGCAGTTTTCAGAATTGATGACTAGATCATCCACTTTCATCTGACCGCTCTCCGCCTTGAGCAAGCCGAGTATGAGGTCTACTGTGGTTGTCTTTCCCGACCCACTTTCGCCAATGAATCCAACGGTAGAGCGAACCGGAATTTCGATACTCAAATCCCGAAGTGCCTCCATCGACGACAGCGGATAACGGTAATGTATGTGTTCAAGCCTGATCGCGTTCTTGAAACTGATCTTGACATCATCTTGCCGTCTTGAAAGGCTAGGCTTCAGGTTCGTGAAATCAGTATGTAGGGTCTTTAACGCGGGTCCGGCAAAACGTAGCTTGGAGAGGTTGGCAAACAGATCACGCAATGCAGGCATCAAGCGGTAGGCTGCGAAGGCATAAACTGAAATCAAGGGCAACGCTGATTGCAGACTTTGAGAATCCTGCATCAAATACAGCAGCAACAAAATCATGCCGCCAAATGCCAGCAACTCAAGAATGAATTTGGGTATTTGAAATGAAATTTGCGCATTTACCTGGGTAATGGCGTAATGCCTCGAGGGCTTGTCAAAACGTCGAAAAAATGCATCCTCAAGCCCGCTGACCTTTACTTCCTTGATCCCGCCAAAAGCTTCGGACAAAGCCTGAAAACGGGCTTTGTTGGCGACAACACGCTCTGCACCAATCCTTGCCAAATACTTACGAAGAAAAAAGAAGATCATTCCGTACGAAATACCCAAGCCACCACACATGGACAAGGTCAGCATTGGATTTACTAGAAACAACAAGATCACCAAAGCCAAACCCACTGAGGCGTTTACAAACAAGTCCATCATCGGCACCAGCGCACCGCTGATAACCTGACCAACTTCCGTCAGTACCGTTTTACCCAAGTCAGCAGAATGGCGATTAAGGTAAAACTCATAGGGCTGATTGAGATAGCCTTCAGTTAATTTGTTTGCAAGTGAGTAGTGCAGTAAATACGTGAAACGCAATAAGGCCCAAGTTACATATGCCTTAAAGGTAATTGAAAGTACCAATGACAAAAAAACACCAAAACCGAGCAAAAAAAGAAAGCTCTGAGTATCGCCTAGCCCCGATATTAAAAATGCTTTGTGAAGGTAAATATTGGTGTCTAAAACTGTCGGGTTAGACAGCACCCCCATAAATGGCAAGATTGAAGCCACACCAACCATATCCAGACATGCCATGATCATGATCAATCCAATGAGGAGGAGCGTATGACGCCTCTCCTTCTGGTTGAGAAGATCAAATATCTCCTGAAATCTGATAAACATCGAAGGCATCATAAGGAGGAGAAAGCGGTCGATATTTTTAAGAAAATCAGAAAATTACTGCTTGCCACAAGCTTCAATGATGTTGGATGCATGTTGTTTTCTACTTAAAGATTGAAGTAATCGCTGTACCAGGTTACAAAACGTTTGATACCTTCATCGACAGTAATAGATGGCTTATATTGAAATTGCGCCACCAGGTCACTGACATCTGCATAGGTATCAGGCACATCCCCGGCCTGCATTGGCAGCAATTCTTTTTCTACCTTTTTACCAAGCGCATTTTCCAGCGATTCAATGTATTGCATCAGTTCGACCGGCTGATTATTGCCGATGTTATAAACACGCCATGGCACATTGCTGGAACCGGGGTTAGGTTGATCACTTTTATACAGCGGGTCCGGCTGGGCGGGGCAATCAAGTACACGAATAATACCTTCGACAATATCGTCAATATAAGTAAAATCCCGACGGTGTTTTCCATAATTAAATATCTGGATCTTTTCCCCTGCCACGATCGCTTGCGTAAATTTAAACAAAGCCATATCGGGTCGCCCCCATGGCCCATAGACGGTAAAAAATCGAAGACCTGTCGTTGGCAACCCGAACAGATGGCTATAGGTATGCGCCATCAATTCATTTGATTTCTTGGTTGCCGCGTAAAGGCTCAGCGGATGGTCGACATTATCGCCAGTAGAAAAAGGCATCGCTGTATTGCCGCCGTATACGCTGGAACTGCTCGCGTAAACCAAATGCGTGATGTTGTTGTGTCGACAGGCTTCAAGGATATGAGCAAAGCCGACAATATTGCTGTGAATATAAGCAAGTGGGTTCTCGATTGAATATCGAACGCCCGCCTGCGCAGCCAGATTAACCACAGCTTGCGGCTGATGCCCCGCAAAAGCTGCATCGATTGCCTGACGATCAGCCAAATCAATCCGCAAATGCGTATAGTTTGGATGCGCCAGATGACGCAATAGGCGCGCCTCCTTCAAACCTGGATCGTAATAATCATTGTGATTATCAATGCCTATGACAACGTCACCCCTTGCCAGCAACTTCATACTGACTTCAGAGCCAATGAATCCAGCAGCGCCGGTTACCAGAACTCTCATTGCACAATTCTCTCAAAAGGCATTATTGTCAAGGCCTTAGAGTGTCAACCAAAAATGAGTATTTCAAGGCGCACAGTCGCTGGCCATACGCAAGTACGGCAAGACAAAGTACGCGGTCAGCACCATTTTCATAGAAACTTTTAATCATTTCCAAACAAATCACGGGTAAATACCTTGGATTCCACGTCCTGTAACGTCGGCGACATCCGGTTTGTAAGAATCAAATCAGCATCGCGCTTGAAGATTTCAATATCCACAATAACGCGGGAATGAAAAAATTCCGAATCTTTCAGGCCGGGCTCATACACAATGACCTCGATACCCTTGGCTTTGATACGCTTCATGATGCCCTGGATACTTGATGAACGAAAATTATCCGAACCCTGCTTCATGATCAGACGGTATACACCGACAGTCTTTGGGTTTTTTCGAATAATTTCATCCGCGATAAAATCTTTGCGCGTGGTATTGGATTCAACAATGGCGTGAATTAAGTTCTGCGGAACATCGCGAAAGTTGGCAAGCAATTGCTTCGTATCTTTTGGCAGGCAATATCCACCATATCCAAATGATGGATTGTTGTAATGATTGCCAATGCGAGGATCCAGACAGACTCCCTCGATAATCTGCCTTGAATCAAGACCATGCATGACCGCATAAGTATCGAGTTCATTAAAATATGCAACGCGCATAGCGAGAAAAGTATTGGAGAATAGTTTCACCGCTTCGGCTTCTGTTGAGTCGATAAAAAGTACTTCGATATCTTTTTTCAACGCGCCTTGCTTCAGCAAATTAGCAAAAGTTTGTGCTCGGTCCGAACGCTCACCAATAATAATCCGCGATGGATACAGATTGTCATGCAGAGCCTTGCCTTCACGCAGGAATTCAGGCGAAAAAATAAGATTATTGCATCCGAACTTGGCGCGCATATTTTCGGTAAAACCGACCGGCACAGTTGATTTTATAATCATGACCGCATCCGGATTTATGCGCATGACATCACGCATAACAGCCTGAACTGAAGCAGTATTGAAGTACTTTGACTCAATACTGTAATCAGTCGGCGTCGCAATCACGACAAAGTCCGCACCTTCATAGGCTTCTTTTTTATCCAGCGTTGCGCGCAGGTTGAGTGCTTTGTTGGCAAAGTAATCCTCCGTCTCTATGTCAACGATTGGACTTTTTCTGGCGTTAATCATCGCTACTTTTTCAGCGACAATATCCAGCACGACAACGTCATTATGCTGCGCAAGCAATACGGCATTTGAAAGACCAACGTAACCGATTCCAGCAACTGCAATTTTCATAATAGGAGGGGGTTGCATTACCAAGAAAGATTCACGCCCGGGCTTGGGTACGCCCAAGTGTGAGCATTTGATGGACATTCAAAGCGTGCCACAAGGCTACCGCCGTGCTGTTTTACGATCAGCATGCGCAAAATAGAGGATTTCGTGAGCTTTGAACAAGATTAGACCTGTTCAAATATCGAACACATTTTACCAAAAAACAGGTTCTCTCAGGGTAATTTTATCGAAGAGGCGGTGAGCAACAATCTCCAAACCAGCTCTAGATTTGGCTTTTGATCAATGCGGGCAGTGCGAGGTAAATCATGCTGGGTCAACAAGAATTAACGGTTGACTAAGAGACCACAAGATTGAAATCGACCGTAAAGGTCCGTGTTTGGAATTCAGAAACTTATGAGAGCCTAGCTCGGTAGGTCGAGACAGGCCCTTGAAAAATGATACTTATCAAAATATAATTTTCATCTTTTAATAATTGATTTTTTTCTCTTGAGCCAGCTCATCACATTTTGAGTATTTGTTTTAGTTGTTTTAAATAAACCCTCAGGCATCCTGGGATAAACCTCACCTATGATATTTACCAATCTGCGGCTGTTATTAGTTATTGAACGCGGCGTTACACCATGAACCGAGTTTTCAGTATTTAACAAGACTACAAAACAATTTTCACTATAGGGAACGCGTGAAAATTCCCTGACAAGATTATCTTTGACTTTTGATTTATCGTAAAAAAGTCGCTTATTCTCCCACTCATATAATGCTAAATCGCCTCCTGTGCTTTCATCATGTGATGGTCGCATATAGAATAACCCAGCATAAAGTTCTTCAGGCGAATCGCAATGTGGACCTGTTACTCGCCCGGATTCAATAACGTGCGAATTTATACCTATTTGGCAGTCTAACGCGATATCGCACTCTTTAGGATTATCTTTAAAATGACGAATCCCTGAACGAATTTGACCGATAGGTCGTTTCATTTTTTTTTCAAAGTCAGGAAATATTTTTTGTATATCATTACCAAATATTTCCATAAATTGATCAAGAAAAATATTTGAAGTATGAAACGCTATAAAATCTTCCCACAACGGCGTTAATTGAACAGTCTTATCAAAAACTTGCTTTGCAGAAATTTGATAACGTGTATTCGCACGGGCATTCTCAAATGAAGTTTTTTTCCTTGCATCATTTTCCACAATGAATTTGTCCGATGGATATGTATCAGACAATTCTTTGTATAGGTAATCTGGCAATGCATTCTGTAAAACTAGATAAGGAAAAGGCTGTCTTATTAATTTTCTAGAATCAAAATTCTGAAGAACTGATAATTTTTTCATAATTAATTAGAATTTTTTTATTTTTTTAGATGTCGATTAATCGATTATTAACTTCAAATTGATCAACTAATGACTCTGCACCTGAATTAGTCGTAGTATTAAGTAAAAATTACTGACTCCAGCTTTTACTTACAAAGCGGTCTTTTCCAAGGCCTGGTGCGAAAAGAGCGTCGGGAGCTCCCGCTGCAACGCAGAGTGGTCAGCTTATTATTATATTACTTTCGTCATGCCTAGATTTTGCTTATGGCGTCATAGAACGACAGAAACTTGTATAGTTTTAAGCAATCCTGCCTCAACACTCCATTGAAGCTTTCGATCTTGGCGTTAACAGTCGCCTTGCCTGGCCTACTGAAATCCAATTCGACACCGTTTTCAAATACCCATTTATCCATCATCTTGGAAATAAACTCACTACTGTTATCGATTTTAATTATCGACACTCAGGGATTGAGTCAAAACTTTCTGTCAGATCAACTTTGAACTGCTTCACACAATGCAAAACAACATAAGTTGTAAGCGAAGTTTGTGAAATTTTAAGCCAATCCAAATCGCCTAGCATACTGATGCAATTCAATCGCAGACATCACCCCCAACTTTTGCCGTATCGTCGATTGATAATTAGCCACTGTCTTAATACCAACATGCAAACGCTGCGCAATTTCCTCAACGCTGTGCCCGTTAGCCAAAAGACGAAATATCTCAAACTCACGCGGCGCCAAATCTAAATGCGCGGCACTCTCCATTTCAGATTGCGCCATTGCGGCAGCGACCTCATCTGACAAGGGCTGCCCGCCTTCCATCACCTGATGTATCGCCTCCACCATGCGTTCTGGTGGCATGCTTTTTGTCAGGTAGCCTTTTGCACCCACGCGCAATGCCTGCACAGCCAGCGCCGCGTTGTCATGCATCGTAAACACCAGCACACGCTGGGCTGGATGGCGCTGCAAAATATGTCGGATACTTTCTATCCCCCCCTGCCCTGGCATAGATAAATCCATCACCACCATATCGGCCGCATGAGTGGAGAGAAAGGCATAGGCTTCTTCACCGCTTTGTGCCTCACCAACTACCTCAATTTGCGGATCAAGTTCAAGGTAGCGTTTGTAGCCTGCGCGAACGACCGCATGGTCATCCACCAGCAAAACTTTGATCGCATCAGGCTGCATAAACAAGCTCCCTGCCCGGCAACGGAAAAATTGCTTCCAGCATTGAACCGTGCGGCTCAAGCTGTAAAAACTGCAAGCGTCCCTGATTTGCCAAAATCCGTTCGCGCATGCCGGCTAAGCCCAGTCCGCGAAGATTGGCAGATGTGGCCTGTTCAGAAAAACCAATGCCGTCATCGGCAACAATAAGCGTTAATAACTTCTTGTCCTCATCGATAGTCACGCTGATATCAACCCGCGAAGCCTGTGCATGTCGCATCACATTGGTTAGCGCCTCTTGCGAAATGCGATAGACCGCAACTGCTAGTCGCTGCGGCACCGGCATCGGGCCCAGCGCAACGGACAAGGTGCAAGTCAGAGCAGTATCGCCGCGCGCCTGACGCTGGCGCACCAAGTCTCGCAGCGCTTGTTCGAGTGCGATGTCGCGTTCTTCCCCGCCTTGCAAACCATAAGGCCGTAGTTGTGCAAGCAGGTCTTTCAGTTGTGACAAAATAGTGCTGCTGTTGTCGTACATCGCCTGCGCGCAAGTCTCCAGCGCAGGTTGTCCGGCTGATTGTCGCAACAAGTAAGAAGCGTCAACCTGAATCGCGGTGAGTAGTTGGCCGAATTCATCATGCAGTTCGTGGGCAAGCTTGCGGCGCTCATCTTCTTGCACTTCTTGCAGTCGGTGCAGCAATTCGCGATGTTTGGCGATTTGCTCGGTCAGTCCGGCGGCCAGATGATTCAAGGCTTGGCTAATCTGATTCAGCTCGCGGGTGGCCGTCGGTGCGAGATGCACGCGGTAGTCACCTGCTTCGATACGAGCAATCCCGGAAAGAATATCTGCCAGTGGCGCGAATGCTAATCGCACACTGATCCAGATGGCGGCAATTAAGGCCAGCGTGAGTCCGGCAAAAATAGTCAGCGATAGTAATGCGCTGGTAATGGCTTCCGTGCTTTCTGAATAAGGATTCGGTTCAAGCATGACAGTCACGAGCTGACCGTTGGGACGCAACACCGGCAACGAGTAGGTAGACATAGCCACGCCGCTGGCAAGAAATCGGTTAAGCCACACCAGCGAGGTTAATTCCGTTTGCTGCGCTGGTTTAGTCAGACGACGATTATTCTGGTCAAGCAGCGCCACATGAAAATGGCGCAAGGTATTGCTCTGGTTGAGCGCATCGATTGCTGCGGCTTCCCCGGCCAAGTCGGCACTGCCGGGCAATGCTGACAATATCTTAATCAGCTGCCCGACTTTTAGACTTGAAGCAGCTTCGTCGGCGATGTCTTTTTTGGCTGCAAACAAGGTCAGGCCAAATGCCAGCAGCAGCATGATCAGGCCAACGGCAACCAGTCGCAACAAAAGGCGCGTAACTAATTGCATGGCAGCTCCGCTTAATAATCAAGCTCAGAATTTATACGTGTATTCAATCTCAACAGAGTCACTCAAATGTGCCTTAGTCACCGCATCCCAACCACGTGCCCAACGCATTTCAACTTCATGGTGTTCACTAATTTCCCAACCAGGACCAACACGCAAGCGATTCACATCATGGCCGCTCGAGCCGTCAATGGCGCGGATCAATCGATAGCCTACATACCATTCGACAGGTACGGTATCGTAAGTCAGTGCAGCTTCCATGTAGGCATAACTGAATGCTGAATCCGCCTGGGATTTACGGCCGATCAGGCCACGGACGAAACCGCCAAAATCCTCAGTGAAGTGCAAATTTTTGCGCAAGCGAAAACCAAAATCATTCGCGTAAAAATGCGTACCATCAACGTCCGCTTCACGCTCACGCGTCAACATAATTTCAGCCTGATTAATCCAGCCTTCCTGCCAGCGTATGCCTGGATAAAGCGTGATGGAATGAGAACGGCTGCTATGATCGGCCGCCCTTTCTTCCTCAAACTCGGAGACGATTTGCGGCTGACCTCCCAGCAAAGTCGTGTCAGCAAACGCTGGAAGCGCAGCAATGGAAAATAATAAAGTGGCAAGAGTAGATTTCATCACAAAATTCAATCATTTTTAAAAGTGGCGATTATACGGGCAAGCCTCTGACCTCGTCCGCCACTGGACTAGAATGAAAGCTCTGACAACCATACATTAAACGTAATGCAGCAAGCCGCCGAAGGCATGCCTTACTTGCGAGAGACGCTGCTGTTTCTTGCGTTAGCCGGCATCCTGATCCCCTTGTTACAACGCACCCGCGTCAATCCCATCCTTGGATTTCTTGGCGTGGGTGTCGTGGTAGGCCCTTTTGGCCTGTGGTTATGGGTCGGGCATTTGCCATGGTTGTCGAACTTTACTTTCATGCGCGTGGAAGGCGCTGCGGCACTCGGCGAGCTTGGCGTGTTGTTTCTGATGTTTACCATTGGATTAGAACTCTCAGCAGAACGGTTGTGGACCTTGCGGCGCTGGGTATTTGGCGCAGGCAGCGCGCAAGTCTTGCTGTCGGCTGCCGTTATTGGCGCACTGGCCATGGTGTTCGGTAACACACTCGAAGCCGCCTTGATTCTCGGGCTGGTGCTGTCTTTATCTTCAACTGCGGTGGTGATGCAGTTGATGACTGAGCGACACATGCTGGACACGCCCACGGGCATGGCCAATTTTTCTATTTTGATGCTGCAAGACCTGGCAGTGGTGCCCATACTGATTTTTGTTGGCGTGCTGGCCAAGGGCGATCCCGGTCAGTTGCTGCCGGTGCTGGGCTTGGTGCTGGTGAAATCGGTCAGTGCCATTTTGCTGATTTATATATTGGGCCGTCGCGTCATCCGACCGCTGTTCAAAGCCATGGCGAGGCAACATCAGCCTGCCACGTTCATGGCACTGATTCTGCTGTCCACGCTGGGCATTGCCGGCCTGACCGCAGCAGCCGGACTGTCGATGGCACTGGGCGCCTTTCTCGCCGGCTTATTGCTGGCTGAGACTGAATTCCGGCATGAGGTAGAAGTGACGATTGAGCCTTTTAAAACTTTACTGCTGGGCTTGTTCTTCATGTCAGTGGGCATGCAAACCGATCTGCGTGTCGTGCTTGATTCACCGCTCTGGATACCCTTATCTGTGCTGGGGCTGTATGCGATCAAATCTGCGGTGCTGGCGCTGGTGCTCAGGGTCGCGCATTTTTCATGGGGCCGCGCCGCCGAAGGCGGTCTGATGATGGGGCAAGGCGGCGAATTTGCCTTTATCGTGACCGGCTATGCCATCGCTAATAAACTGTTCTCACCGGAACTGGCCCAGTTTGTTTTGCTGGTAGTGGGTTTGTCGATGTTTGCCACACCAATGTTGTCGCGCGGTGGGCACCTGCTAGGTGATTGGTGGGAGCGCACTCACCAAAGCGCAAAAACCAGCCTGGCTGCAGCCGCGCCGGAAAGCTTGCATGGCCACGTGATCATTGTCGGCTTCGGCAGAATCGGTCAATTGCTTGCCAAAATATTGGCGGCCCAGGGCATACGCTATGTTGCCATTGACAGCAACATGAACTTGTCCACCCCGCGTCATCCATTAGGTGAGCCTGTCTATTATGGTGACGTCAGCAGGCCGGAGTTATTGCACCGCGTGCATGCAAGTCAGGCCGGTGCGATCGTGCTGACCATGGATCATGCACAAGCTGCGCTGCATGCAGCCTATGCCATCCGGCGGGAATTCAGTGAAGTGCCGCTGTTTGCACGGGCCAGAGATGAACATCACGCGCGCGAACTCAAGCAAGCCGGGGCCAACCTTGTTACTCCTGAAGCGCTGGAAACGGGTTTGCAGCTCTCAGCCTTTGTATTGCAAAGTCTTGGAGTAGCAAGCGAAACCGTCGCCATGGCGATTCGTGACGAACGCGATGCCCGTATTGCAAGCATCTTGCAGAAAAAATAAGCCATTTCAGCTCTGCACTTTACCCACAAAAATTGTGGATAACACTGTTGAAAAGTCCTCATGGTGCCCGGTAAAGACCCTGCCGGCGGGCGTTTCAATAGATTGCCTAAGGATCCATCAGTAAGGCATAAAAGTTTTTATTGTTAACTTTTATTGCACGCTATTGGCGCGTGCAGTCAGACATCGCTGACACTGGGCGCATTCGATTTGGCATGATCAAAGCGCGTCAATTCAACATTCGCAGCGCGACAATCATCGGCAAATTCGGGACTGCCAAGGTAATGAAATTCCAGCGCGCGCGCATCACAGATAGGATCAGTGTGGTCCACAGTCGGGCGACCGGGGTGGCACATCAACAAGGTGCCGTCTGCGGCGCTTTGCAGCCAATGCCGCATCTGGCGGGGAAAATCGGCGGCGGTCTGCAAAGAATAAACACCACCGAAATAAGGTGCCACCCGCAGGCCGTGTTGTTGGGCATGCCGGGCAAAACCACGGCAGGACCAGCGCAATATCACGGCCTTGAAAGGCGAGTCGCCACCACCCATTGCGTGTTCAGGCGCACGTAACCAGGGCAAGGGATGATTCTGTGGCCAGATGGCCGCAATGGCGTCTGTTAGCGCGGCACGCAGCACCGGGAAGGCATGCAAATGCTGGTGGCCATCGATAAAGTCGGGCAGTCGACCGAAATGCTGCTGGAATAAATGAATCTGCTCGCAAAACTGCTTGCATAACCAGGAACGTGAAACGAGTCTGAGCTGCGAGCACAGCAGCCAGTAAACCAGCGGACGGGTCACATTACCCATTGGGAAAGCGTGGGTCAGGTTCAGATGCAGGCCGACGTCAGCCAGTCGCTGCAAGGGCATCAGGCGGCGCGCTGCGGTGGGCCAGTAAGGGGCCTGCGACATGACGGACGTGGCAGTCAATCGCCGCGAGGCAATCAGTTCCAGAATGCCGCTGCTGATTTGCTCGGATTGCGCAAAGTCATCCGCGCACAAAGTCAGCTTGCGTCGCGCTATATTCATCTTGCACTCTCGGCGGCAAAGGCCCAGTTGCGGGCCAGGAAAAACGTCATGGCGGCGACAAGCACCAGCACAATGGCCAGCGCAAGCCGATAGTCCAGATTAGTAAAATGCAGCAGCGCCCAGTACATCAACTCATTGACAGCAAAGCTGACCAGCGCAACGCCAAAAAATCGCCTGCGCGAACGTGACACTGGCGTTGAAGCAGCCTGAAATGTCAGCCTGTGATGCCCCGCATGACTAACCTGAAACGCCAGCAAAAAGCCGAGTACATTTGCCAGCAAAGGTGAGAGACCAAGTGGCACCATGATCAGTGCAACGCTGCCAAGATGCACCAGCATTGCAGAGACGCCGACTACGCCAAACCAAAATAATTCCCGCTTCATGTGGCCGGATCATTCGGGCCAAAAGCTTTCGCGCTTTTACTGACCCGGCTAACGAAGTACGCAGGCCTTTGCTTGACCTCGGTAAAAATGCGTCCAATGTATTCACCAAGAATGCCGATCGACATCAGCTGTACGCCGCCAAGAAAAGCCATACCGGCAACAATGGTTGGCCAGCCACTGGCGTCATTACCGTTTAACAGGGTGTCTGCCACCACGTAGAGCGCATAGGCAATCGAAGCCAGGGAAATGCCCCCGCCGACCACGGTCCACAGCCGCAGCGGCACATTGGAGAAAGCGGTTAAACCGGTTGCAGCCAGGCGGAACAGGCTGTAAAAATTAAAGCTGCTGGTGCCATGTCGCCGCGGATCGGTTCGCACTGTCATACCCAGACGGGTAAAGCCGACCCAGTTGTACAAGCCCTTCATGAAGCGATTACGCTCGGGCATGCTCTTCAATGCGTCCAGCATGCAGCGATCAAGAACACGGAAGTCCTGCGTGTTCTCCGGGATTTTATTGCGTTCGCCAAAATTGAGCAGCGTGTAGAACAGGCTGGTGACGACACGTTTGACCAGCGACTCGTCATTGCGGTCTGAGCGAACCGCAAACACCATGTCATACCCGCGCTGCCATTGCGCTAAAAATGACGGTATCAATTCCGGCGGATGCTGAAAGTCGGAATCAATCATTACTGCCACATCGCCATTGGCATGATCGATACCGGCCGATAGTGCCACTTCTTTACCAAAGTTGCGTGAAAGCTGGATCAGGGTCACAGGTACGCTGTCAAGCACACTCATGACACGCTCAACCGTGCTGTCACGACTGCCGTCGTCAATCACAATGATCTCGTGCCGCAGTCCCAAGCCGCTTAACAGCGTGTGCAGGGTGTGCAGCATCGGTACGATATTCCCCTCTTCATTAAACGCCGGGACCAGGCAGCTAACCAGGGGATTTTGCGGCCGCTCGCGGGCACGGACTTCAAGTAAAAATCCGGGTTCGGAATCCGTGACATTGACGTTGGAGTGGTGAAGCAAATTGTTGGACATGAATAAACTCAGGTAAACGGCGATGAAGCTCGCCAAGGCAATGCGGAATGTAAATGGATGCAGGGGGCGGGTCAAGCCACCATGGGCTTTGCGGAGAAATTCTCATGCTGCGTTTATCGAGCGGAAAAAGCGAAGAAAAGACTAACGCGGATTAGCGCTCATCCACCCGGCTGCGAACAAATGCCGCAAATACCCTATTTATGCTTTATATAACTCAAAGTTCACTAATTGAAACTTTTCGTGATATTTCGATATCGTGATCAAAAACAGGCATATTTATGTCAATTTTCAGTTACAGATTAGGAACCAAAAAGCCATTCTTTCGTTCTTCATTTAACAAATAAAAAATGGTGCGTTTAAGGTAAGCTTGAGGTAATATGATTTCATTGAAGAAACAAAATAGTGTTATCCCTGCGATAAAGGAAATCTCTCCGTGAGTAAAAAAACCCGTCCTGCGGACATTTATCTCCGATTTTTACAGTTAGCTGAAGCTTTGCGCGGCATGCCTTCTTTGCCGGCACTCGAACCTCTGGAAGAACGGATTCTGGAGTTGATTGCTTTTGCAAGGCAAAATCAGGAACGTCTTTCTGTCAAAGATCTGATGGGTAAACGGGAACTGGGTTCACCGGCAATGCTGCATGGCCGGCTCAAATCGATGCGCGAAAAAGGCTGGATCTTGTTAGCCGAAACCGAAGATGCACGCCGCAAACAACTTGAGCTGACTCAGGCTGCTTTGCTGCATTTCGACAAACTGACCAAATGCCTGTTGCAGGCAGCCAAAAAAGCCGTCTGATTCATCTGCCCTGCTGATTAATG
This sequence comes from Burkholderiales bacterium, assembly GCA_947451925.1. Lineage (GTDB taxonomy): Bacteria > Pseudomonadota > Gammaproteobacteria > Burkholderiales > Burkholderiaceae_D > Pernthalerella. The sequence continues at coordinate 15,844 of CANGAW010000040.1, read as the reverse complement.
CGCCGCCTTCAGGCGGCGTTTTTATTTGCGAACCGCGAAATAGATTGCCAGTCCAATCACGATGGCAACGCCGCACTCCAAACCCACCATCCAATAAGCCATTTTTATCCCGCTCGCCAAGTCAAAGTTGCGCTCATGATGACATAAGCGGCACATCTAAACGATTCTTCTGTTTGGCAAAATAAAGAACAGAGCCGGGGAACTCTGTCTGTTCAAAAACAGTCTGAACTTTATTGCCATTCGGAATGCTGCTTTCGAATAAAAATGTAGAAAAGCCCGGTCATTTCCAATTTATTGCGGGAAATCAAAATCAACAGAGGCACTGAGAGGTTAAGTAATGAAATTGCTTAAACGATAATTTTTTACGCGTTAATTTTGTAAAAATTTTATGACTCTCAACGATGGATACAATCCCATGCTTAAAGAAACCCGGTTTGCCAGGCTGACGCAGAATTCAGCCAACAAGATTTGCATCATCAACACCGATACGCTGCGTTTTGTAGAAGAAAACGAAACGGCCCATCAAATTCGACTGCTCGAACCCCAACGCTTCGATGCCGGCAAAGACCGGCTCGCACAATTCGAAGTTCATCTGCCCGGCTTGCTGTTCCAGATGCGGCAAGGGCTGCAAGGCACGCTGGATTTTCCTTTTCTGTCCAATGCCTGCCATGATTTGCTGGGCCTGGAGCCAACACAAATTTACGCCAGGCCAAGCCGCTTTGACGCGCTGATCATCGACGAAGACAAAGCCAGCTGGCTCGATAGTCTGCGCATCTCTGCACAGCAAGGGCAAAGCCTGAACTGGGAAGGCCGGATCAGAATCGACGCATGGCAAGACATCAAGTGGATCAACATCCGGGCCACACCACAGGCTTGTCGCGGCCAGAGCATGCAATGGACTGGCCTGATGAGCAACATCACCCAGAGTAAAAAGCAGGAAGAAGAAATACGTCAATCACGCAAGCAGTTAGCCGAGCTGGCAGCGCATGTGGAAGAAGTCAGGGAGCAGGAACGCGCGCGCATAGGGCGCGATTTGCATGACGACCTGGGCGGCAATCTGACTGCCATCAAAATGATGCTGGCGCAGCTAGCCAAGCGACTACCGTCTGACAATGCGGATTGCACCCAAAGAATCAGCGATCTGGATGCCTTGCTCGACCACAGTATTGAATCCATGCACAGGCTCGCCGCCGATCTCCGGCCTGGCATTCTTGATGCCGGTCTGGTCGCTGCACTGGAATGGCTGACGCAAGAACTGCGTCATCAGACCGGCATTGACTTTCAGCTTGCCTCTAAACATACCGATATTGCACTCGACCCCAAACTGGCAACCGGATTATTTCGCATTGCTCAGGAAGCCTGTAACAACATTTGCAAACATGCCAAAGCCAGCACCGTCACGCTGCTGTTGCATAACACCCAAAGCGAGCTGCTAATGGAAATTATCGATAACGGTTGCGGCATGGACCCGGAAGCGGCGCGCAGCCCGGACTCCTTCGGTCTGCGCAGCATGCATGAGCGCAGCGTCGCAATGGGCGGGACTTTTTCCGTCGCGTCAAGGCAGGAAAAAGGCAGCATCATCAGCGTCTGCATCCCCGTTTTAGAACAACTTGAAGACTGCGAACCTGATTGTTGAAACCACTGCACTCCTCTGCTCATGCAGGACAAAAAAACATTCGCGTCCTGATTGCCGACGACCACGCCATCGTGCGGGCAGGTCTTAAGCAGATTATCGCCGACACCAGCGAGCTGACGGTTGCGGGCGAATCTGAAGATGGTCTTGGCACGATCAGGATGCTGCGTGCACGCAGTTATGACGTAGTGCTGCTAGACATTTCTCTGCCCGACAAAAACGGCATCGACGTACTGAAACAAATCAAGAGTGAATACCCGAAGCTGCCGGTACTGATGCTGTCGATGTACAGGGAAGATCAATATGCGATACGCGCGTTGAAAGCCGGTGCGTCAGGCTACCTGAACAAGCAAAGCGCAACGGCTGAATTAGTCGATGCCGTGCATGTTGTGGCCAGCGGACGCAAATACATCACGCCCGCCCTTGCTCAGGAACTGGCCCGGCAAATAGGCGAAGACAGCAACAAGCTACCGCATGAAAATCTGTCCGATCGTGAATTTCAAACGATGATTCTGATCGCTTCAGGCAACAGCGTGACCGACATTGCCAACACACTGACTTTATCGGTCAAGACCATCAGCATGTATCGCTCGCGGCTGCTGCAAAAAATGCACTTACGCCACAACGGCGAACTCACCTACTACGCGATGCAGCATCAGCTGGTCTGCTAGAACAGCCGTCACTTCAGTACTGATAACGCGCCACCGCCTGCTCATCCCACACGAGTCCCAGACCGGGTCCGCGAGCGCTGATTTTGCCCTCGTGCAGCCGGTAAGGCTCGTCGAGAATGGCGCCGGCAAAATCGAGAAACTCCAGCCAGTCACAGGTTGGTGTCACAGCCAGCACATGGGCGCTGGCTTCAATGAAAAGATGGCTGGACATCGGAATCGATGCGGCTTGCGCCTGCCCCATTGCGCCCAGCCAGCCGGTAATCCCACCGATTTTCATCAGGTCCGGCATCATCAAATCCGTTGCACCGGCACTGATCGCACTTTGCGCATCACGAGGGAACCACCAGTTCTCGCCAGTTTGAATATTGACCGACACGGCTTGCCTGACTTGCGCATGCCCTTGCAGATCTTCAGCTAGGACGGGTTCTTCAACCCAATGCAGATCAAAATCTTCCAGCATGCGTATGCGTCGAATAGCTTCGGTCGGCTGCAGGCTCTGGTTAAAGTCAACCATCAACGCGATATCGGACCCAATCATTTCGCGCACTGCGCGAACCGAGGCCACATCCTGTTTCGCATCAGGATAGCCAATTTTAATTTTGATGCCGGCAAATCCCTGCGCAACCGAGTGACGCAGGGCCGCTTCGTCACGCTGCGCATCAACCATGCCGTAACTGTCATAGGCCTTCAGCGGTTTGATTTCGCCGCCCAGCAGCTCGACCACAGGCCGGTTCGCAGCCTTACCCAGCGCATCCCAATAAGCCATGTCCAGCGTCGACACCAGCATGCCTAGTAATCCATGCAAGCCCAGCAAGCGAAAACGCTTTTCCATCTGCTGCATACGGGTAAACGGCACAACCGGCAAACCCAGTAACTCGGGTCGCAACGCATCAAGCAATGCCAGCAGCGGCTTCAAGGTGTGATTGGAATAGCCGAACAAATAGGCGCTGCCTGTGATGCCCTGCTCGGTCACGACATCAATCAGCACCAGAGGTGCAGCTTCAATGCTGCCGGAAGCCGTGTGAACTGGTCGCGCAATCGGCACCACAACAGCACGTGCGACGATGTCGCGAATAATGAGTTCATTCATCCTGGTCAGTTCCCTAAAATTTTTCAACACAACAAATGTCCAAGCTCCAGCTTCTCAGTCGGGAGAGGGTGACAGACCATCACGCCACAGTCGTTCAGCATCATCCCAGGCACCCAGTGGCTGCAGATCCGGCACCCAGGCCAGGCCCGATTTTCCGTCAGATGATTTGGCCTCCGGCGACACAACAACATCCAGCAGTGCTGGTAAATTATTCAGCGCCAGATCAATCGCCGCGCCCAGATCTTCAACGCGCTCTACCCGCTGTCCGTGCATGCCAAACGCACGTGCCATCGCCGCATGGTCGGCAAACTGCAGACGAGTACCAACCACTTTGCCGTGGGTGTCGGTCTGATCGTGGACTTCAATCTGCCAGGCGCCGTTATTGGCGACAACTATCAAAGGTTTGGCGCCATGCCGTACAGCCGTATCGATTTCCATCGCATTAAAACCGAAAGCGCCATCACCAGTGGTAACCACCACCTGACGGTCCGGAAACGCCAGACTGGCGGCATTGCCAAATGCGGTGCCGACACCAATGCAACCCAAAGAACCCGGATCGAGATATTGCGCAGGCGAGAGACCAACGCGGGCAAAACTGAGAAAGTCGCCGCCATCGGCAACCAGCACCGCATCCGGCGCCAGCCTTTGCTGCAACTCGTGCAGCAAACGGTTGGGATGAATTCTGCCTTGTGCATCGGAAGGTGCCTGTTGCATAGACAAGCGCAATTTTGCCGAGCGTTCTTCATGCTGACGACGCAGCCCTTGCGCCCATAGCTTATCCGTTGCCGGCGTTCTGCCTGCCGCAGAGCGCAAAATAGCCTCCAAGGCAGCAGCCGGTTGGGCAAACAATTCCACTTCGCCACGGCGGTTGTCCCTGAGTTCAGAACTGGTGTCGGCAATGCGCAGAAAACGGGCCTGTGAAAATACAGCCGGCGAACCATAAGCCAGCTGAAAATCCAGCTTGCGGCCAATCGTAATAACCAGATCCGCTTGCCCCATGACAGCGCCGCGCATGGCACCGATGAAGGACGGATGGCTGTCCGGCACCAGCCCGCGACTCTCGCCCGTGTCCAGATAAACCGCACCCAGCGAATCGAGCAATGCGCATAAGGGCGCATGCGAGCCGCGTGCACCACGTCCGGTAATCACCAGCGGACGTTTAGCCGACCACAACAAGTCAACCGCTGCGGCCACACTGGCCGCATCGGGCTGCATCACCAGCTTTGGTTTGGGCTGAAAATGTTCGGGCAATTGCACGGCACCGGGGACGACACCACGCAAGGTATCGGTTGGAAAATCCAGATAGACCGGTCCCGGGTCGCCGCCCTCGCCCATCGCGCGCGCGACCGCTTCGTCCAGCTCTTGCAAAACCAGCGCAGACTCGCGCACGGTACGGGCATAACGCGTAATCGGTTTGACCATCTCGACATGTGGCAAGTCTTGCAGGCCGCCGCGGTTTTCCTGCGCGCGTGGCGTGCCACCCGACAAAATCAATACCGAAGCACGAGAGGTGTGCGCATTGGCGATGCCGGTCATGGCATTGGTCATCCCGGGGCCGGCAGTCACTAGCGCCACGCCCAGTTTGCCTGTCAGCTCGCTATGTGCGTGGGCCATGTAGACTGCCGCACGTTCATCGCGCACGTCAATGATGCGTATGCCTTCGGCATCGGCCTGCATCCAGATCGGCATGATGTGACCGCCGCACAAGGCAAAAATTCTGTCTACGCCGCGTGCTTTAAGAAAGCGGGCGATGACACCGGCTGCCATATCGGCATGTAATGGAGGTGGGAGCATGATGTGTTTCCTTGATCTGTACTGACGGATTATTTCGACAGTGCTTTTTTCTGTTTTTTCAAATGACGTAAATCGATTACGCCTGGCTGCATGCGCGGATCAACGCCGGGAGGAAAAATGTGAATTTTTTGCACCTTGGCAGAGGTACCAAGTGGCAGGCTATCTACAAACAAAATCCAGCCCGGTGCCTTGAAGTAGGCCATGCGCTCATCACACCAGTTAAATAATTCCTGGCTAAGATTTGCTTGCCATTCCGGGTCCGCCAGTTGCGCAGTTTCGCGGGCCACGATACAGGCAAACACTTCCTCTTCCCTGATTTCGTCGGGTGCCGCTAATACGGCGACTTGTTTGACGCGTTCATGGGCAGTCAGACAGGCTTCGATTTCCGCGGCAGCGATATTCTCACCGGCTCTGCGGATGATATTTTTTTTCCGGTCGAGGAAATACAGGCGGCCTTTTTCATCCATCACCACTGCATCGCCAGTATGAAACCAGCCGCCCTGCCACGCGCTTTCAGTGGCTTCGGCATTTTTCAGATAACCCGAGAAAAATCCTTTGCGCGGTGTGGCTGCGCTATGGCGAATCACCAGCTCGCCCGGCATATCCGGCGGCAGTGCATTGCCCTGCTCGTCAAATACCTGTGCTTCAACCCATTGGTTGGAGCGACCAAAGGCGCGGGTATCAATCGCACGCGGTTCATGGTTGTCACTGATCATGCGGCCGGTCTCGGTCATGGCCCACATCTCGACCACCGGAAAACCAAAACGCTGCTCGAATACGCCGTGCTGGCTTGGCTCGACACCGGCACACAGGGCGAACCGAATCTGATGTTGGCGTTCTTCTTCGCAGGGCGGGATCTTCAGCAAAATATTCGGAATCACACCCTGAAACTGGACTACTGTTGCACGGGCGGCGACCACGTCACGCCACCAGGTGCTGGCATGGAAGCGGTCCGGAAAAATCAGGCAGCCGCCACTCATCAGCATCGCTGGCACCGAGATTGAAAGGCAATTGGCATGATGCAGCGGCAAAGGATTAAACAGCCGCTCGACACCATCGGCCATGCTCAGGCGGCCACCCAGATTTAAGTAGCATTCACCAAAGGTGTGGAAGTATTCATTGGTCAGAATACAGCCCTTGGGTCGACCGGTGGTGCCCGAGGTATACAGCAATGCGGCCTCGGTTTCTGCGTCAGGCTTGCCGGCTATTGCGGCTCGCGCAGGGGGCGGCAGACTATGAGGAAAATCATCGAAGGGAATATAGTGGCAAGCGCCACCGAGCAAGCGCTCCACGGCCAGCAGATCCTGATCCCGGCTGGCGATACCGACGATCAGGCTGGCTTCGGAATGCTCAAGTACATAATGAATTTCATCACGCAGGTAATCCGGATTGACCGGCACCACGCCAACACCGAGTGCATTCAAGGCGTAATAATGAAAGAAAAATTCCGGCCGCTGCGCAAATAAAATCGCTACCCGATGGCCAATGCCATAACCGGCGTTCTGATAAATCTGTTTCTTCTCCTCGACGGCATCGAGCGTCTGCTGCCAGCTGATTTCCCATCCGTCAGGATGGTAGGCGCGTTGTGCGTCAGGCGGCACCGCATAGGCTGAGCGCTGGGGATAACGCTCTACTGCCCGCAGCAAGGATTGATAGAGGGTTCCGTATTGATTGGCGTTCATGATAAAAAGCAGAGTCGGTTTGGTTATTATTTATTGACGATGGCAGCCGGCAGTCGCAATACCAGCACACCACCCATCGCGGTCAGCACACCAAAGATATAGAGGCTCGATTGCGTGCCGCCAGTGAGGTCAGTCAGCCAGCCCACCAGCGACGTGCTGACCATGCCGGCGATATTGCCCAGCGAGTTGACCAGTGCAATGCCGGCAGCGGCGGCAGCGCCGGTCAGGAAAGAGGAAGGCAGACTCCAGAAGGCAGCCTGCGTGGTGGAGGCACCGGCCGCCGCCACTGTTAACGCCAGCATCGCCAGTAACAGACTATCGAAAGGCATGGCGCTGCAGATCAGACCCAGCCCCGTCAGAAAACAGGGAATGGCGGTATGCCAGCGCCGCTCACGGGTACGATCGGCACTGATATTGCAATAGACCATAGTAAAAATGGCGACCGAATAAGGAATCGCTGTCAGCCAGCCTATCTGCAGCGGATCACTCACACCGCGCTGTTTGATCAGCGTCGGCAGCCAGAAGCTGATGACGTAGATCGCGCTGGCAATGCAAAAATAGGCGAGACCAAGCAACCATACTTTGCCACTTTTGAACGCGCTGGCCACACTGGAATGTCCACTGTTCTGCGCTCCTTCGGCGGCAATGTCGGCCGCAATCAGACGCTTTTCTTCGTCATTGAGCCAAGCTGCTGCGAGCACGCTATTGTCGAGATAAAACAGGGTGACGATGCCCAGCAGGATCGATGGAATGGTCTCGATCAGAAACAGCCATTGCCAGCCACGCAGTCCGCCGGCGTCGGAGAAACTTGCCAGAATCCAGCCGGACAAGGGGCCGCCGATAATATTCGACATCGGAATAGCAGCAAGGAATATGGCGACGATCTTGCCGCGCCAGGCGGCCGGAAACCAGTAAGTCAGGTACAGCAGCACGCCGGGAATAAAACCAGCTTCGGCCACACCGAGCAAGAAGCGCAGTACATAAAATTGTGTCGGCGTTTTCACAAACACCATCGCCGCGGCAATGATGCCCCAGCTGATCATGATCCGTGCAATCCACAGCTTGGCGCCAACCTTGTGCATGACGATGTTGCTCGGCACTTCAAACAGCACATAACCGAAAAAGAAAATGCCGGCGCCGATACCGTAAATCGTATTGCTGAACGACAGATCGTTGAGCATTTGCAGTTTGGCAAAGCCAACATTGACCCGGTCCAGATAGGCCGCCAGATAACAGAGGCATAGAAAAGGCACCAGTCGCCAGGCGACTTTGCGATAGATGTGCTGATGCGACTGCACTGCCGGGATTTCGGCAGCAAAGGTATTGATGGTCATGCTTGTCTCCTCTAGAACACGTCGTTTTGTTTGTTTTATCGACGCGTGTCCCACGTTTTATTCATTAATTTTTATTGTCTTTTCCTGCCCTTGCATCTACTGCCAGCTTTTCAGCCATATCTGCCCTGACCGCAATCGACGCATGCGAGATATGCGAGCGCGCCAGCCGCTCGGCTGATTCGGCATCACCCTGCATCACAGCGTTCATGATTTCTTCGTGCTGATCCCAGATATCTGTCGGGGTCTGGCCAAACAACAGCACTTCACCCATCACCCGCCGCAAATAGCTCCAGTGCGGCGCGCAGGTCTCCGCAATCAGCGGGTTGCCCGACAGGCCATAGAGAAAAAAATGAAAATCCATATCCGCAGCAATCTGGCTGGCAATTGACTGGCTGCGCACCGCTTCGCGTCCGCGTGCGATCACAGCAGCACCGTCTTTACGGGCAAGCTCGCTGCCCCGCTCGGCAGCCTTGGCACTGGCCAAACCGTCAAGCATGCTGCGCACTTCGTATAAATTGCGCACACGCTCGCTATCAAGGGGGGCGACCATCAGGCCTCGTCCAGGGGCGTCCGACAAAATGCCCTGGCTGCGCAACAACAGCAGTGCCTGCTGTACAGGCTGGCGCGATACGCCCAGCGCTGCCGCGATCTCTTCCTGAATCAGGCGCGCGTCCGAGCCGAATTTGCCGTCCGTAATACCGGACAGCACAGCCTCACAGACCTGGCTTACCAGAGTCGGCTGCGGGGTCAGAATTTGCATAAATGTTTGCGCACCTTAATCCGTTTAAAAGCCCTGCTTTTGAACTCTGAATTCAGAGTTCAATGGAGTTTGCTTTGTGCAACGCAGGGCTGTCAAGCGGCGTTTTCAGATTTTTAGTGCGAATAAAGGAAAGCTTGGCTAAGAAATAAGGCGATTTGCGCGGACTGCTCCTGTTGTGCGTCTGTGAAGCAAAGACGCTGAGACAGAACAATAAGCCTCAGACCAGTGCTTCCGGCTCCACTTTTTTCTTTTTCCCTGCCCGCGAAGGCACATGACATAAGCCACAACGAAAAGCCCGGTGCAAATCGTAGGTATGGGCCACGAATTGCCCGCCGCATTCCTGACAACGGATCATGGTCAGCATCTTGTTTTCGACAAAACGGATCAGGGTCCAAGCGCGGGTCATGGATAAGAGCGCTTCCTTGTCCGGCTCTGCTGGCAACATTTCCAGATAGAGCTGATAGGCCTTGATAACGGCTTCAATGCCCTCGATTTGCGCGTGTTGCAGCAAATAGCGATGAATATTCAAAAAAACGGAGGCATGGATGCCGGGCTGCCAGGTAACAAACCAGTCAGCCGAAAACGGCAGCATGCCTTTGGGTGGCGAGACGCCCTTGATTTCTTTGTAAAGCTTCAGTAAACGCTCGCGCGAGAGCGTGGTTTCCATTTCCAGCAATTGCAGGCGGGCGCCAAAATTGACCAGGGCTATCGCCGTGCCGATTTGTCTGGCTTCGGCCACTACGCTTTTATTTCGTATCCCGTTTGCCATCAGCGAATTGTTTCCACTGATTGGCTAGTGAGCAAAATCGCGGTGTGAGCGTGTGCCAGCAGGCGGTCTTTGCGGCAATTGATCAGCATGTTCAGCAACGCCGGGTCTTCAAAGCGGAAACGTACCAGCATCATCGGGGTGGCTGCCAGCTTGATGAGCTGCGCATTGGACAAACCCTCCAGCAGGTCAGCGACTTCACCACACAGTCCCAGCCGAAAAATGGCTCCAGCACGGTCGGCCCTAATCAATTGCTGAGTCAACATCAGGTAGTTGAGGTTGGTATCACGGATTTCGTCGATCATATCGTTGGTGTTCATGCATTTCCCCTGTCTGTTCACCGGCTAAAGTGCCGATAAGAATTCAAGCGAAGATGGTGAAACAAACGACGACGGAAAACCATAGTCGTAAAGCGGTGTTTCGTGCCGGAGAACGGCTGGAAAATTTGTCGGTTTTTGTCCTACACCGCAGTCAGAATGCTACAACTCATAGCTGTCACGCTCGCCGGCGAGCACCTGTTCAACGAGCTTGCGCGACAGGCTGGGGGACAGGATTTCAATGAAGGTGAAGACGTAACTGCGTAAATACGCCCCCTGCTTCAAGGCGACACGCGACACATTCGTGCCAAATAAATGCCCGACCGGCATCGCCCGCAAATTCAGGTCGCGCGCCGGATCAAATGCCAGGCCGGCAATAATGCCCACACCCATGCCCAGTTCGACATAGGTTTTGATGACATCGGCGTCAATCGCTTCAAGCAACACATCCGGCTTTAGCCCGCGGCGGGTAAAGGCCTGGTCAATCTTGTTGCGGCCAGCGAAAGCCGCATCGTAAGTAATCAAGGGGAATGCTGCGATTTCTTCCAAAGTCAGGGCGCTGGATTTCAGCAACGGATGCTCAGGTGGCACCACCACCATGTGCTCCCACTGAAAACAGGGCAAGGACACCAGGCCATCCATCTCGGCAATCGCTTCGGTGGCAATGGCCAGATCAGCCTGGCCATTGATGACCATGTCAGCTACCTGCCGTGGGTTTCCTTGTAATAGCGAAAGCCGCACCTTGGGAAACTTTTGCGCAAAGGCTTGCACCACAGCCGGCAAGGAATATCGGGCCTGGGTGTGGGTGGTGGCAATAGTGAAACTGCCGGAGTCTTGCGCGGCAAATTCTTTGCCTATGCGTTTGAGCCCTTCAACTTCCTGCAAAATCAGCTCGACCGACTTGAGTACCTGCCGCCCTGGCTCGGTCAGGCCACGTATGCGCTTGCCATGCCGGGTAAAAATATCGATGCCAAGCTCTTCTTCGAGTTCGATAATGGCTTTGGATACACCGGGCTGCGAAGTAAATAGCGACTTGGCGGCCTCAGTCAGATTAAAATTCTGCCGCACCGCTTCGCGAACGAAACGGAATTGATGCAAATTCATGACTTTCCCTTAATGACAGGCAGCGTGCTTGCTTATATCTATTAAGCATATAAGCAAATAAATTCTCTGTTGTTTGGAATAAGGGCCAAGTTTATTACCATTTCGGCTTCTTCGCGCGAGGGTTTATGACAATTACGTATGTGCTGTCCGGCTTTGCTGTCGGTCTGCTGGTCGGGCTGACAGGTGTTGGCGGCGGCTCGCTGATGACGCCTTTGCTGACGCTGATCTTCGGCATTAATCCGGCGGTGGCTGTCGGCACCGATCTGGCGTTCGCGTCCATTACCAAAACCGCGGGCACCTTTGCCCATCGTTTCCGCAATACCGTTCACTGGGACATCGTCAAGCTGCTGTGCTTTGGCGCGCTGCCTGCTGCGCTGCTGGCAACCCTGGCATTGAGTTACTTTGGCGCGCTCGACAAACACATCGGTCAGGTCATTCGTTACTCCATTGCCTTTTCAGTAATACTGACCGTGGTCGCCATCATCTTCCGTGGCCGCATGCAGGCCTGGATCAGCGCCCATCCGGAACGTCAGCTACAGGGCCGCAATCTGGCCATCGCCACCATCAGCTGCGGCGCGGTACTTGGCACCCTGGTCACCATTTCATCGATCGGTGCTGGCGCCATCGGCGCGACCTTGCTGGTGCTGCTCTATCCGCGCCTGTCCCCGGCTGAAATCGCCGGCACCGACATTGCCTATGCAGTGCCGCTGACGGCACTGGCCGCGCTCGGCCACTGGTGGCTGGGCTCGATTAACTGGGAATTGCTGGCCATGCTGCTGCTGGGCTCAGTGCCGGGCATCACCATCGGTTCGCTGGCGGCACGCTCGGTGCCGGAAAAATTCTTGCGCGGTCTGCTGGCCGCCACGCTGACGGCAGTCGCCGCCAAGCTGGTCTTCTGATTAAGATTGAACAGGGAAGCTTATGTATCGTTATGACCAATATGATCATCAAATCGTCAAGGAACGCGTTGCGCAGTTCCGCAGCCAGGTAGAACGCCGCCTGTCGGACGAGTTGAGCGAAGATGAATTCCGTCCGCTGCGTCTGCAAAACGGCCTCTACATGCAGCGCCATGCGTACATGTTGCGCGTGGCTGTACCCTATGGTCTGCTGTCGTCGCCGCAGATGCGTATGTTTGCGCACATTGCGCGCAAATATGACCGCGGCTATGGGCATTTCACCACCCGCCAGAATATTCAGTACAACTGGATCGAGCTTGAGCATACGCCCGACATTCTGGCTGAGCTGGCCAGTGTCGAGATGCATGCCATCCAGACTTCGGGCAATTGCATCCGCAATATCACTTCCGATGAATACTGCGGCGTGGCCGCCGATGAATTAATTGACCCGCGTCCCTTCGCCGAAATTCTGCGTCAGTGGAGTACCTTTCATCCCGAGTTTGCCTGGCTGCCGCGCAAATTCAAGATCGCCTTTAATGCTGCAGCCAATGACCGCGCCGCCGTGCAGATTCATGACATCGGCCTCAATGTCGTCAAAAACGCAGAAGGTGAACTGGGCTTTCAGGTACTGGCCGGCGGCGGCATGGGCAGAACGCCGATTCTTGGCAGCGTGATTCGCGAATTTTTGCCGTGGCCGCATCTGCTCACTTATGTGGAAGCGATCATGCGCGTCTACAACCAGTACGGTCGCCGCGATAACAAATATAAAGCCCGCATCAAAATTCTGGTCAAAGCTATCGGTGCGGAAGAATTCGCCCGTCAGGTCGAAGCAGAATGGGCTGACCTGCAAGACAGTCCTAGTACATTGACGCAGGAAGAACTCGATCGCGTCACCAGCTATTTCGCTCTGCCAGCTTATGAGAAATTTGCCGGTGATGATGCGTCGGTGGCGCAGCTTCGCGGCGAAAACAAGGCCTTTCACAACTGGCTCACGCGTAATGTGAAGCCGCACAAAGTGCCGGGCTATGCGATTGTTTTGCTGTCGCTGAAAAAAACCGGCACCCCGCCAGGCGACGCGACGGCCGAACAAATTGATTTCATCGCTGACCTGGCCGACCGCTACAGCTTTGGCGAACTGCGCGTGACCCACGAGCAAAATCTGGTACTGGCAGACGTGCAGCAAGCGCAATTGTTCGCGCTATGGCAGGAAGCCAAAGCACATGGCTTGGCGACCCCTAACATCGGCTTGTTAACCGACATGATTTGCTGCCCCGGTGGCGATTTTTGTTCGCTGGCCAATGCCAAATCGATTCCGATTGCAGAAGCCATTTCTGAACGCTTCGACAATCTCGATTTCCAGCATGACATTGGCGAAATCGAATTGAATATCTCCGGCTGCATCAATGCCTGCGGTCACCATCACGTCGGCAATATCGGCATTCTCGGCGTTGATAAGGATGGCTCGGAGTGGTATCAGGTCTCTCTCGGCGGTGCGCAGGGTAACGACAGCGCCATCGGCAAGATCATCGGCCCGTCGTTTTCTGCACAGCAGATGCCGGAAGTCGTTGGCCGTGTACTCGAAGTGTATGTGCGCGACCGCATTGAAGATGAACGCTTCATCGACACCGTGCGCCGTCTGGGCATCGTGCCGTTTAAAGAGCATGTGTATGCCACCCCGATCAAGGGATCGCAGTATCAGTCAGGAGAGGACGCATATGCGTGAGATTATCAAAGACAAAGCTATCGTCGCTGACGACTGGAACGTAATCAAGCTGGCCGAAGGCGAGACCGCTGAAACCGTCAGCATCGCTGCCGGCAAGCAGATTGTGCCGCTCAAAGTCTGGCTGGCGCAAAAGCCTGCGCTGCAGTTGCGCACCGATATTGGCGTCTGGATTGCCAGCGATGAGCGCGCCGAAGAATTGCAAGCAGACGCAGCCAGTCTGCCATTAATTGCAGTGGATTTTCCGGTGTTTTCGGACGGACGCGGTTATTCGATTGCCTTTAATCTGCGCACCCGCCTGAATTTTACCGGCGAGCTGCGTGCCATTGGCGACGTGCTGCGCGACCAGCTGTTTTATCTGCAGCGTGTCGGCTTCAATGCGTTTGCTACGCGGCCTGACCGCAGCATTCAGGATGCGTTAAAAGGACTCTCCGATTTTTCGGATGTGTATCAGACTTCGTGGGACCAGAAAACCCCGATGTTTCGTCGCGCTGCGCGCCCTTCTGCGCAGGATCTGTAATGCAGAGCGCCTTCGATACCTTAGTCCGCGACACCAATGCCACCTTGGTGCGGATTGCGGCTGATTTTTCGCCCGCAGTATTTGCTTCCAGTCTGGCCGCTGAAGACATGGTGCTAACGGACCTGATTTTGCGCGCGGCCTTACCGATTCAGATCTTCACGCTGGAAACCGGTCGCCTGCATGCGGAAACACTGGGCATGCTGGACCGGATCAAAGAAACCTACGGATATACCGTGACGCCCTTCAAACCGGAGACTGCTGCCGTTGACAGCTATGTGGCGCAACATGGTCTCAATGCGTTTTATGACAGCGTAGAGATGCGTAAAGAATGCTGCCGCATCCGCAAAGTCGAACCGCTGAACCGCGCATTAGCCGGCAACAAAGCGTGGGTGACCGGCCAGCGCCGTGCGCAGTCCACTACCCGCAACGAACTCGCTGTGCAGGAAGACGACGCTGCGCACAACATGAGCAAATTTAATCCGCTGGCGGATTGGTCGGAAGAAGATGTCTGGCATTACATTCGCAGCCACGGCGTGCCCTATAATCCCTTGCACGATAAAGGTTTCCCATCAATAGGCTGTGAGCCCTGCACCCGCGCCATTGAGCCTGGCGAAGATGTACGCGCCGGTCGCTGGTGGTGGGAAAACCCGGATAGCAAAGAATGCGGTCTGCATGTGGTGGATGGCAAACTCATCCGTATCAAACCTGCCTGAACATCCTATCGACTTCGATCAGAACATCATCAACAAGACATCATCATGAATACTGCAGTAGAACAATTATTTGCCGATGCGGCCAGCAACCGTCATCTGGACTGGCTGGAATCCGAAGCCATACACATCATGCGCGAGGTCGCTGCCGAGTGCAGCAATCCGGCCCTGCTTTTCTCCGGCGGCAAAGACTCGGTCGTCTTGTTGCGCATTGCTGAAAAAGCTTTCCGCCCAGGTAAATTTCCCTTCCCGCTGGTGCATATCGACACCGGTCATAATTTTGCTGAAGTGATCACCTTCCGTGACAAGCGCGTCGCCGAACTGGGCGAGCGGCTGATCGTCGGCTCGGTCGAAGACTCGATCAAACGCGGCACGGTGCGCTTGCGCAATCCGCAAACGGATTCGCGTAATGCGGCTCAAGCGGTGACGCTGTTGGAAACCATTGCCGAGCACAAGTTTGACGCCTGCATTGGCGGCGCACGCCGTGATGAAGAAAAAGCGCGGGCGAAAGAACGAATTTTTTCCTTCCGCGATGAATTCGGCCAATGGAATCCGAAAGCACAACGACCAGAACTCTGGGATTTGTATAACACCCGTGTGCACCCGGGCGAGAACATGCGCGTGTTCCCGATTTCAAACTGGACCGAACTCGACGTGTGGCAATACATCGCCCGCGAAAAACTCGAACTGCCACCGATCTACTTCGCCCACGAACGGGAAGTCATTCCACGCAACGGCCTCTTGGTACCGCTGACACCCCTTACGCCACCGAAAGAAGGCGAAGTGGTTGAAACGCAAATGGTGCGCTTCCGTACCGTTGGCGACATTTCCTGCACCTGCCCGGTTT